>NZ_JBFUAB010000016.1:0-185853 GCF_056406535.1 Roseateles sp. P1_C1_2
TAGTTAGCCGGTGCTTATTCTTCAGGTACCGTCATGAGGCATCTTTATTAGAAACGCCCTTTTCTTCCCTGACAAAAGCGGTTTACAACCCGAAGGCCTTCTTCCCGCACGCGGCATGGCTGGATCAGGCTTGCGCCCATTGTCCAAAATTCCCCACTGCTGCCTCCCGTAGGAGTCTGGGCCGTGTCTCAGTCCCAGTGTGGCTGGTCGTCCTCTCAGACCAGCTACAGATCGTTGGCTTGGTGGGCTTTTACCCCACCAACTACCTAATCTGATATCGGCCGCTCCAATCGCGCGAGGTCTTGCGATCCCCCGCTTTCACCCTCAGGTCGTATGCGGTATTAGCTGCTCTTTCGAGCAGTTATCCCCCACGACTGGGCACGTTCCGATATATTACTCACCCGTTCGCCACTCGTCAGCTTAACCTGTTACCGTTCGACTTGCATGTGTAAGGCATGCCGCCAGCGTTCAATCTGAGCCAGGATCAAACTCTACAGTTCGATCTTGAATTTACTCAACGGAATCGACTTAAACCATTTGCATGATTCAAATCTAATTTCCGTGAGCGTTTAAAGTCCGAAGGACCGTTGCAAGTCACCTTGCAACATCACTTCACTTCAAACGCCCACGCTTATCGGCTGTGAATTCTTAAAGAACATCGCAATCAAACTTTCGTTTCAATCGCGGCGCTGACGTCGTTTRGTTGTCAGCAGCAAAGAAGCGAGATTCTAATCTGCTTTTTGCTTCGTCGTCAAGTATTTTTGAAAATTTCTTTTCTCAATACTCGGCAACTTGCTTTCCTTACTACCGCCGATTTGTTCGTTTCCGAAGCGCTTCGTCAGCAGCAAAGAGGCGAGATTTTGATCTGCTTTCGCAGTGTCGTCAAGTACTTTTGAAAATTATTTTCGAAGCACTCGGCAACTCTCTCAAGCTCGCCACCAGATCCAAACCGAAGCCCAGATCCAGCCCTTCTCCAACCACTCCACCGCTGCTGCCGTTCCCGACAAGCGCTGCGTTGTAATCAGCGAAGCCCACGACTGTAGCACAGGTTTTTCGGGCTTCGCAAGAACTCGCCCCAAGTTGATATCTTGATGCCCACCTGCGGCGACGTTTCGCCCCTGCATCTACTTATAGATATCGCGAGCGCACCGGCTTCATCGCCACCCAAGACTCCGGCATCGCCGCAGAGCAGTGCATCCACCAACGCCCGCCCTACTCATGCACGGTCAATGCACTGCCGTCGCTCCTCGCGTGCCAATCAACTCCCTTTCGGCGGCAGCCTGCGGATCCTCGCTTTCGAGGATGTTCGGCAAGGCTGCGGCCAGACGCTGCGCGTCGGCGCGCAGGATGCGCTGCTTGACGGCAGGGATCTGCGAGGGATGCATGGAGAAGCTGCGCAGACCCATGGCCAGCAGGAGTTCGGTGAAAACGGGGTCCCCCGCCATCTCACCGCAGACGCTGACACCCTTGCCCGCCGCGCGCGCCTGCGCAATGGACTGGCTGATCAGTTGCAGCACCGCGGGGTGCCAGGGGTCGTAGAGGTGGGCCACCGCCTCGTCGGCGCGGTCGATGGCCAGCGTGTACTGGATCAGGTCGTTGGTGCCGATGGACACGAAATCCACGTGCCGCAACAGCAGCGGCAGCATGACGGCGGCCGCCGGGATCTCGATCATGACGCCGAGCTCGACGCGGGTGTAGGCGTGGCCGGCATCGGTGAGCTGCTGTTGCACCTTGCGCACCGTCTCCACGATCTGCCGAACTTCCGACAAATGGGCCACCATGGGGATCAGCAGCTTGACCTTGCCGAAGGCGCTCGCTCTATAGATGGCGCGCAGCTGCTGGCGGAACATGCTGGGCTCCGCCAGGCTCCAGCGGATGGCACGCAGGCCCATGGCCGGGTTGAGCACATGTTCGTGGCGCAGTTCGTTGACCGTCAGCCGGTCCAGAGGCTTGTCGGCGCCCACGTCGACGGTGCGAATCGTGACCGGCATGCCTTTCATTGCCAGCACCGCCGCTTTGTAGGCGGCGAACTGCTCGTCCTCGCTCGGCAGCTCACCTTCCCGGTTCATGAACAGGAATTCGCTGCGGAACAGTCCGACGCCGGTCGCGCCGGATTCGACGGCCGACTCGGCATCTGCAGGCATTTCGATATTGGCGTGCAGTTCGATGTGCTCGCCGTCCATCGTGACGGCGGGCGTGTGGCGCAGGCGGCCAAGACGGGCCCGCTCCAGTTCGCTCTGGCGCTGGCGGAAGCGGTACTCCTCCAGCACGATGGGCGAGGGGTTGACGATGACGGTACCGGCGTCGCCATCGATGATGACCCAGTCGTCCTGCATGATGAGGCGCGACGCTTCACGGGTGCCGACCACCGCCGGGATGTCCATGCTGCGCGCGACGATGGCGGTGTGCGAAGTCTTGCCGCCGATGTCGGTGATGAAGCCGCGGAAGACGCTGCGCTTGAACTGGATCATGTCGGCCGGCGCGATGTCGGCCGCTACCAGCAGCAAGGGGTCCTCCCCGCCGAAGTCGCGCGGCGTCACCGGTGTCGGCGTGTCGCCCTGCTCGTGGGCCAGCGCACGCAGTACGCGCTCCACGACCTGTTCCAGGTCGGCTTTGCGCTCGCGCAGATAGTCGTCCTCCATCTCGTCGAACTGGCGCGCCAGCACCTCGAGCTGGGCGGACAGCGCCCACTCGGCGTTGTAGTGGCGCTCGACAATCCATTGGCTGGCGCTGCCGGTCAGGGCCTCGTCGTGCAGCAGCATCAGGTGCACGTCCAGCAGCGCAGCGAGTTCGTGAGGCGCGTCGGCCGGCAGCTCGTCGCGCAACGTCTCGAGCTCCAGCACCACGGCGTCACGCGCACGCAGCAGACGCGCGATCTCCGACTGGACTTCGTCGGGCGCCACGAAATAGTGGGCCACGTCGACACGGCTGGAAGCGATCAGCACCGCTCGACCGATCGCCACGCCGCGTGAGACCGCAATGCCGAACACCTGAAAACTCATCAGCATCCTCCGCAGATCAATCCCCAATGTAGCCGCAGCCGGGGCGCTCCAACGTCATGGTTTTTTCATAGGGGCTTCACCGCAGCGTCAAACCGCCGGCCCAGCATGCCGGGCATGAACCGCAGTCTGATCGTCACCCATGCGCTGCCGCATGCCCCTGCCCTGCAACGCCCGCAGCGCGCGCCCTCCACCCGCCTCAGCGTGAGCTGGGCCCAGAGCGAAGCCGAAGTGCGCGAAGCCCAGGCGCTGCGCTACCAGGTCTTCGCTGTCGAGATGGGTGCCCGCCTGCCCAGCCCGAAGGGCGCGCCGGTGGGTCTGGACATCGATCTCTTCGATGCCCATTGCGAGCATGTGCTGGTGCGCGCGGAGGGTGAAGACGGCGAGCCGGGCCCCGTCGTGGGCACCTACCGCGTGTTGACCCCGGCGGCCGCCAAACGCGCCGGCGGCTTCTACAGCGACACCGAGTTCGACCTGACCCGGCTGCGCGGCCTGCGCTCCCGCGTGGCGGAGATCGGCCGCTCCTGCGTGCATGCCGACCACCGCGGCGGCGGCGCCATCATTGCCCTCTGGGGCGCGCTGGCCGAATTCATGGCCCGCAATGGCCTGGACACCGTCATCGGCTGCGCCAGCGTCAGCATGCGCGACGGCGGCCACTTCGCAGCCAGCCTGTGGAAGCAGATCGCCGCCGACCACCTCGCGCCCATCGACTGCCAGGTGCGCCCGCGCCTGCCCCTGCCCATCCAGCATCTGCGCCAGGACCTCGTCGTCGAGCCGCCGGCCCTGATCCGAGGCTATCTGCGCTGCGGCGCCAAGCTGATGGGCGAACCTGCCTGGGACCCCGACTTCAACACCGCCGACCTGCCGCTGCTGCTGCGCACGGCCGACCTGCCCGCACGCTTCAAACGCATCCTCGGTTGATCACTGACCTTCGCCGAACTTGTCGTTGACGAGGGCGGTGATCTGGTCCTGGGCCGCCTGCTCGTCCTCGCCATCGGTCTCCAGTTCGACCGTGGCGCCGATACCGGCGGCCAGCATCATGACGCCCATGATGCTCTTGGCATTCACGCGGCGCCCGTTGCGGCTCATATAAACCTCGCACTTGAAGCTGCCGGCCATTTTGGTCAGCTTGGCCGAAGCGCGTGCGTGGAGACCCAGCTTGTTGCTGATGGTGAGGGTGGACTTGATCATTCGTCGGGGGGCAAGGGAGGCATGGCGACGATGCCGCTGACCGCGCCCTGCATGGCGCGCCGTGCCAGCTCGGTCAAAGGCTTCTGGCTGGCATAACAGAGAGTGCGCCAAAGCATGGGCACGCTGACACCGCTCAGCACCTGCACCTGCTCTCCCGCCAAACGCTGGGCGCCGTTGCTGGGCGTGGCGCCGAACACGTCGGTCAGCACCAGCCACTCGGGCTGGCCGGCCTCGGCCATCAACGCGCGGGCAGCCGTCTCGACGTCATCCGCGCACATGCCGGCATCGACGTCCAGCACGGCCAGTGTGGGCGCGCAGTCGGGAAAGGTGTGCTCGGCCACCTGCCGCAGCGCGGAGGCCAGCGGTGCGTGGGCGATCACAAGCAAGTTGGGCATGGGGCGGGATGTTAGCGGGCGGTCTCGATGGCCAAGCCGGCGCGAAAGCTTTCCCATGCGCCCGCATCGTCCTGCGGCAGCGTCATCAGCGCCTGATAGACGCGGCCGCCATGGGCGAACACCGCCACGCGCGTGACGCCAGCCGCACCCGCCAGGCGGTACTCCACAGCCTCCGGCATCGGCGTCATGCCCGGCACCTGCAGCGCCTGGCCCGGCGGCAGCGGCTGGCCGAGCTTGCCGGCCAGGGCCTGGGGCATGGCCTTCAGAGCCGGGCCGGCCTGGGTCGGGTCGGGTGCGTCGGCCCAGGACAGCGCGAAGCGCCCACCGCCGGCTTCGCATTGAGCCAGGCCCATCGCGCCCTGGCCGGCCCTGGCGTGGCGCTGGTCGACGTCGGGCTTGCAGGGGAAGAGCGCCACGGCGCCGGAGCCGGCCGGCCTGGCTTCGCGCCAGTTCAGCGCCGGCTGGCAAGCCGCGAGCAAGCTCAGCATTAGGGCAAATCCGGCGGTCGGGCGGCAAGGCATGGGCGAATTATCGACAGCGGCCCGAGGACAATTCCGCAATGCAAGAAATGCCTTCTCCCCAAGCCCTGGCAGGCGTGCGCGTGCTGGATCTGTCCCGCGTGCTGGCCGGCCCCTGGTGCACGCAGACGCTGGCCGACCTCGGCGCCGACGTCATCAAGATCGAACGCCCCGGCAGCGGTGACGACACCCGCGCCTGGGGCCCGCCCTATCTGAAGGACGCCGACGGCCGGGACACTTCTGAGGCCGCCTATTTCCTGGGCGCCAACCGGAACAAGCGCTCGCTGGCCGTCGACCTGGCCACCCCCGAGGGCCAGGTCATCGTGCGAAAGCTGGCGGCGCAGGTCGACGTGCTCGTCGAAAACTTCAAGGTCGGCGACCTGGCCCGCTATGGCCTGGACGCGCAAAGCCTGCTGGCCGAGCACCCCGGTCTCGTCATCTGCTCCATCACCGGCTTCGGCCAGACGGGCCCCTACGCCGAGCGCGCCGGCTATGACTATGCCGTGCAGGGCATGGGCGGGCTGATGAGCGTGACCGGCGAGCGGGACGACCTGCCCGGCGGCGGCCCGCAGAAGGTGGGCGTGGCCGTGTCCGATCTCTTCACCGGCATGTATGCCACCGTCGCCATCCTGGCCGCACTGCGCCACCGCGACGCCACCGGTCAGGGCCAGCTCATCGACATGGCCCTGCTGGACACCCAGCTCGCCATGCTGGCCAACCTGGGCAGCAACTACCTCTGCAGCGGCCAGGCGCCCGGCCGCATGGGCAATGCCCACCAGAACATCGTGCCCTACCAGGTCTTCGAGGCCAGCGACGGTCACCTGATCCTGGCTGTCGGCAATGACCGCCAGTTCGCCAAGTTCTGCGACATCGCCGGCCGGCCGGACTGGGCCACCGACCCGCGCTTCGCGACCAACTCGGAACGCGTGCGCAACCGCGCCATCCTCGTGCCCCAGTTGGAAGACGCCGTCCGCCAGCGCCCCCGCAACGACTGGCTGGCCGCGCTGGAGGCCGCCAAGGTGCCCTGCGGCTCGATCAACTCTATTGGTGAGGCGCTGGCCGACCCGCAGGCGCAAGCTCGGGGTGCCGTGGTTCCCATGCCCCACCCCCTGACGCCCGATCTGAGGCTCATCGCCAGCCCGATGAAGCTGTCGGCGACGCCGATCAGCTACCGCCATGCACCGCCGCTGTTGGGCCAGCACAGCGACGAGTTGTTGCGAGAAGCGGGCTGTACTGTGGAAGAAATCACAAACTGGCGTAACAGCGGTGTCATTGCGTGAGGGCTAACCCACCCCTGAACCAAGGGTTTCCCCCTGCGTGGGGGATGGAGGTAGCGCTCTCCTGTCCTCAGCATGCGCTCACGCACCGAGGTGGGCCAACCACCTAGAACCATCCGCCTCGGGTCCGCAGCCACCGGGTCATGTCCACGCCACCTTCTTCAGCGCCAGCGAGTGCCGCCAACGATGTCATGCCTGAGCCTTCACCGGTCCAGTGGGCGGACATCGTCCAGCAACTCGGTGCCGAGATCGCCGGACCGCTGAGCGCGGCGCTGGAGCAGATCCAGAACCTCGCCACCACCGGCCAGATCGACCGCCGCGGCCTGCGCCTGTTGAAGCGCAGCGTGGACGACGCCCGCACGGCCGGCATGCTCGGCCAACAGCTGTCCCGCCTCGCCTCCGGCCGCCTGCGCCTGAATCGCGAGCGCCAGCACCTCACCCAGATGCTGCGCAGCGTGCTCGCCCAGCGCAGCCGCGAGACGCAGGCCCGCGGGGTGCAGGTGCGCCAATCACTCAAGCCCGTCGAGATCTGGGCCGACGGCGCGCTGCTCTTCGGCCTGCTGAATGCGCTGATGGACTGGGCGCTGGCCAATACGCACTCCTCCGTCGACCTGCGACTGGATCTGACGCCCTGGCCGGTCAAGGCGCGGCTGAGCTGCCGCTTCGCCCACCGCTCGCTGGAATTGCTCAGCGACGATGCCGACCCGCATGCCCCCACGCCGGGGCTGGATTCCCTGGCCTGGCGCCTGCTGGAGCAGACGGCCATCACGCTGGGCGTGCTGCCGCTGCGCGAGCAGGAGGCTGGCATCACGCTGCTGACGCTGGAGTTCAATCAGTTGGCGCCCGAGGAAGCGCCGCCGCCCGACAGCACCCATGCCCGCCTCGAAGCCGAGGCCGAGCGCATGGGCGGCAATTCGCGGCCGCTGGCGGGCTGCCAGCTGCTGATCGTGTCGGCCCACCGCGACATGCGCACCGAGGCCCAGGCCGCCGTGCGACATATGGGCATGCTGGTGGACGTGGTCGGCAGCGTGGCCGAGGCCGAGCAGTTCTGCCGCGAAGGCCTGCCCCACGCCATGCTGTTCGACGCGGCGCAGATGAGCGAGCCCCTGCTGCAGCTCATCGCCGGCATCATGCGCGACGCGCCGGACTTTGCCTTCGTCGAGATGTTCGACGGCGAGCACCGCACCCAGCTGTCCACGGCCACCGGCGACGGCGTGGCCCGCATCTCGCGCCGCCACCTGCCCGACGCCCTGCCGTCGCTGCTGATGTTCGAGCTGGCCAAGAGGGTTTAGCGGCTTCTCTAGAATCCGCTCATGTTGTCCCGCCGCGCCCTTGCCTCCGCCCTGATTTGCGCTGCCGCGCTGGCGGGCTGTGCCCGCGAACAGGCGCCTGCCGTCGACTATGTGCTGCTGGATGGCCAGAAGGCCAGCTCGCGGGACTGGAAAGGCAAGGTCATGCTGGTGAACTTCTGGGCTACCAGCTGCGCGACCTGCGTGAAGGAAATGCCGCAGATCGTCGCCACCCACGACAAGTTCAAGGCCCGCGGCCTGGACACCGTGGCCGTGGCCATGAGCTACGACCCGCCGGCCTTCGTCGCCAAGTACGCCGAGACGCGCAAGCTGCCCTTTGGCGTCGCCATCGACAACACCGGCAGCGTCGCCCAGGCCTTCGGCTCGGTGCAGATGACGCCGACGACCTTCCTCATCAACAAGCGCGGCGAGATCGTCAAGCGCTTTGTCGGCGAACCCGACTTCGCCGCGCTGCATGGGCTCATCGAGCAGCTGCTGGCCGAGGCTTAAAGCCCGTCGACGAAGGCGGCCATGCGCGCCGCGATGAATTCCACCTCCTCTTCCAGCGCGAAGTGCCCCGTGTCGAGCAGATGCAGTTCGGCCTCGGGCAGGTCACGCAGATAGGCCTCGGCGCCCGCCGCAGGGAAAAAGGCGTCGTTACGCCCCCAGACGACCAGCGCAGGCGGCTGATGCTCACGCAGCCAGGCCTGCCACGCCGGGTAGCGCTCCACATTGCGGTGGTAGTCCAGCGCCAGGTCGACCTGGATGGCCTTGCGGCCCGGCAAGTCCAGAAAATATTGATCCAGCAGCCAGCCTTCGGGGGCGATACGCGCCGGCTCACGGGTGCCGCCCTCGTACTGCATGCGCGTGACGTCGGCGGTCAAGATGCCCATGACGGCTTCTGAAGCCCCCGGCCGGCCGGGTTGCAGCGCCACCATGTCGCGGGCCATCGCGCTCAGTCCCTCCTCGTAGGCATTGCCGTTCTGGATCACCAGGCCGGTGATCCATTCGGGGTGGCGCTCGGCCAGTCGCAGGCCGATGGGCGCGCCGAAGTCAAACAGATAAGCGACGAAGCGGTCCAGGCCCAGCGCCTCGCAGAAGCCCTCGACGACGTCCGCCAGGCGGTCGAAGCTGTAGCCGAATTCGGCAGCCGGCGGCGCATCGCTGAGGCCAAAGCCCGGATAGTCCGGCGCGACGAGGTGGTAGCGGTCGGCCAGCGCCTCCATCAGCTTCACATACTGACGCGACGACGACGGGAAACCGTGCAGCAGCAACAGTGTCGGCGCGTCCGCCGGGCCGGCCTCGCGGTAAAACAGGTTCAGGCCATTGACTTGGATGCTGCGATGGAAGATGGGGCGGTTCATGACGATCTCCTCAGGGAATGCTCCCAGTGTGCGACCCGCGCGGACTCCCCGGTAGCCGCGCTATCCTGCAAGCACCTTGCACTTTGAGTGGAAGATTGCCATCAACTCCCTCGCCGACGTCAACCTCAACCGCCTGGCCGTCTTCGTCGCCGTCGTCGAGGCCGGCTCACTGAGCGCCGCTGCCCGTCGGCTCGGCATCGCCACCACCATGGTCAGCGCCCACATGCAGCGCCTGGAGCGCGAGGTCGGCGCCAGCCTGCTGCTGCGCACGACGCGGTCCCTGCGCCTGACCGAGGCGGGCGAAGGCTTCTTCGACGCAGCGCGCCAGATCGTGGCCGATGCCGAAGCGGCGATTGCCGCCGCCGCGGGCGACACCGTCGAGCCGCGCGGCCGGCTGCGCGTGACGGCGCCGGTCGACTACGCTGAGCGCGTGCTGGCGCCGATCACCGTCGCGCTGTCGCACCGACACCCGCAATTGCAGATCGACGTACTCGCCGTCGACCGGCCGCTGGATCTCGTCGCCGAGCAGATCGACGTGGCCATCCGCATCGGCCAGCTCGCCGACTCGGAGCTGCGCGCCAGCCGCATCGGCAGCTTCAGCCAGCAGGTCGTCGCCAGCCCCTCCCTACTGGAAGACCGCAGCCCGCCTGCCGAGCCGACCGATCTCGCCGCCCTGCCCTTTTTGGCACTGTCGGTACTGGCGCAGCCGCTGCTGTGGCGCTTCAGCGCCGCAGGCCAGGCCGACCAGCAGCCGCACTTGCAGGCCCGGCTTTCCTTCAACACCGCATCGGCGCTGCGCAGCGCCGCCTTGGCGGGCGGCGGCTTCACGATGCTGCCGGACTATCTGGTTGCCGACGACCTCACCGCCGGCCGCCTCGTGCGCCTGCTGCCGGGCTGGCAGCTGCCAGAAGGCGGCGTCCACGCCCTCTACCCGGCCGCGCGCCAGCCGCCACGCAAGACGCGGGTGCTCATCGAGGCCCTGCGCGCGCAGGCCGGTGCATCCTGACGTTATGGCCGCCCCACAAGCTCTCATGCCCACGGAGGCACTACTGGGCTGACACTGCGCCGATGCAAAAGACGCTTGGCGCCCTCGCCCTCTCGCTGCTGCTCGCGGCCTGCGCCCATCAACCGCCGCTGCCTCCTGAACCGCCCCGTATCGAGCCCACCGCCGCCCAGCTGGCGAGCGCGAGCAAGGCCGGGCTGAGCGCCACCGAGCTGGCTGGCCTGCTCAACAAGCCCCTGTACAAGATGCAGCCGGCCGAGGTTGGCCGCTTCCTGGCCTGGCAGCAACTGGACCAACCGAACCTGCGCCAACGCATCGCGGCGCTGGCGCGCAAGAACATCGGCCAGCCCTACGAGCTCTTCCTGCTGGGCGAGTTCCCCTACGAGACCTACGACGCCCAGCCGCTGTTCGACCTGAGCAAGAGCGACTGCGTCGTGTTCGCCGAGCACACCTATGCGATGGCGCTGAGCGCGTCGTGGGAGGAGTTCTTCTGGATGCTGCAGCGCATCCGCTACCGCGACGGCGTCATCGGCACGGCCACGCGCAACCACTACACCGAGGCGGACTGGAATATCGCCAACCGCTGGCTGGTGACCGACGTCACCGCCACGCTGGGTGCGCCGACCCAGGCCTATCGCCAGCGCATCAACCGCCAGGCCTTCCTGCTCAAGCAGTTCAAGATCCGGCGCGACATCCCGGTCCAGGACTTCGACGACGTCTATGTCGCCAAGCAGGACGTCGCGGCCATCGAAGCGCAGCTGCAGGACGGCGACTTCGTCAACATCATCTCCAGCCGTGGCGGCGAATCCTGGGCCTCGCATGTCGGCCTCATCGTCACCGGAGCGGACGGTTCACGCCACTTGCTGCACTCGGCCGAACCCCAGGTGCGCGAGGAGACGCTGCAAGGCTTCATCGCTCGCATGGCCGAGCGCGACGCGCGCCAGGCCGGGCAAAACAAGCCGCAACTGTCCGGCTTCAAGTTCCTGCGCCTGAACGACACGCCTGAGCCGCCGCCGATGGCGCCGCAGCCCCGGCCCAGGCGGTCCTGATCAGGCAGCGCTGGAGCTGACCGTCGGATTGAGCGCCGCGTGGGCCTGCTCGTCGGCGTGGTAGCTCGAACGCACCATGGCGCCGACGGCGGCGTGCGTGAAGCCGAGCTCGTAGGCTTCCTTCTCGAACTGCTTGAAGCTGTCCGGCGTCACATAGCGGCGCACCGGCAGGTGGTGGCCCGACGGAGCCAAGTACTGGCCGATGGTGATCATGTCGATGTTGTGCGCCCGCATGTCGCGCATCACCTGGCGGATCTCGTCGTCGGTCTCGCCCAGGCCGACCATGATGCCGCTCTTGGTCGGCACGCCCGGCACTTCTTCCTTGAAGCGCTTCAGCAGGTTGAGGCTGAACTCGTAGTCGGAGCCCGGGCGCGCTTCCTTGTACAGGCGCGGCGCGGTTTCCAGGTTGTGGTTCATCACGTCCGGCGGCGCGGCCTTCAGGATGTTGAGCGCGCGGTCGGCGCGGCCGCGGAAGTCCGGCACCAGCACTTCGATCTGCGTCGCGGGGCTGAGCTCGCGGACCTTGGTGATGCACTCGGCGAAATGGCCCGCACCGCCGTCCTTCAGGTCGTCGCGGTCGACGCTGGTGATGACGACGTACTTGAGCTTGAGCGCGGCAATCGTCTTGGCCAGGTTCAGCGGCTCGTCGACATCCAGCGGGTCGGGCCGGCCGTGGCCGACGTCGCAGAAGGGGCAGCGGCGGGTGCACTTGTCACCCATGATCATGAAGGTGGCCGTGCCCTTGCCGAAGCATTCGCCGATGTTGGGGCAGGAAGCCTCTTCGCAGACCGTGTGCAGCTTGTGCTCGCGCAGGATCTGCTTGATCTCGTAGAAGCGGGTCGTCGGCGAACCGGCCTTGACGCGGATCCAGTCCGGCTTCTTCAGCACCTCGGCCGGCACGATCTTGATCGGGATGCGGGAGGTCTTGGCCTCGGCCTTTTGCTTGATCGTCGGGTCGTAAGTGGTGGTGTCGGACATGGTCAGGACGTCGGGACTTCGAATTGGGCCGAGAGTCGCTCGGCAAGCCGGCCGGCCGCGGTCGGCCAGTCGGTGAAAACCCCGAGTTTATCGAGAGACGTGGTTTCCAGCCCTTCGTATCCGCACGGGTTGATGCGCAGGAAGGGTTCCAGGTCCATCGCCACGTTCAACGCGAGGCCGTGATAGGTGCAATGGCGGCTGACCTTGATGCCCAGCGCGGCCACCTTGGCCAGGCCCCGGAACGCATTCTCAGGGTCGGCCGGACCGGCCAGCGCGGCATGGCTGCCGGGGTCGCCGGGGCGCACATAGATGCCGGGCGCACCGCCGACGCGCAGGCCGGTCACGCCATAGCCGTCCAGCGTCTGGATGATCGCCGTCTCCAGGCGGAAGACGTATTCCTTGACGAAGATGCCCTGGCGCCGCAGGTCGATCAGCGGGTAGGCGGTGATCTGGCCAGGGCCGTGATAGGTCACCTGGCCGCCGCGCTCGGTGGCGACGACGGGGATGTCGCCCGGCAGCAGCAGGTGCTCAGGCTTGCCAGCGAGGCCTTGCGTGAAAGTGGGCGGGTGCTCACACAGCCAGAGCTCGTCCGGCGTGTCGGCATCTCGCGCTGCCGTGAAGGCGCGCATGGCCTCCAGCGTGGGCAGGTAATCGACCCGCCCGAGGGTCTTGACGATCATGCGGGCATCATAGGCAGCCGCTGTAAGCCTTCGCTTTGCCTGGACGACTCGACCCGATGAAGATGCCACTGATCGCCGCCCTGCTGCTCGCCGCCTCGCTGACCCAGGCCGCCACCCTGTCCGACGCGCTGACCGCCTACGACGAGGGCGACATGAAGGCCGCCGCCAAGGGCTTTGCCGCATCCGCCCGGCGCGGCGAGGCGCTGGGCCAGTTCAACCTCGCGATGATGAATCTGCGCAAGGAGCTGCCGGGCGCCAGCGATGCCAAGGCCTGGCAGCTGCTGCAGCGCGCGGCGGCCCAGAAGCTGGCGCCGGCCGAGAACGCCCTGGGCGAGATGATCGAGCAGGGCCGCCGCGGCCGGCCCGACCCGAAGGCGGCCTGCGGCTGGTTCGAGCAGGCGGCTGAACATGGCAGCGGCGACGGCGCACTGGCCACCGCCACCTGCTACTTCCTGGGCCGCGGCCGCGCCCAGGACATGGCGCAGGCGCACCGCTGGTATCTGGAAGCCGCCAAGGCCGGCGACGTCGGCGCGCAATACATCGTCGCGTCGATGTTCGAGACGGGGTCGGGCGTCGAGGCCGACGACAGGCTGGCGCGCTACTGGTACGACGTGGCGGCCAGGAACGGCGACGACGCGGCCAAGGCCAAGCTCAAGGCGATGCGGGACGCCGAGGCGGCCAGTTGATCAGAGCACGACCTTGACCATGGGATGCGTGGTCAGGGTGCGGTAGATCTCGTCGAGTTGCTCGCGGCTGGTGGCCGTGATGGTGATCGTCAGGCCCAGGTAGTTGCCGCCCTTGCTCGGGCGCTGCTCGATGGTGGCCGCATCGAAGGCCGGATCGAACTGGCGGGCGACGTGGGCGATGGCTTCGACGAAGCCCTCGACATGGGCGCCCATGACCTTGATCGGGAACTGCGAGGGGTACTCGATCAGCGACTGCTCGGGCGGAATGTCGGGTGGCAGATTCATGGCAACGTCTCTTCAGTTATTCCAAGGCATTCCGGGCCGAGCGCTGGGCCGCTCCCGAGCCGGCCCGCTTGGGCGATGTGCTTGCGGCTCGACGCCGCAAGCATCGCCGTCCCCCAGGGGGCTGAGGCCGGACTCAAGACGCCCAGTGGGCGTCTTGTGCCTGCCGAAGAGCTGCGGCAATGCCGCAGCGCGGTCTGCAAGACCGACCAGGTGCGCGCGCGTTCAGCGCTGCGCGACTGGGCGAGGGGCTCGTTCATTTGATCCAAAGACGCAACGAATCCCAGGCGCGGCCGAACAGGCCGGCGCCGGGCACGGCTTCCTGCACGATCAGTGGCACTTCGGCCACCGGCGCGCCTGCTGTCGTCGTCACGCGCAGGGTGCCGACGCGCTGGCCCTTGTTGAGCGGCGCGACCAGCGGTTCGGTGCGCTCGACCTGCGTCTGCAACTTGGCGGCATCGCCGTGCGGCACGGCGACGAAGATGGCGTCGGCGGCGCCGAGCCTGGCCTCCTTGGCCTCGCCCTTCCAGACCGGCACGGTGGCGATCGCCTTGCCGGCATCGAAGATCTTGACCGCATCGAAGGCCGTGTAGCCCCAGTTCAGCAGCTTCTGGCTCTCGCTGGCGCGGGCTTCCTTGGACGACGTACCCATGACGACGCTCAGCAGGCGGCGCTTGCCGTTGGGGAAGTCGCGGTTGGCGCTGGACACCAGGCAATAGCCCGCCGCCTCGGTGTAGCCGGTCTTCATGCCGTCCACCGTCGGGTCGCGGCGCAGCAGCAGGTTGCGGTTGTCCTGGCGGATCTTGTTGTAGGTGTAGTCGCGCTGCGAGTAGTAGGCGTAGTACTCGGGGTAGTCCGTGATGATGTGGGCGGCGATCACGGCGATATCACGCGCGCTGCTGCGATGGCCGGGCTCGGTCACGCCGGTCACGTTCTTGAACTCGGTGTTCTTCAGGCCCCAGGCCTGGACCTGACGGTTCATCAGCTGTACGAAGTTCTCGACCGAACCGGCCGCGCCCTCAGCCAGCGCCACGGCGGCGTCGTTGCCACTCTGGATGACGAGGCCGCGCAGCAGCTCGTCGACCTTGGGCGTCATCGTCGTGTCGATGAACATCAGCGAGGGGTCGCCCTTGCGCTCGTCCCAGGCGCGCTTGGACACCGGCAGGGTCTGCTCCAGCGTCAGCTTCTTTTCCTTCAAGGCACCGAAGACGACATAGGCCGTCATCAGCTTGGTCAGCGAGGCCGGGTCCTGGGACGTGTCGGCATCGCGCTCGGCCAGGGTCTTGTGCGTCGTCAGGTCCATCAGCACATAGTTGCGCGCCGCGAGTTCGGGCGGCTGGGGGGCCTGGGCCTGGGCGGTCAGGGCGAGCGTGGCGAGGAAAGCAGCAAGCAGTCTTTTCATGGATCTGTTCAGACGCAGCGACTAGATCTTCGTGGGATCGAACGCGCGCACCACAAGGGACTTGAGCAGCGGCAGCTGCCCATGGAAGAAATGGCCGACACCGGGGACGACGGTGACGGGCAGGTTCTGCGGCCGTGCCCAATCGAGCACCGCGGTAAGCGGCACAACGTCGTCGACCTCGCCGTGGATGACCACCGTGTCGGCCGGCACGGCGGCGGTGTCGAAGCGGCTCGTCGCGGGGCCGACGAGGACGAGGCGCCGGGCCGGTGTGCTGAGGCGCTGGGCAGCGCGCGAGGCGACATAGCCACCAAAGGAGAAGCCCGACAGGATCAGCGCCTCGCCCGAGGGCAGCACGGCGTCGAGCACGGCCAACGCATCATCGACCTCGCCGCGGCCTTCGTCCCAGCCACCTTCAGACTTGCCGATGCCGCGGAAGTTGAAGCGCACCGCCCGCCAGCCGAGCTGGATGAAGGCGCGGGCCAGCGTCTGCACGACCTTGTTGTCCATGGTCCCGCCCTGGGTCGGGTTGGGATGGCAGATCAGGGCCGTGCCGAGCGGCGCAACGCCGTCGGGTGGCAGGTCGATGGCCACCTCGATCTGGCCGACCGGGCCGGGGACGAGGCGCTTTTCGGTCTGGGAATTCATCGGCCGACGGAATCCGGCAGCACCAGTCGCTCGACGACCCGGCCGTCGCGCAGATGGCTCTCGACGATCTCGTCGATGTCGCTCTTGTCGACCCAGGAATACCAGACGGCGTCCGGGTAGACGACGGCGACCGGCCCGCCAGCGCAGCGGTCCAGGCAACCTGCCTTGTTGACGCGCACACCGCCCTTGCCGGCCAGGCCGAGCTGCTTGACGCGGGACTTGCAGTGGTCGAAGCCGCCTTGCGCGTCATGGTCGCCACAGCTGGCCTCGCCATTGGTGCGCTGGTTCAGGCAGAAGAAGACGTGGCGCTCGTAGTAACTCATCGCCGGAGATTGTCTCACTGGGGTTTTTGGACCAGGCGGGCCGTGAGCCACAGGAGTGCAACGAAAGGCCACGTCCAGGCGACCCAGCGCGTCAGGCCGTAGAGATTGATGAAGCGCCCCTGCTCCCAGGCCTGCAGGTTCAGGGCCAGATAGGGGTCGCTCGGCGCCAGGCTGATGAGGCCGATGAGGGCGCACAGCGCGAACAGACCCAGGGCGGCCGCGACGCGCGAAGGCAGCAGGCAGGCCAGCAGGGCCAGCATGACACCCAGGCCCACGCCGGGCCGTGTCGCCTCGCTGAGCCAGGCCCAGGCGTGATCGGGCCCGAAGGCCATGGCGGTGGACGTCGCCGTGCCCAGCAGGCCCAGCAGCACCGCACCGCCGGCCAGGGCCAGGCGGCGCAGGCCGGGGCGGGCGACGGTGATCATCAGCAGCACCGGCGCGAGCAGGCCCAGGGCGATGGCCAGCGCCTCCAGGCCCGGCGGCAACTCGTGCTCGATGGTGACGGCATCGCCCCAGTTCAGCGCCCAGGGCGTGCCGGCCAGCGCGTCGAGCAGCATCTCTCGCCACCAGGGCAGCCACTGGCCGAGGCCGAAGGGCAGCGGCGTCGGATACAGCAGGGCCAGTGGCCACAGCGCGAGCAGGGCCAGGGCCGGCGCGCTGCTGGCGCCGAACCAGTGGTCGCGCACATCCTCCCAACGCTCCAGTCCGCCCAGGCCGCTGAGCACCAAGCCCAGGGCCGCCCCCAGCGTGCTGCCGGCGGAGTTCAAAGCCCAGTCCGACAGCGAAGGCACGCGGCCCGGCACGAAGAACTGCAGCGTCTCCATCAGGAAAGACAGGGCGGGCCCGGGCAGCAGCCCGAGCAGCAGGGCGCCGCGCAGGCCCCGGCCCGAACGTATCGCCGCCGCAAAGCCGAGCAGGCCCAGGGGGATGTAGCCGATCAGGTTGGCCTCGACGTCGAAGGCCCAGAAGCGCGGGGGCCACGGCAGGCCGAACAGCCAGGGCAGGCCCATGCCGGGCGGCCAGCGCCAGGGCCAGAAGGGGTAGAGGCTGGCATAGACCACCAGCCCCATATGGGCCAGCAGCAGCCAGGTGGCGGAGCTTTGGCGGCGACGCATCGCGATGCCCGTTCGCGCGTTCAGAACGGCTTGACCGTCACCAGCACGACGATGACGGCGAAGAGGACCACGGCGGTCTCGTTGTAGACGCGGAACCAACGATGGCTGCGCTTGTTGGACATGCCCTCGAAGCTGCGCAGCAGGCGTCGGTTCATGTGGTGATAGCCGATGACGCCGACGACCAGCAGCATCTTGGCGTGCAGCCAGTAGCTGCCGGCGAAGCGGCTGGCGCCCCAGCCCACCAGCACCCAGATGCCGAGCAGCAGGGCCACGCCCATCAGGATGCTGCTGAAGCGGTGCAGCTTGTGCGCCATCAGCAGCAGGCGTTCCCGCTCGGCATGGCTGTCGGCCGGCACCATGGCCAGGTTGACGAAGATGCGCGGCAGATAGAACAGGCCGGCAAACCAGGCGGCGACGAAGACGATGTGAAAGGCTTTGACCCAGAGCATGGCCGCATTATGGGCAGCCAGCTTCGTTGCCAACTTGACGTGCAGACGTCAACGACCGAGAGGTCGTTGTAGCGTGCCCGTGTCGTGCAACGACACCACGGCGACATCGCGTAGCGATGGTGTCGTGAGGGCGCATGGCGCCTGGGCAAAGCTAAAAAAAAGCCCCGGTTCAAGACCGGGGCCGAGAAAGCCTTATCGCTGTCATCACGCTAAGGCTCCTGCTCAGGGAGGAAAAGCAGGGAACGACCACCTTGCGGCTATCATTCGCGGACCAGTTTAGCGCGCTTGAGCGGTGACGTCAGCAATAAATGACGTCTGGATGTGTCAACCATCACGCGCCGGGCCGCACCCCCCGCAGCCTGAGGATTCGACTTGGCCCGCTCCGTTTTTTCCCCTCCCGCCTTCCCCGCGGCGCGCCCGCGCCGCCTGCGTCGCGACGCCTTCACGCGCGCCCTGGTGCGTGAACATTCGTTAAGCGCGAACGACCTCATCCTCCCCGTCTTCATCCACGAGGGCGAAGACCGCCTGGACGCCGTCAAGTCCATGCCGGGCGTGTCGCGACAGAGCCTCGATCATTTGTTGCGCACTGCCGAACAGTGCGTCGAACTGGGCATTCCGGTCATTGCCCTCTTTCCCGTCATCGATGCCGCGCTGAAGACGCCCGACGGCGCCGAGGCGCTGAACCCCGACGGCCTGGTGCCGCGCGCGGTGCGGGCGCTCAAAAAACACTTCCCGCAGCTCGGCGTGCTGACCGACGTGGCCCTGGACCCCTTCACCAGCCACGGCCAGGACGGCGTCATCGACGAGAGTGGCTACATCCTCAATGACACGACGGTCGAGATCCTGGCGAAGCAGGCCGTCGTGCAGGCCGACGCCGGCGTCGACATCGTCGCGCCCAGCGACATGATGGACGGCCGGATCGGCGCGATCCGAGCCGCGCTCGAATCGAGCGGCCATATTCACACGCGCATCATGGCTTACAGCGCCAAATACGCGAGCAGCTTCTACGGCCCCTTCCGCGACGCGGTGGGCTCGGCTGCCAACCTCGGCAAGGCAGACAAGAAGACTTACCAGATGGACCCCGGCAACAGCGATGAAGCCCTGCGCGAAGTGGCCCTGGACTTGGCCGAGGGGGCCGACATGGTCATGGTCAAGCCGGGCATGCCTTACCTGGACATCGTGCGCCGCGTGAAGGACGAGTTCCGCGTGCCGACCTTCGCCTACCAGGTCAGCGGCGAGTACGCCATGGTCAAGGCCGCCGCCGCCAATGGCTGGCTGGACCATGACGCCGTCATGATGGAGTCGCTGCTGGCCTTCAAGCGCGCCGGCGCCGATGGCGTGCTGAGCTATTTCGCGCTGGACGCCGCGCGACTGCTGAAGGGGGCTTGAGCCAGTGCGGGTCTTCCATATCGAGACCGACAGCTTCCGCGAGCTCCCGGCGCTGCCCGAGACGCTGCCGGAGCGCGGCTTTCTGTGGCTGGGCTATGGCCGCCGTGAGTTTGAAGTGGGCGAAGCCGCGGCGCAGCAGGCGCTGGTGCGCTGGGGCTGCGGCAATATCGTCGACCTGCATGTGTCCGACCTCATCAACAACCAGCTGCCCTCGCACTTCGACTACACGTCCTGGTACGACATGCTGGTGTTCCGCCGCCTTGCTGCGGCGCCGGGCAGCCAGGACCTCTTCGTCGACGACGAGCACGGCACCCTGGCCTCGGCCCAGCGGGCGCTGCGCGCCATCGACACCAGCCCGGTCGGCTTTGCCGTCTTCGACCGTGTGCTCGTCACCGTGCACCCGACCGATTGCCAGGTGCGCGAGTTCTTCGCCCAGAAGCTGGACCGGCTGATCGAGGGCCGCGACAAGGCGCCGGCCCGCGGCAGCGCCCGCTTGCCCGCCAGCCCGGCTGACCTGATGCTGCGCATGGTCAACCACATGGTGGACAGCTATCTGGAATTGCGCCGCCTGCTGACGCGCCAGCTGGGAACACTGCAGCGCGTGCTGCTGGACCAGAGCAGCGAGTTCGACGACTGGCCGCTGCTGCTGGAAAGCCGTGACGCCCTGCACCGCCTGGAAGACACCTGCGAGGACCAGCGCGCCGCCATCCAGGAGTGGATCGACGCGCTGGATGAATGGCCGGTCGACGGCGACCCGCAGGTCACGCGCGAGCGCGAGCTGTTGCGGGTGCGTTCACGCGACGTGCTGGAGCATGTGGAGCGGGTGCTGACGCATGTGCGCCGGCTGGAGTCTTCCGCCGAGTCGGCCGTGCAGATGCACTTCAGCGCGCTGGGTCACCGCACCAACGGCATCATGCGCACGCTGACGGTGCTGACGGCCATCTTCCTGCCGCTGAACCTGATCACCGGCATCTTCGGCATGAACTTCGAGTGGATGCCGCTGATCAAGAACCCCAACGGCTTCTGGGAGGCCTCGCTGCTTATCCTGGCGCTGGCGCTCGGCCTGTGGTTCATCTTCCGCCGCAAGCGCTATCTGAGCAGCAGCCGCTAGGGGCGGAGCTCAGCGCAGGCGGCGGCGCGCCAGCGTCAGGATGACGCCCAGACCGCCGAGCAGCAGGGCCGCCGTTTCGGGCTCGGGCACGGCCGTCACGGTCCCGAAGACATTCGAGCTGCCGCGCAGGCAGGCCGCGCCGCCCGCACACTCGGCCGGATACAGGGGCGCGAAGGCGGAAAAGGACGAGCCGAGCTGGGCATCAGCCGGACCGCCGCCGAAGAGGGCAGCCACGCCGTTGGAGTTGAAGTTGGCATTGGCCGCACCGCCAGCGGCCGTGTCCACATCCAGCAGGCCGGTGCTGAAGCCTGTCGGGGTGGTGGTGCCAATGCCCACGCCCGTGGCGACGAAGGTATTGCCCGCGGCGTCGACAGCATGGCCCTTGAGGGACAGGAACAGGGTGCCGTTGGACGCTTCGGCCAGGTCGCCCGCCGAACCGCCGGCATTCAGGGTCGTGAAGTCGTTGTCGGCCCCGAAGCCCGCATAGACCTTGAGCCAGCCGCCGCTGAAGCGCACTTCGCTGGAGCTGATCGACGCGACCGTGTAGCCCCCGAAGACGTAGGTGAGCTCGCAATCGGTGCACAGGCCGGCGACGGCTGCCGAGTTGATGGAGTCGATCTTGCCGTAGCCGCTCAAGGTGTCGCCCACGCCCAGCGGCACGTTCTGGTAGGTCTGGGTGACCGCGAAGATCTGGCCCAGCGGGATGTCCACCCCGGAGATGACGACGGCTTGGCTGGCACTCGCGGCAAAGAGGCTGGCTGCGGCGGCAGCGAGGCGGATCATCTTCAGCATGAGGGTCTCCCGAGCGGATCGCGACAGAGACGCAAACATACTCGTCGGATGCCGGGACTGTCCACCGCTCCAGCCCCCTAGGACGCGAGGGCACTAACGTTTATAGGGATCCCCGAAGCCCAGCGCCGCCAGGATTTCCGTCTCCCTGGCCTCCATGGCCTCGGCCTCGTCGTCGGCTTCGTGGTCATAGCCCTGGGCGTGCAGGGTGCCGTGCACCAGCATGTGGGCGTAGTGGTCGAGCAGCGCAATGCCCATCTCGGCCGCCTCACTCTCCACGACCTCGGCGCAGATGACGAGGTCGGCGCCCACGACGGGCTCGTGGGCATAGTCGAAGGTCAGCACATTGGTGGCGTAGTCCTTGCCGCGGAAGTCGCGGTTCAGCGTGCGGCCCTCCTCGGCGTCGACGATGCGCACGGCGATCTCGCCCGGCAGTTCCAGCGCCGCGCGGATGAAGCGCATCACCTTGTGGCGCGGCAGCAGCGCGCGGTGACGGGGGTCGGCAAATTGCAGCGACAGGCTCAGTTCCGGCTTGGGCATCTCAGTTTTCCATTCCGCATTCGCGGCTGATGCGATGGATGAAACCAACGTCTTGCGGGCCGAGCGCTGGGCCGCTCCCGAGCCGGCCCGCGCTGGCGATGTGCTCGCGGCTCGATGCCGCGAGCATCGCCGTCCCCCCGGGGGACCGGTCAGACGCACCGCGTTCAGCGGTGTGCGGCTGGACGAGGGGCTTCATGCTTCACGCGCCTCGCGTTTGGCCCTGGCCTCATAGGCCTCGACGATGCGGGCCACCAGCGGGTGGCGCACGACGTCGGCGCTGGTGAAGCGCGTCATGGCGATGCCCTTGACCTTGGCCAGCACATGCTCGGCATCGATGAGGCCGGACTGCACGCCGCGCGGCAGGTCGATCTGGCTGGTGTCGCCGGTGACGACGCAGCGGCTGCCGAAGCCGATGCGGGTCAGGAACATCTTCATCTGCTCGGGCGTGGTGTTCTGCGCCTCGTCGAGGATGACGAAGGCGTGGTTCAAGGTGCGACCGCGCATGAAGGCCAGCGGCGCCACTTCCAGCAGGCCCTTCTCGAAGGCCTTGGTCACGCGGTCGAAACCGAGCAGGTCGTACAGCGCGTCGTAGAGCGGGCGCAGATAGGGGTCGACCTTCTGCGTCAGGTCGCCGGGCAGGAAGCCCAGGCGCTCGCCGGCCTCGACGGCCGGGCGGGTCAGGATGATGCGCTGCACCGTCGAACGCTCCAGCGCGTCCACGGCGCAGGCCACCGCCAGGAAGGTCTTGCCCGTGCCGGCCGGCCCCAGGCCGAAGGTGATGTCGTGCGACAGGATCTGCTGCAGATACTGGTGCTGGCGCGGCGTGCGGGCCGACAGGTCGGTGCGGCGGGTGCGCAGCACCAGCGCGTCGTCGCCAGCCGGCTTGTCGGCGGCCGCGGCGGCCGGCGCCTTGGCCTCGACGAGGGCGAGTTGCAGCGTTTCGGCCGGCAGCGGCCGGCGGGCGCGCTCGTAAAGCGCCTCCAGCAGCGACCTGACACGCTCGACCGCGGCCTTGGGGCCCTCGACGCGGAACTCGGCGTCGCGCCGGCCCAGCTTCACGCCCAGGGCGGCCTCGATCTCGCGCAGATGCACGTCCAGGCTGCCGCAGACACGGGCCAGCCGCGTGTTGTCTATGGGTTCGAGGGTGAAGCGCAGGATCACGGTGGGCTGAAAAGAGTGAACGCGGATTGTCGCCGGCTGCATGCAAACAGACAGGCCGCTGGTGCATTCCCGGCCTGCGGGCAGCAGGCGCTCACGCACAATGCCGCCCCATGACGTCACCGATCGCGCCGAGGGCCTCCAGGGCTCGGCGCCTGCCCCTTTTCCTGCTGCTTTGCGCCACCCTGCTCTGCCCGGCCGTTGCCCAGGCCCAGGCAGTCGCCGGGGCGGACTGGACCACGACGTTGCGCGGCTGGATCGCCGCCATGCTGGCCCTGATGGCGACCGTCGTCGGCCTCGTCTCCAGCCTGCATCACCGCGAGCGGCCGGCGAGCTTCCTCATCGGCATGATGCTGAGCTGGGTCGTGCTGCGCGCGGCGGCAGCGCCCAGCGCGGTTGGCCTGAGGCCCCTGTTGTTGACCCTGCTCGTGCTGTGCGGCGTGCAATACCTGTTGCGGCAGATGAACTGGAAGCGCAGCTGGATCGACCATGCGCTGCTGATCCAGTGCCTCGTCGTGCCGGCCAGCCTGCTGCTGACGGGCGGCCCGGTCGGCCTGCTCGGTTCGATCTGGCAGGCTGTGCTGAGCCTGGAACTGGTGGCCGCCATGGGCTGGGCGCTGTGGCTGCGGCGTGAGCGCCTGAAGGCGGGTGCTGACGAGGCCCAGTCGCGCGAGTTCGTGCTGATGGCAGCCCTGCTGCTGCCCACCATGGCGGCCCTGCTCGCCGAAAGGCTGCTGCTCGTCACGAGCGACTCGCTGTGGTCGACCGCCGCACCCTGGTTGAACCTGATGCTGCCGGTGATGATGCTGGGCCTGGGTCTGCAACTCGTGAACAGCGTCGCCCACGCCCGCATGGATGCCGAGAGGCGCATCGCGGCGATCGAGCAGCGCATGTCCGAGCGCATCGCCGAAGTCGAACGCAGCCACGCCCAGCTCGCCGAACAGAAGCTCGAGCAAGTCACGGAGCGCGAGCGCAAGCGCATCGCCGCCGACCTGCATGACGACCTGGGCGCCAAGCTGCTGACCATCGTGCACACCAGCGAGTCCGACCGCATCTCCACGCTGGCGCGCGAGGCGCTGGAGGAGATGCGGCTTTCGGTGCGCGGCCTGACGGGCAAGCCTGTCCATCTGATCGACGCCTTGGGCGACTGGCGCGCCGAGGTGGTGATGCGCCTGGGTCAGGCCAACATCCTGGCCGAATGGAAATCGCCGGCCGAGGAGATCGAGCACACCTTCCAGGCCCGCTCCTATGTGCAGACGACGCGTATCCTGCGCGAGTCGGTGTCCAACATCATCAAGCACAGCGGCGCTACCCACGCCACCATCTCCAGCGCCGTGCAGGAGGGCGACTTCATCCTGACCATTCAGGACAACGGCCAGGGCATTCCGTCCGAACTGGACGGAAGATTGGACAGAGGCCACGGCATGGCGAGCATGAAGTCACGCGCCAAGCAGATGCATGGCCAATGCCTGGTTGAATCCGGCCCTGGCTGGGGTACTGTGATCCGTCTGACCATTCCGCTGTGATTTCGCTCTAGATTTCCGAGGCTACGCCATGAACCACATCCTGCTGCTCGAAGACATCCCGGAGATCCGCGCCTGGCTCAAGGCCCTGGTCAAGCAGGTGTTCGCCAACGCCCAGATCACCGAGTGCTCCCGCGTCCAGGACGCCCTGGCCCTGGTCAGCGGCCAGCGCTTCACGCTCGCCCTGCTCGACCTCGGCCTGCCCGACGGCTCCGGCGTCGAGGTCATCGCCGCGCTGCGTGAAAAGCAACCCGAGGTGCAGTCCGTCATCGTGACCATCCACGACGACGACGAGCATCTCTTCCCGGCCCTGCAGGCCGGCGCCTTCGGATATCTGTTGAAGGAGCAGTCGCGCGAGCTGCTGGTCGAGCAGTTGCAACGCATGAGCCAGGGCGAGCCGCCGCTGTCGCCATCCATTGCTCGCAAGGTCATCGCCTACTTCGCCGCCCAGGCCAAGCCGAGTTCGCAGGCCCTGCTGCACGAGGTGTCGCTGACCGACCGCGAAACCGAAGTGCTGCTGCGCGTGGCCAAGGGCTACACGCTGCCGGAGATTGGCGTGCAGCTCGGCCTCTCCCGCCACACCATCGCCGACTACGTGAAGCAGATCTATCGCAAGCTCAATGTGAGCTCGCGTGCCGAGGCGGCATTGGAAGCGCAGCGCCTCGGGTTGTTCGGTCGAAACTAATGGCTTGGGATGGACCTGCGTGCACAGCGCGCAGCTCCGTCCTCAACTGACTCAGCGTCGGCCCGGATAATCGGGCCATGATTGGAAGACTCAGCGGCGTCATCGCCGAGAAATCGCCCCCGCAGGTCGTCATCGACGTGGCGGGTGTCGGCTACGAGGTGGATGTGCCGATGAGCACCTTCTTCAACCTCGGCAGCCTGGGCGAGCGAGCCGTGCTGCTGACTCACCTGACCGTGCGCGAGGACGCGCACCAGCTGTTCGGCTTCCTCACGCACGAGGAGCGCGCCACCTTCCGCCAGCTCATCAAGATCAGCGGTGTCGGGCCCAAGATGGCGCTGGGGCTGCTGTCGGGCTTGTCGGTGGCAGAACTCGCGGGAGCGGTCTCGCGCCAGGACGCCGGGCGCCTCACCAAGGTGCCGGGCATTGGCAAGAAGACGGCCGAGCGGTTGCTGCTGGAGCTGAAGGGCAAGCTCGGCGCCGACCTCGCGCTGCCCGCCGCCGTCACGAACGACGCGCAGGCCGACATCCTGCAGGCCCTGGTCGCGCTGGGCTACAGCGAAAAGGATGCGGCTGCGTCGCTGAAGGTGCTGCCGCCTGACGTCGGCGTCAGCGACGGCATCAAGCTCGCGCTGAAGAAACTCTCATGACCATTCAAACGGACGACTTCGCGCCCGCGCCCCGCATCGTCAGCGCCGCGCCCGAGTCCAGCCGCGAGGAGGCGATGGAGCGCGCCCTGCGGCCCAAGCATCTCGATGAGTACGTCGGCCAGGTCAAGGCGCGCGAGCAGCTGGAGATCTTCATCGGCGCGGCCCGCAAGCGCCGCGAGGCGCTGGACCACGTGCTGCTGTTCGGCCCGCCGGGCCTGGGCAAGACGACGCTGTCCCACATCATCGCGGCCGAGCTGGGCGTCAACCTGCGCCAGACCTCGGGCCCGGTCCTCGAGAAGCCCAAGGACCTGGCCGCCATCCTGACCAACCTCGAGAAGAACGACGTCCTCTTCATCGACGAGATCCACCGGCTCAGCCCCGTCGTCGAGGAAATCCTCTATCCGGCGCTGGAGGACTACCAGATCGACATCATGATCGGCGAAGGCCCGGCGGCGCGCTCCATCAAGCTGGACCTGCAGCCCTTCACGCTGGTCGGCGCGACGACGCGGGCCGGCATGCTGACCAATCCGCTGCGCGATCGCTTCGGCATCGTCGCGCGGCTCGAGTTCTACACGCCGGCGGAACTGCAACGCATCGTGACGCGCTCGGCCGGCCTGCTGGGTGCACCCATCGACGCCGACGGCGCGCTGGAGATCGCGCGCCGCTCGCGCGGCACGCCGCGCATCGCCAACCGCCTGCTGCGCCGCGTGCGCGACTACGCCGAGGTGAAAGCCGATGGACGCATCGTCGCCGGCATCGCCGACAAGGCGCTCGCCATGCTCGATGTCGACCCGCAGGGCTTCGACCTGATGGACCGCAAGCTGCTGGAGGCCATCGTGCATCGCTTCGACGGTGGGCCCGTCGGCCTGGAGAACGTGGCGGCCGCCATCGGCGAGGAAGCCGGCACCATCGAGGACGTCATCGAGCCCTATCTGATCCAGCAGGGTTTCGTGCAACGCACGCCCCGCGGCCGCATCGCGACCTTGGCCGCCTACCGCCACCTGGGCCTGGCGCCACCCGGCGGCAAGGCCGCAACCGATCTGTTCGGTGAATGAAAGGCGCCGCCGCAAGGCGCCCATAAAAAAAGCGCCCCGAAGGGCGCTTTCTTCGTTCCGGTCCCGAAGGATCAGAAGTTGTGGCGGACGCCAGCGGCCAGCGAGCTGAAGTCCTGACCAGCGACGCCGGTGAAGTAGTTGCCCTTGGTCTGGTTGTCGACCTTGGTCCAGAAGCCGTAGACCTTGGTGCGCTTGCTCAGGTTGTAGTTGTAGCCAACCGTCAGCTGCTTGGCGCCGTCGTCGGCAATGATCTTGTCGGCCTTGCCGAAGTTCAGGTGGAACTCGGACTGACCCATCACGTACATGCCGGACAGGCGCCACGTGTTCCAGTCCTTCTTGCCTGCGGCACCGAAGGTGTTCTCGGCACGCTGGACATAGCCGCCGATGATCACGGGGCCAAACTCGTACAGACCGCGGACGGCGAGCTGGGTGAAGTCACCCTTCTTCTCGTAGCCGAGGCCGGCGTGGAAGGGGCCCATGTCGTAGTTGACGGCGATGTCTTCGGCGCGGGTCGTGGTGTTCTCACCAGCGGCCACCGACAGTTCGGCGGAGAAGCCGGCAACGCTCGGCGTGAAGTAGGAGACCTTGTTGTTCGTATAGAACTGGGTCGCGTACAGCGCGTCGGACGAGGTGCCCGTGTCGTGGTTGTGGTTGCTGACGTAGTCGGCGGTCGCGAAATACGAGCCCGGGAACCACTTGCCGAGGCGGATGCCGCCGAAGCTGCCTTCCAGCTGGACCCACGAAGCGCGGTTCCAGAAGGTCGTGCCGCCGGTGGCGACGCCGGTGTCGCTGTTCACACCGTGTTCCAGCGAGAAGGAAGCCTTCAGGCCACCACCGAGGTCTTCGCTGCCCTTGAAGCCAAGGCGCGAAGAGTTGTTTTGCACAACGATCTTGCGGTCTTGCGAGCCGAACTTCTGGCTTTCGACCGTGGTATTCAGGCGGCCCCACAGGGTGACGCTTTGAGCGAAAGCCGGAGCGGCGGCGGTAGCGGCCAGAGCGGCGACGAGTGCAATCTTCTTCATCGTTTGCCTTTGCAGAAAGGTTGGGCGGGGCCTGGAGCCCTGCCTAGAAGGACAGTGGCGGCCAGTATAGGAGCGGCTTTTGCTACGCCCGATGCCGGCGACGCGTGGATGCAACAGTGGGCCTAGGGAGCTTGAAAAGCGCCGCAACTGTCCTCAGGCGGCGATGTCGTCGGCACTCAGCCCGGCCAGGTGGCGGTCGTCGTTCCAGCCGACCAGCGTGAAGCCCTCCGGCGTCGCCAGCAGCCGGTTGATGGTGGCATTGCCCAGTTGCCAGCTGCGCGGCGCGTCCAGCGCCACCTGGGTAGCGGCTCGGTAGAGGCAGTCCAGCACGCCACCGTGGGCGACCAGCGCAATGCTCTGCCCGGGATGGGCGACGGCGGCGCGCCGGGCGGCCGCGAGACAGCGCGCACTGAATACAGTCAGGCTCTCGCCGCCGCCCACCGCGAAATCGGGTTCGCGCCTGCGCCAACGGGCGGCATCCTCGGGATAACCCCGATCAATCTCTTCCCAGCTCAGGCCCTCGAAGCGGCCGAAGGCGCGTTCGCGCAGGGCGGCGTCGAAGCTGATCGCCAGGCCCTGGGCAGCGGCCACGGCCTCGGCGGTCTGGCGGGCACGGCTGAGGTCACTGGAATAGATGGCGGCCAGCGGCTCGTCGGCCAGGGCTTCGGCCAGGCGCTGGGCCTGGACCAGGCCCAGCGGGCTCAGGGGGATGTCGGTATGCCCCTGGATGCGCGTGGCGCGGTTCCAGGCGGTCTCGCCGTGGCGGACCAGGACGAGTCGGGTGACTTGTTCGAGCACTAGACGCCCCAGACGACGTCGGCGCCCTCTTTCAGGCTGCGCTGCATCAGTTCGTGCAGCGGCCAGGCGCGCTGGCGCAGCGACACCCCCTGGCGGCGCGGCACGGCCTCGCCGGCGGCCTTGGCCTCGTCGACGCCGCGCTGGAACTGCGCCTCGTCGGACGCCACGCCGGCTTCCAGCGCCTGGATCAGGCCCGGCAGCGCCGCCTGCTCGAGGATGCCTTGCGGGGCGGGTTCACGCCCCATCAGGCGCAGCACGGCATCGGCCGAGTCGGCCATCATGATGACGTCGGCGCCGGCCTTGGATTTGAAGCGGTAGAGCATGGTGGCATTGTGCGCGTGTACGTATGCGGGCCGAGCGCCGGGCCGCTCCCTAGCCGGTCCGTCAGGCGATGTGCTTGCGGCTCGATGCCGCAAGCATCGCCGTCCCCTCGGGGCTGAGGCCGGACACGTTGCGCCCAATGGGCGCGACGTGCCTGCCGAGGAGCAGCGGCACTGCCGCTGCGCGGTCTGCAAGACCGACCAGGCACGCCCGCGTTCAGCAGGGCGGGACTGGGCGAGGGGTACCGCCTCAGCCGCTGGCGAGCCCTAGCCAGCCGGACACCGGCGTGTCGACGACGTGGCGGCGCGGGCGCACGCGGCGCTCGAATTCATCCGGCGGCAGTGGCCTGGCGAACAGATAGCCCTGGAATTCGTGGCAGCCCGCCTGGGCCAGGAAGTCGCGCTGGGCCTCGGTTTCGACGCCTTCGGCGATGACCTGCAGGCCCAGGGCCCGGCCCATCTGCACGATGGCGTTGGCGATGCCGACGTCGCTGGCATCGTTGGGCAGGCCCTGCACGAAGCTGCGGTCGATCTTCAGGCGCTGGATGGGGAAGCGCTTCAGATAGCCCAGCGACGAATAACCGGTGCCGAAGTCGTCGATGGACAGCGTCACGCCCAGCGCCGCCAGCGAGCGCATGCGCTTCAGGGCCTCCTCGGCATCCCCCAGCAGCACGCCCTCGGTGAGTTCCAGCTCGAGCAGGCTGGCCGGCAGCATGGCTTCGCGCAGGGCCTCGGCCACGGTCTCGACGAAATGGGCCTGCTGGAACTGCAGCGCCGACACGTTGACGGCGACCGGCATGCGCAGGCCGCGGCCCAGCCAATGGGCGGCCTGGCCGACCGCCTCGCGCAGCACCCATTCGCCGATGGCGACGACGAAGCCGCTCTCCTCGGCCAGCGGGATGAATTCGGCGGGCGAGATGTCGCCGCGCTGCGGGTCGCGCCAGCGGATCAGCGCCTCGGCGCCGATGACGCGGTCGCTGCCCAGTTCGACCTGCGGCTGGTAGTGCAGACGAAAGCGCCCTTCGGCCAGGGCCTGGCGCATGTCATGGTCCAGGCGCATGCGCGACAGCAGGTCGACTTCCTTGCGCGGCACATGGAAACGGAAACCCGCGCGGCCACTCTCCTTGACCCAGTGCATGGCGCGCTCGGCGCTGGCCATCAATTCGTCGGGCGAGCTGCCATCGCTGGGATAGAGCGCGATGCCGCAGCTGGCGGTGACGGTGAAGCTCAGCGTGTCGAAACTGAAGGGCTGGGCCAGCAGTTGCTGCACGTGGCGGGCGGCAGCCTCGGCCTCCAACATGTTGGCGCCGTCGATGAGCAGCGCGAATTCGTCGCCACCGAGGCGGGCCAGGGTGTCATTGGCACCCACCGCGCCGCGCAGGCGCTCGACGACGTCGCGCAGCACGCGGTCGCCATAGCTGTGGCCCAGGGTGTCGTTGATCTGCTTGAAACGATCCAGGTCCAGGTGCAGCAACGCGAAGGCAGGCGCCGGCTCGCCGGTCTCGACGGCCGCCATCTGCTGCACGATGCGGTCGGCGAGCGCGCGGCGGTTGGGCGCACCGGTCAGCGCGTCGGAGCGGCCGAGTTCCTCGATGCGCTGGTGGGCGGCCAGCTTCTCGCTGAGGTCGCGGAATGAGAAGACCCGCCCGATGGGCTCGCCGCGGCTCATCTGCGGCAGCGACACCTGCTCCAGCACGCGGCCGTCGCCCAGGCGCAGCATGTCGCTGGAGCGCATCAGCGGCGCGTCCAGCAGGGCTTCGATGCGCAGCCGGTATTGCTCGCCGTCGCGCATCACGCGCTGCAGGCTCAGCCACAGGCCGGCGTCGCCGGGTTCGTGCAGCAGGCCGCCCGGCAGGCCCCAGAGCTTGGCGAAGCGGCGGTTGAAGCTGCGCACGCGACCGCCCAGGTCGACGACCAGGATGCCGTCGGCGGTGGATTCCAGCGTGGCACGCAGCTCGGCCAGCAGCGTCTCGCGTTCGGCTTCGGCGCGGCGGCGGCGCGTCTGGTCGTGCAGCAGCACCAGCCAGTAGCGGCCGCCTTGCGGCGCGTGGACCGGGCTGATGCTGCGGCTGACCCAGCGCGGCTGGCCGTCGCTGTGCGTCAGTACCGTGTCGGAGCGGATGCGGGCAAAGGGATCGCGGGCGGCGCCCTGCCAGAAGGCTTCGTCTTCCAGCGAACCGCACAGGGCCGCCGGCGGCTGGCCGAGGGCGCGCTCCGGCTTGAGACCGAGCAGGCGCAGCGCCGCGCGGTTGACGGCACTGACCGTCAGGGTTTCGCCATCCACCAGCCAGGCCGGCTCGGGCAGGCCTTCCAACATGGCGCTCATCACGGGCGGCGCCTCAGGGACGCGGGGCAAGGCCGGGTTCGCCTCGCGGCCGGCGTTCACGCGGCCAACTCCCCTGGTCCCGTACTCGCGGCGTCGAAGAAGTAGGCGATGCGTGCCCGGGGGCTGAGGTAATCCAGCGAAGCCCGCGGCAGGAACTGGGGCTTGAGGCTGCGGCGGATGCCGAGGTCGGGCATCTCTTCCAGGTTGAGGATGAGCGCCTCTTCCTTGGCGACCTTGACGTCATGGACCATGACGCGCGGCTTCAGCGGCCGCGCGGAATTGACGGACACGACCAGCGCATAGCGGTCGTCGGTCAACTGCACGGTGGAGCCCGGTGGGTAGACGCCCATCATGCGGATGAAAGCGTTCAGCATGGTCGCGTCGAAACGGTTGCGGCCCTGCGCGAACATCAGTGACAGCGCCTCGTGAGGCGTCATCGCCTTGGACGTGATCAGCGGGTTGCACAGGCCGTCGAAGCGGTTGACCAGCGCGACGATGCGCGCGCCGGTGCTCATGCGGTCCATGTTGATGCGCTGCGGGAAGCCGCTGCCATCGGCATGCTCGTGGTGCTGGGCGACGATCAGCAGCGGGCCAGGCGCCAGGCCCATGGTCTGGGCGATGGCCACGCCCTTGACGACGTGCTGCTGGTAGGCCTGGGTTTCGGCGGCCGTGAAGCTCTCGTCGCGGTGGCGCAGGCGCGCCGCGACCTCGAGCTTGCCGACGTCATGCAGCAGCGAGCCGACGCCGAGATCCATCATCTCGTCGCGGCCGAGGCCGAAGGCGCGGCCGAGCAGCAGGGCAATGATGCAGACGTTCAGCGCATGGGCGGTGCTGCGGTCACCGGCGGCTTCGTTGAGCAGCCGCATGTTCAGATCACCCTCGACCAGCATCTTGTCGAGCAAGGCGGCGGTCAGGGCCTCTGCCTGGGTGCGGGCGGCATGGGGGTCGGCCTGGACCGTGTCCATGACACCGCGAAAACCATCGGCGGCTTCGCCGTACTGCTCCTCGCACAGGCGCAGCGCTTCGCGCTGGGCGGCCAGCGCGCGGCGATGGGCTTCACGGGCCAGGTCTTCGGGGCTGGGCTGGGTTGGGACAGAGGTTTCGGACCCGTCGGCGGCATCGGCGCCTGCGGCAACCACGGCGCCCTCGGGCGACTGCAGCGACAGGTCGCTCTTGGCCGGGCTCCAGCGCACCTGGGTCAGGCCAAGGCGGCGCAGGATCAGCAGCTGATCGCTGGACGCGATCTTGAAGCTGGACAACGGAAAGGGATGCGACATCCAGCCGAGATCCAGATGAATGAACATCCCGACCGTCAACTGGCTGACATCGATCAGTGGATCGCTGGTTCTATCCTGCATTCGCTCAAAGCCCGTGCGCCGGGCACCCTCGACTCGGCCCGAGCTCCGGCAAACTTGCCGCAGTGCTCGAACCGGTCTCCTGCTATACGTCAAATCGGCCGGTCGCGCCTGCTGCTGCCTGGGAAAAATCCCGGGCAAGGCGCAAGTCGGAGCTTAGCGCCTGAACGTGACCGATTTCCCGCCGCTTAGTCGGGGCAAACGCGGAGGAATGCATACCGGAGGGCCTGCGTGAAGCTTCGCCGGCCGCTCCGCTTCAGCGGTGCTTGTGGTGCTGGGCGATGAAGTCGCGATACCAGTGGGCACTGTCCTTGAGCAGGCGCTGCTGGCTCGCATAGTCGACATGGACGAGGCCGAAGCGCTTGTCGTAGCCGGAGTTCCACTCGAAGTTGTCCAGCAGGCTCCAGTAGAAATAACCGCGCACATCGGCGCCCAGGCTCATGGCGGTGGCCAGGGCCTGCAGATGGGCGGACAGATAGGCGATGCGCTCGGTATCGGGCACATGAGGCGTGGGATCGTCGACGACGCGGTCGGCATTGGCCATGCCGTTCTCGGTGATGAACATCGGCGGTGGGTTGTACTCGCGGGCCAGGCGCACCAGGTGCTGGGCGAAGACCTCGGGCACGATCTCCCAGCCCATGTCGGTGAAGCCGCGCTTGCCCGGGCCCGGGACGGTCTTGCCGTCGGCGCCGAAGAGGCTGCGCGTGTAGAAGTTGATGCCGAGGAAATCCAGCGGCTGGCGGATGCGCTCCAGGTCGCCGGCCTCGACCAGCGGAGCGTCGGCGCCGACGTACTCGAAAGCATCGGCCGGGTAGGCGCCGCGGAAGATCGGGTCCATATACCAGCGCACGTTCAAGCCGTCGTCGATGCGCGCGGCGCGGCGGTCCGCCTCATTCGGCGTGGCCGGGAAGGACGGCGTGTGGTTGAGGACGATGCCCAGCCGGGTCTTGGTGACGGCGCGCATCGCGGCGATCGCCTCACCATGGGACAGCATCAAGTGGTGGGCCACCTGCAGACTCTCGGCGCGGCTGGTACGACCCGGGGCGAACTGGGCGGTCTCGTAGCCCAGCGTTGCCGTGCACCAGGGCTCGTTGTGCGTCGCGATGCTGGCCAGGCGGTCGCCGAAGCGGCGCGCGATTTCGGCACCGTAGTCGGCGAAACGGCCGACGACGCCGCGCGACAGCCAGCCGCCGATGCTCTCGTCCAGGGCCTGCGGCAGGTCCCAGTGGTAGAGCGTGCCGTGGGGTTGGATGCCGGCCTCCAGCAGCGCATCGATGAGGCGGTCATAGAAGGCGAAGCCGGCTTCGTTCCAGGCGCCCTCGCCCAGCGGCTGCACGCGCGGCCAGCTGAAGCTGAAGCGGTAGCAGTCCAGGCCCAGGCCCTTCATCAAGGCGACGTCGTCGCGGAAGCGGTGGTAGTGGTCGCAGGCGACGTCGATGTTGGAGGCGTCCTTGATGCGGCCGGGTTGGCGGCAGAAATGGTCCCAGATGGACGCGGCCTTGCCGTCCTCGAAGGCCGCGCCCTCGATCTGCGCCGCGCTGGTGGCGACACCCCAGAGGAAACCGGGCGGGAAGGACTGGGCCAGGGCGGCAGGGTCGATGCGATCGAGATTGGAAAGAGGCATGGTGGCGGAGCCGTGGCGGGCTGGCTGACGGGCGATGAGGCGGGAAGACGGGGGAAAGGCGGCACTGGCACCAGTACCGCGAAGAACGGGTCGGGTCAGGGCGCCGGGCCGGGCGAGCCCGCTGGGCAGGGGCAGGGTTTCATGGTGTCTCCTGTGTTGTTCGAGCTGCGCTTGCCACTGGCAACCCACTCGTTTCATGGGCAACAACGTGGCGGCCGCGGCCGCAGTCCTGGCTGCAGGCGGCAATCTTGCCCGAACGATGACAACGCTGTCAATACGCGCTGATAGCGATACCGCTTGCCGCTTCAGGCGGCGGAACAACGCGGAAGGTCCGGGAGGCGCGCCGGCTCAGCGGGCGCGCGTGGAGTCCCGCACGACGAGTTCGTGCGGCAGCACCTTGTGCAGGTCGGCCTCATCAGTGGAGGCGGCCACACCGCCAGCCCGCGGGCCCGTGACCAACATTTCCACCGCCATGCGCGCCATCTCGGCCACCGGCTGGCGCACCGTGGTCAGCGGCGGCCAGACCAGCGCCGCCGTCGGCGAATCGTCGAAACCGGCCACCGACAACTCGTTGGGCACGGCCAGACCCAGGCGCTGGGCCGCGGCAAGCACGCCCAGGGCCATGTCGTCGTTGCTGGCGAACACGGCGGTCGGGCGCTGGCGGCGGCTCAGCAGCTGGTGGGCGGCCTCGCGGCCGCTCTCGAACGTGAAGGCGCCGGGCTGCAGCAGTTCGGGGTCGGGTTCCAGGCCATGCGCGCGCAGCGCATTGACGAAGCCCTGGTAGCGCGCCGCACTGGCCGACTGGTCGGGCGGCCCCTTGATGAAGGCGATGCGCTGATGGCCCAGGCTGAGCAGCAGATTGGTGATTTCCTCGGCCGCGTGGACATCGTCCATGCGCACCGAAGGGACGCCGCGCAGGTCGCGCTCGGGCGACATCAGCACGCAGGGCGTGCCGTTCTCGCGCAGCGCGGCCAGCACCTCGGGGTTGTCGCACAGCGGCGGCGTCAGGATCATGCCGTCGGGCCGCAGCGCCATCACCATGCGGTCGATCTGCTGGCGCAGGTCGGGCGCATCGTTGTGAAGTGACTCGACAACGAGGTGATATCCCAGCTCGCGGCATCGCAGCGTGGCACCTTGCTGCACGCTGCCGACGAAGATCGCGCTGGGGTCGTAATAGAGCAGGCCGATCAGGAAGGACCGTCCACCTGCGAGGCTGCGCGCCGACTGTTTGGGTCGGTAGCGCAGCGCCTCCACCACCTTGAGCACCTGATCCCGGGTGGTTTCATGCACGCCGGGTTCATGGTTGAGCACGCGCGACACCGTCTTGATCGAGACGCCCGCCTCGCGGGCGACGTCGACGATGGTGGGGCTGGTGCCGCGCGGACTCATGGGCACGAAGAATTACTTCTTCTTGGCCTTGGCGGCCGGCTTGGCGGCGGGCTTGGCAGCGGCCTTCTTGGCAGCAGCCTTGGGATCCACGGCAGCCTTGAAGCCGGCACCAGCGGTGAACTTGGGCAGCTTGGCGGCGGCGATCTTGATCTTGGCGCCGGTGCTGGGGTTCACGCCGTTGCGGGCGGCACGTGCGTGCTGCTTGAAGGAGCCGAAGCCCGGGATCGACACCGCACCACCCTTTTTGACGGTGGTGACGATGGCGTCCAGCAGGGTCTCGAGGACGCGGCCGGCTTCAGCCTTGCTCAGCTCGTGCTTGGCGGCCAGGTGTTCGATCAGATCGGTCTTGTTCATGCGGGGGGTCTCGTCCAAAAACGCGCCCGAACGACTCGGGCGGGCGCGATTGTGGCTTATCGCGCGAGGCATACAGTCTCGGCAGAGTCCCGTATCCATCGTCGATGTCCGCCCACGTGCATTTTTCCTCTTTGCTCGACGCTCTGCCCCAGCAGGTGTGGAAGGCCGACGCCCAGGGTCGCCTGCTGTGGATGAACGCCCGCCTGGCCGAAGCGCTGAACCGCCCCGCCCTGCCGGCGCCCCTGACCCAATGCCTGCACGCGGACGACCGCGCCCCCTTCACCGAGCGCTGGGCCGCGGCGCAGCGCAGTGGCCGCTTCGAGATGGAGTACCGCCTCGGCACGAACTGGGTGCTGGCCCAGGCCCAGCGCCTGCCGGACTCGCCTCTGTGGCTGGGCACGCACACCGACATCAACTCGCGGCGCGCCGTCGAGACGCGGCTGCGCGAGTCCGACGAGGTCTGGAAGCTGGCGCTGGAATGCAGCGGCGACGGCGTCTGGGACTGGCATGTGCAGGCGGGCACCGAATATTTCTCCGACCGCTATCTGCGCCTGTACGGCTTCGAGCCCGGTGATGTGGACGCGACGCCCGAGGCCTTCGATGCACGCACGCATCCCGACGACCTGGCGCAGATGGACAAGGACCGCGAAGACCATTTCGCCGGCCGCACGGCGCTGTACCGCAACGAGCACCGCGTGCTGGCCAAGGACGGCAGCTGGAAATGGATCCTGAGCCGCGGCATGGTCATCGCGCGGGATGCGGCGGGCAAGCCGCTGCGCATGGTCGGCACGCACACCGACATCACCGACCGCAAGCGCCAGGAGGCACTGGTCTGGCAACAGGCGCGCGTCGACACGCTGACCGGCCTGCCCAACCGCCGCTCTCTGCGCGAGCGCATCGAGCGCGCGCTGGCCCTGCGGGCGATGCGCGGCGACGAACTCGCCGTCATGTTCGTCGACCTCGATCACTTCAAGGAAGTCAACGACTCGCTGGGCCATGACGTCGGCGACGCGCTGCTGGTGCAGGTGGCGGGGCGGCTGCAGCAGCACATGCCCACCGGTGGCGTGGTCGCGCGCATGGGGGGCGATGAATTCACGGTGCTGCTCGCAACGGACAGGGCGGCACCGGCGGCCGAGCGCGTCGGCCATCATCTGCTGGAGGCCCTGTCCGAGGCCTTCGAGGTCGTTGGCGAGCGGGTCTATGTGTCGGCCAGCATCGGCGTGAGCCTGGCGCCGCGCGACGGCGTCGAGATCGAGGCGCTGTTCAAGCATGCCGACCTGGCGTTGTACGAAGCCAAGGGTGCGGGCCGCAATCGCATGGCGATGTTCACGCCGGCCCTGCACGAGGCCGCGCAGCGCCGCACCCGCCTCGCCGCCGAACTGCGTGAAGCGCTGCGGCGCGCGCAGTTCAGCCTGGTCTACCAGCCCATCCTGTCGCTGCAGGACCCGGCCGCGCCGCCGCGCAAGGCCGAGGCCTTGCTGCGCTGGACTCACCCGCAGCTGGGCGAGGTCAGCCCGGCCCAGTTCATCCCGATTGCCGAGACCAGCGGCTTCATCGTCGACATCGGCGACTGGGTCTTCCGCGAGGCCGCCGCCCAGGTGCTGGCCTGGCGGACGGCGGGGCACGAGGGCTTTCAGATCAGCGTCAACAAGTCACCGGTGCAGTTCCTCGGCGAGCGCAGCCACCGCGTACAGCCGGACTGGGTCATGCATCTGCACGACCTGGGCCTGGCGGGCGACGCGCTGGCCGTCGAGATCACCGAAGGCCTGCTGCTGGAACGCGACGAGGCCGTGGCCGAACGGCTGCGCGCGCTGCGCGAGGCGGGGTTGGCCATCTCGCTGGACGACTTCGGCACGGGCTACTCGTCACTGAGCTATCTGCAGCACCACGACATCGACACCGTCAAGATCGACCGCAGCTTCGTGGCCGGCATCGAGAGCAGCGGCAAGGCGCTGGCGCTGTGCCGGGCCATCGTGACGATGGCGCATGAGCTGGGGATGGAGGTCGTTGCCGAAGGGGTGGAGACCGAGGCGCAGATGCTCGCTTTGAAAGCGATGGGCTGTGATTGGGGGCAGGGGTGGTGGTTTGGGAAGGGGGTTTCCGCTGCGGAATTTGAGCAGCGGTGGTTTTCCGCCCCGACGCGCTGAACGGCCCATCGAGGGCCATTCAGCGGGGACTCGGTCACGTTCCGCGACCCCGGCTTGAAGCGCAGCTTCAAGCCCTTCGAGTCCTCACGCGATGTCCACTGGACATCGCTTCCTGGTCCCCAAACGGCGAAGGCCAGCACTTGCGTGCTGGCCTTCTTCGTTTGGTGCCCAGGAGAGGACTCGAACCTCCACGGAGTTACCCGCTAGTACCTGAAACTAGTGCGTCTACCAATTCCGCCACCTGGGCTTTCAGGGAGGCCGGACTATAGCCTAGTTCTCAGCCCTCCCCGACGAAGTCGACTCAGATGTCGAACTTCACTCCCTGAGCAAGCGGCAACTCACTCGAGTAATTCACGGTGTTGGTGGTGCGGCGCATATAGGCCTTCCAGGCGTCCGAACCGCTCTCGCGGCCACCACCGGTTTCCTTTTCACCACCGAAGGCACCGCCAATTTCCGCACCGGACGTGCCGATGTTGACGTTGGCAATGCCGCAGTCGCTGCCCGATGCGCTCATGAAGCGCTCGGCCTCGCGGATGTCGGTCGTGAAGATCGCGCTCGACAGGCCTTGCGGCACGCCGTTCTGCAGCTCGATGGCTTCTTCCAGCGTCTTGTACTTCAGCGTGTACAGGATGGGCGCGAAGGTCTCGTGACACACCACCTCGGTCTGCGACGGCATGCGCACCAGGGCCGGCACGACGTAATAGGCCTCGGGGAAGCGATCGGCCAAGGCACGTTCACCGCCACTGACCTGCCCGCCCTGCTCGCGAGCCGCGCTCAGCGCGAACTGCATCGCGTCGAAGGATTGCGCGTCGATCAGCGGACCGATCAGCGTGCCCTGCTCCACCGGCGAACCGATGGGCAGCTGGGCGCGGGCGCGGTCCAGGCGCTCGACGAGGGCGTCGTGGATGCTCTCGTGAGCGATGACGCGGCGCGTCGTCGTGCAGCGCTGGCCGGCCGTGCCATAGGCGCCGAACAGGATGCCGCGCACGGCCAGTTCCAGGTCGGCGCTGGGCGTCACGATGATGGCGTTGTTGCCACCCAGCTCCAGCAGCGAGCGGCCGAAGCGGGCCGCGACGCGCGGGCCGACGGCGCGACCCATGCGGGTGGAGCCGGTGGCGGAGACGAGAGCGACGCGGTTGTCGTCGACCATCGCTTCACCGGCATCGGCACGACCGATGATCAGCTCGGACAGGCCGTCAGGCGCGGTGTTGCCCGCGGCGCGGTAAGCCTTCAGTGCGCGCTCGAACAGGGCCTGCGTGGCCAGCGCGGTCAGCGGCGTCTTTTCGGACGGCTTCCACACGCAGGTGTCGCCGGCGACCAGGGCCAGGGCCGAGTTCCAGGCCCACACGGCCACCGGGAAATTGAAGGCCGAGATGATGCCGACGACGCCCAGCGGCAGCCACTGTTCCATCATGCGATGGCCGGGGCGCTCGCTGGCGATGGTCAGGCCGTGCAGCTGGCGCGACAGACCGACGGCGAATTCGCAGATGTCGATCATTTCCTGGACTTCGCCCAGGCCTTCGCTGGTCACCTTGCCGGCTTCGATGGAAACCAGCTGGGCCAGTTGCGCCTTGTGGGCGCGCAGCTCTTCGCCGAACAGGCGGATCAGCTCGCCGCGCTTGGGCGCCGGCACGACACGCCAGGCCTTGAAGGCCTCGGCTGCACGGCCGACGGCCGCCTTCATGTCGGCCGCGCTGGCGGTGGGCACTTGGGCCAGCACGCTGCCGTCGATGGGCGAGCGCACGGTCAGGTCGCCCGAACTGGGCAGATGGACGCCGAGGGCGTCGAGGACGGAAAGGGTTTGTTGCTTCATGGTCCGCATTGTCCCGATCAGGAAATGGACTCGACTTGACGGGACTGTTGATACGCCGAGCCGAAGCGGTTGGCAAGGAAGTCAGGCAGGCTGACTTCTTCCTGGCGGACAAAGCCCTTCTGCGGCAGCTTGCCTTCGCGGAACAGGTCGACGGCGGCGCAGATGCCGGCGGCGGTCGTGATCTGGATGGCGCTCAAGGGCTGGGCACCGTCACGCGTGGCGAAGATCTTGCGGGCAAAGACTTCCTGCAGCAGCACACCGTTCTTCTGGCCCGACACGGTCACGAAGACGAGCACGACGTCCTGCATGGTGGCGGGCATGCTCTTGCGCATGATGTCCTTCAGCAGGTTCTGGTCGCCCTTCAGGCCCAGGTCGCCCAGCAGGAACTGCATCAGGTCGCGGTGGCCGGGGTAGCGCACGGTCTTGTAGTCCAGGTTGCGCACCTTGCCCGCCCAGGTCTCGCACAGCGTGCCCAGGCCGCCGGAGGTGTTGAAGGCCTCGTACTCGGTGCCGTCCAGGCTGAAGTGCTCCAGGCCTTCCAGCGGCAGCGCAGAGATGGTCTCGCCCTCGTGCACGGCCTCGCAGGGGTGGCAGTACTCGTTGATGAGGCCGTCGACCGACCAGGTCAGGTTGTACTTCAGCGCATTGGTCGGGAAGGCCGGCAGCGCGCCGACGCGCATCTGCACGTCGCGCACCGAGTCAAAGCCGCTGGCCAGGTGGTGGGCCACGATGCCGATGAAGCCCGGCGCCAGGCCGCACTGCGGCATGAAGGCGGTCTTGGCGCCCTCGGCCATCTTCATGATGGCCTTGGTGGCGGCCACGTCCTCGGTCAGGTCGAAGTAGTGGCAGCCGCACTCCAGCGCCAGTTCGGCGGCGGTGATGGCCAGGTGGTAGGGCAGCGCGTTGACGACGGCATCCTTGCCACGCAACTGTGCGGCCAGCGCGGCGCGGTTGTCGCTGTCGACCTCGGCGGTGGCGATGCCCTCGGCAGCCAGCACCTTCAGATAGCCGGGGTTCTTGTCCAGCACGGTCACCTGGTAGTCGCCGGTGGCGTGCAGCAGGCGGGCGATGGTCTGGCCGATGTGGCCGGCGCCGAGCAGGGCGATCTTCATGGGGTGCTCCGTGTCGAGGGATTGAACTGGGCCGCACTCTAGGCAGGGTCGCTGACGAAAGAAAGCATCACTCCGACGAAAGCAATTGCTGTTTCGACGATTCGTCGCGATGATTCGTCGTTATGAATGAATTGCGGGTAAACCCGATAGCCTCGACGGACGACCTCGACCGCCGCCTGATCCTGCTGTTGCAGGCCAATGCGCGGGAGAGCACGGCCACCCTCGCGCGCAAGCTGGGCGTGGCGCGCACCACCGTCGTCGCACGCCTGGCCCGGCTGGAGGCCAGCGGCCGCATCGTGGGCTACACGGCGCGGCTGGGCGGCGACGAGGCGGGGCGCAGCGTGCAGGCCTTCGTCGGCATCACCGTCAGCCCCAAGGCCGGACGCGAGGTCGTCAAGCGGCTAGCAGAACTGCCCGAGTTGCGCCAGCTCGCCTCCGTCAGTGGTGAGTTCGACTACATGGCGCTGCTGCGCGCCGACACTACGGCCCGGCTCGACGCCCTGCTCGACGAGATCGGCGAGATCGACGGCGTGCTGCGCACCAACAGCTCGGTGGTGCTGGCGCTTCGAGTAGACAGACAGACCTGAACTGGAGACCTTCGATGACCTGGCTTGCCCTCGGCCTTGCCCTCTTCCTCGGCATCCACCTGACCCGCGCGCTGGCGCCGCGATGGCGCGAGGCGCAGATGGCCCGCATCGGCGAGAAGGGCTGGAAGGGCCTTTACACCCTCGTGTCCCTGGTCGGCTTCGGCCTGATCCTGTGGGGCTTCTCGCAGGCGCGGCTGCAACCCGTCGTGCTGTGGGCGCCGATCCGCGGCATGAACCACGCTGCAGCCGCGCTGATGTTGATCGCGATGATCCTGATGGCCGCGGCCTATGTGCCGCGCAACCACTTCAAGGCCAAGCTGCAGCACCCCATGACGCTGTCGGTCAAGGTCTGGGCCTTCGCCCACCTGCTGGCCAACAACACGCTGGCCGACGTGATGCTGTTCGGCAGCTTCCTGGTCTGGTCCATCCTCGTCTTCCGCGCAGCGCGGCGGCGGCCGGCGCCGGCGGCAGCACCCGGCACTGTGGCAGGAACGCTGGCCACCATCGCCGTCGGCTTCGCGCTGTGGGCCTTCTTCGCGTTCTGGGCCCATGCGGCATGGCTGGGCATCGCGCCGCTGGGATAGGCGGCACACGTCCATGACCCCAGGGCCTCGGCGAGGCCCTGCGCGCGCAGCAGTGCGCGTAGACTCGAAGGTAGATGATTCGCCGCTCTTGGATGTGCTTTTTGGCCTGCCTTCTGGGCCTGGCGGCAACGGTCGCCACCGCGGCAGACGCCCAGGCCAGGCCTCTCACTGCCTGCGGCGAACCCGGCATCGGGCCGCCCTGGCTGTACCGCACGCCGGGCCAGCCGCAGCAGCTGAGCGGCTTCCTCGTCGATCTCTGGCCGCCGCTGTTTGCCAGGCTCGGCGTCGAACTCCAGCTCATCGACCTGCCCTTCAAGCGCTGCCTGCGCGCGGTCGCTTCTGGCGAGATCGACTTCGCGCTCGCCGCCTACTACGACGACGAGCGCAGCAAGACGCTGGCCTTCTCCAAGCCCTACAAGACCTTCACGCCCCAGGTCTTCTTCCGCGCTGCGCAGCCGCTGAACATTACAGACCGCGCCGGGCTGAAGCGCTGGCGCGGCTGCGGCAAGAACGGCTCGACCTATGCCCACTACGGGCTGAGCCCGGGCGATCTTGACCAGGGTGCGCGCAACTACCAGCAGCTGATCGAAAAACTGCTGCTCGGCCGCTGCGACTACTTTGTCGAAGAGCTCGAAGTCATCGAGCAGTGGGAACTCGGCAAGGTCAACCATCTGGCCACGCCGGGGCTGGCCCACGCGCCGTTGGCGGACGTGCCCCCGCCGGCCTTCCATGTGGTGGCCGCACGGGGCAGCGCGGCGGCTGAGTTGCTACCGCGGCTGGATGCTGCCTTCGCCGAGGCCATGCGCAAGGGCGACGTGGCGCGACACTGGAAGCGCCACGCGGGCCAGTTGCCCTACTGACAGGCCGCGAGACTCAGGCGGCCGACGCGCCGCGGCACCGGTCCATCAGCCTCGTCAACCCCAGCAAGGCATCCAGCATCGGCGTCGCCACCCCCAGTTGCTGCGCGAGCTCGCGCGGTGCGGCCAGCAGGGCGTCGGTTTCGATGGCCCGCCCGGCCTCGATGTCCTGCAGCATGGAGGTCTTGAAGGCGCCGAGCGAGCGCGTGATCGCGTGCCGGTCCTGCGGTGTCTGGGAGATCGGGCAGCCCATGCGCTCACCCACTTCGGCCGCCTCGCCCATGATGGCCGTCGTGAAATCGCGCACGAGGTCGTCGTCGAGGATGCGATCGGTCGTCGCGCGCGTCAGCGCCGAGACCGGGTTGGTGGTCATATTGCCCCACAGCTTGTACCAGGCGTCACGCTGGATGCTCTCCGCGGCCTTGGCCTCGAAGCCGGCGTTGACCAGCAGCGTTGCCAGCGCATCGACCGCCGCACTCGCGCCGCCCACGGCCTCGCCGATCAGCAGGCCGTTGCCCATCACATGGCGGACATGCCCCGGCGCCTCGGTGAAGCAGCTCGCATGGACGACGCAGCCAACGACGCGCTCGGGCGGAATCAGYGCGGCGATGCGGCCGTCCGGGTCCACGCTCTGCAGCATCAGCCCCTGCACCGGCAGGCCGGCCGTGAACCACCAGGGCAGGCCGTTCAACGCCGTCAGCACGCGCGTGTCGGGCCCGCAGAGCCGGGCGACCTGCGCCGCCACGCCGGCGATGGCCGGGCCCTTGACGGCGAGGATGACGAGATCCTGCAGGCCGAGCTCGGCCGCGTCGTCGCTGACACGCAACGGCGCGCGCCAGCTGTCCTCGCCGCTGTCCAGACGCAGGCCGTGCTCGCGCACGGCCGCCAGCGTGTCGCCACGCGCCAGTGCGCTGACGGCCACGCCATCCACGCGTTGCAGATGCGCGACCATCCAGCCGCCAATGGCCCCGAGGCCGACGATGCAGACCTTAAACATGGGGGGGCCTGCTCGCCCTCAGGGGAGCGATGCGAGAGGGTCTGCGCGGGTGCAGGGCTAGGCGTGGCGCTGAAGCCCGGGCTGGCCGCCCGGGCAAGGCGCCCAACAACGCCATGCGCCCGCGCAGCCCCTCTCCCGAAGGGTTGTCACTCAAAAGCCCGCGCGCGGCGTTGCGAAGCCTCGCTGGGGACGACCCCAGCTTCGACTTCGCGCCTTGCTCGCGGGTTTTTGAGTGGCAACGCATCCGTTCCCCTGAGGGTGAGCAGGCCCCCAGTCTCGCACGTGGGCTTGTGGCCGAGATGACCCGCAGCCATGATCGCCCTCCTCTCGAGGAGACCCGCCATGGCCACCAAGCCCCGCAAGCCCGCCACTGCCAAGAAGGCCACCGCCGCCGCCGCGCCCACACCCAAACTGGACGCCCGCCCCGACCGCCTGGACCTGCGCGACCTGGTCTACCGCTCGCCGCTGCGCTCCCTGCCGGCGCGCTGGCCGCTGGACGCCGACCTGAAGCGCCTGCTGCCCGCCTATGTGAAGGCCGGCCGCATCCTCAACCAGGGCAACGAGGGCGCCTGCACCGGCTTCGGCTTGGCCTGCGTGACCAACTACCTCTACTGGCTGCGCCATCTCGACACGCCGCGCGCCCGCCTGCCCGAGCCGGTCAGCCCGCGCATGTTCTACGAGCTGGCCCGCCTCTACGACGAATGGCCCGGCCAGGACTACGAGGGCTCGTCCTGCCGCGGCGCGCTGAAGGGCTGGCACAAGCACGGCGTGTGTTCCTTCCAGCACTGGCCCTACCCCATCGACAAGCGCGGCAACGGCGTTTTCGAGCGCCCTGCCGCCGGCTGGGACGAAGACGCGACGAGGCGGCCGCTGGGCGTCTACTACCGCGTCGACAAGAGAAGCATCGTCGACATGCAGGCCGCCATCTACGAGATCGGCGCCATCTATGTGTCGGCCGACGTGCACGACGGCTGGACCGTCGACGTGACAGCCGCGCCGTCCAGCCACGCCCAGCTGCCACGCATCCAGCGCATGGCCCAGAAGACCGGCGGCCATGCCTTTGCGCTGGTGGGCTTCAACGAACGCGGCTTCGTCGTGCAGAACAGCTGGGGCACGGAATGGGGCGCCAGCGGCTTCGCCATCCTGAGCTACGAGGACTGGATCACCAACGGCACCGATGCCTGGGCCGTCGCGCTGGGCGTGCCGCAGGACCTGTCGGACATCAAGCCCACGCCGGCCCCGGCCGGCAAAAGCAGCAAAAGCGCCAAGGCAGGCCGCGCGGCCGCGGGGGGCTTTCGCACCATGGCCGGCCGCGGCCTGGCGGACGTCGGCCCCACGCTGCGCGACGAGGACAACCCGCGCGACGACCCCTGGCCCATCGACCATGTCTTCGCCCACAAGCCCTACCAGCCGCTGCGCACCGACGAGGCCTATACCCACACCCTGGTCTCGGGCAACGACGGCCAACTGATGGCGACCGACTTCACCCGCGCCCGCCACGACCGCGAGGGCCTGGCTAGAGAAATCATCGTCGAGCGCCCCGCCGCCTGGTTCAAGGCGAGCAAGGGCAAGACCGTCAAGCTCGCCATCTACGCCCACGGCGGGCTGAACTCCGAGGTCGGCGCCATCCAGCGCATCCGCGTGCTGGCGCCCTATTTCCTCGCCAACGGCATCTACCCGCTGTTCTTCACATGGAAGACCGGCCCCGGCGAGACGCTGAAGGACATGCTCGAAGACCTCAAGCACCGCGTCGTCGACTCGGCCGACGCCAGCGCCGGCTGGCTGGACCGCATGCGCGAGAGCGCCGGCGAGGCCAAGGACCGTGCCATCGAAGCCGTCGGCCGCCAGTTCGCGCGCGGCATCTGGAGCGAGATGCGCGAGAACGCCGAGGGCGGCGCCACGGCCGACCATGTGCTCGACCTGGCCGCCCGCATGCTGCGCGAACTGCGCGATGGCCTGGCCAAGAGCGGCAAGACGCTGGAGCTGCACCTCGCCGGCCACTCGGCCGGCTCCATCCTCATCGGCCACCTGCTCAGCCGCCTGGGCGGTGCCAACGCCGTGCAGGCCAGCAGCTGCGAGCTCTACGCGGCCGCCTGCTCCAGCGGCTTTGCCGTGCAGCACTACGGCGCGGCCCAGGAAGCCGGCGTGCTGTCGCTGGACACGCTGCGCCTGCACGTGCTGACCGATGCCAACGAGCGCTGCGATGGCCTGCCCGACGCCCGGCGCGACATCTACGGCAAGTCCCTGCTCTACCTCGTGTCGCGCGCGCTGGACGACGTCCGCAAGCAGCCGCTGCTCGGCATGGAACGCGCGCTGATGAAGCCCGACCCCGCATGGAACGACGACCAGTGGACGGGCTCGCCGAACGCGGACGTCGCCGCCTGGCTCAAGCTCTGGCCGGCCGGCGCGCTGCTGAACCGCATCACGGCGCCCAAGGTCCGCATCACCAAGGCCGGTGACCAGATCGACGCCGGCCACGGCAGCTTCGACAACAACATCGATGTGCTGACGGGCACGCTGGAGCGCATCCGCGGCGACAAGCTCGTCGCCCCGATGGAGTGGCTGGACTACTAGGGCCCGCTCACGCCACGGCGACGGTTGGAGATGTCCGAATGCGGCCGGCGCCATGCCGGTCGCGCGGCCAAGATGGCTCATCACTTCAGGAGATGGCCATGGCCTCGATCCACCGCGAAATCCTCGTCGACACGCCCGCCGCCGCCCTCTGGGACGCGATGCGCGACGCCGGCGCCCTGCACACCCGCCTGGCGCCCGGCTTCATCACCGAATGCACCATGGACGGCGACGAGGCGCGCCAGCTCCGTTTCGCCAACGGCATGACGGCGCGCGAACTCATCATCGACATCGATGACTCCGCCCGCCGCATCGCGTGGTCGGCCGTCGGCGGGCGCTTGACCCACCACAACGCCTCGACGCAGATCTTTGACGAGGGCGGCGCGCGTTGCCGTGTGGTCTGGATCGCCGACCTGCTGCCCCACGCACTGGCGCCGGCCGTCGCGGGCATGATCGAAGCCGGCCTGCAGGCGATGAAGGCCCACGCCGAGGAGAGGGCATCCGCCACCTGAGGACTGCGTACCGCGCCACCATGCGCTGGTGGCGCCGACGAAGTGGCTGGGCCACCGAGTTCTCGGGCGACACTGCCGGCACCGCCGCAATGGCAAAAAAAAGGCACCGGCCCCGGGCCTGGCGACCGATGGACACAGCCACCATCCTCTGGGGAGTCTTTTTCGGCGCCATCGGCGCCGGCTACTTCATGTATGGCAAGAAGCAAGGCGCCTGGGTGCCGCTGGCCTGCGGCCTGGCACTGATGGTGTTTCCCTACTTCTTCTCCAACGTCTGGGCCCTGGTCGGCGTGGGCGCCCTGCTGTGCGCCATCCCCTTTTTCTACCGACCCTGACGCTGGGTTCGCACGGCCAAGCTCATCGCGGCAGAGGGTTCAGCACAAGCCCGCACATCCCGCACGGCAGGCCGGAGCCCGCATCACAATCGCTGCATGAAATACCTGCACACCATGGTCCGCGTCAGCGACCTCGACGCCTCGCTGAAGTTCTACTGCGACGCCCTCGGCCTGCGCGAGCTGCGCCGCAGCGAGCATGAGGCGGGGCGCTTCACCCTCGTCTTCCTGGCCGCGCCGGGTGACGACTCGGCCCAGGTCGAGCTGACCTACAACTGGGACGAGAAGGGCTACACCGGCGGCCGCAACTTCGGCCACCTGGCCTATGCGGTGGACGACATCTACGCCGCCTGCCAGAAGCTGGCCGACCATGGCGTGACCATCAACCGCCCGCCCCGTGACGGCCGCATGGCCTTCGTGCGCTCGCCCGACGGCGTCTCGGTCGAACTGCTGCAGCACGGCCCGTCGCTGGCGCCCGCCGAGCCCTGGGCCTCCATGCCCAACACCGGCAGCTGGTAAGCCCGACCGGGCGCCATGCAGGCTGAAGCAGGCGACGCTGCGGCGCTGGCCGGCCTCAGGCTGGGCGCCTGGGTGCTGTCGCGCCGCATCGGCAGCGGCGGCCTCGGCGAAGTCTGGGAAGCCGAGCGCAACGACGGCCTCTACCAGGCCTATGCCGCCATCAAGCTGCTGCACGGCGACAGCGCCACGCCGGCTGTCGCGCGGCGCTTCATGCGTGAACGTGCGGCGCTGGGCCTGCTCACGCACACAGGCATCGCCGCCCTGCTGGACGCCGGCGTGCAGGCCCCGCATGCCTTTCTCGTGCTTGAGCTCGTCGAGGGCTTGCCGCTGGCCGAGCATGCGCGCGCCGCACTGCCTACCGTGGCCGACCGCGTCGCCCTGCTGCTGCGCGTGGCCGAGGCGGTGGAATATGCCCACGCCCGCCTCGTCGTCCACCGCGACCTCAAGCCCGCCAACGTGATGGTCACCGCCGCCGGCGTGCCCAAGCTGCTGGACTTCGGCCTGGCGGCCTCGCCCGGCCAGGATGCGGGCGAGACCCGCGCCGGCCTGACCCCTGCCTATGCGGCGCCCGAGCTCATCGAGGCCGATGCCACCGGCACCGCCGTCGACGTCTTTGCGCTGGGGGTCATGCTCTTCGAGCTGCTGACCGGTTGCCTGCCTTTCGGCGCGCGCGCCGACAGCCGCGCGGCCATGGAGCATGCCGTGCTGCACCAGCCGCCGCATCGTTTCGCGGCGCTGCTGGCCGGCCCCGAAGACACGGCCGGGCCTGGCCGCCCGCGCGACGCGCGCCGCGCCCGCGGCGACCTGGAGGCCATCGCCGCCAAGGCCCTGCAGAAGTCACCGGCCGAGCGCTATGTGAGCGTGCACGCCTTCATCGAGGACCTGCGCCGCTGGCAGGCGCTGCGCCCGGTCGCCGCACGCCGCAACCGGGGCTGGCGCCACCGCAGCAGCCTGCTGCTGCGCCGCCATGCGCTGCTGGCCGGCCTCAGCGCGCTGCTGCTGGTCAGCCTGACGGCCGGCATCGCCACCAGCCGCTGGCAGTGGCGCGAGGCCGAGACCGCACGCCGGCGCAGCGACAGCGTCACGCGCTTCGTCACCCAACTGCTCGCCGACGGCAGCCGCCCGGACCGGGACCGCACGCCCAGCGTGCTGGAGCTGCTGGACGGCAGCCGCGGCCGGCTCGACCAGTTCGCCGACGACCCCGCCACGCACCAGCAACTGCTGGAAGTGCTGTCACGCACCTATATGGCGCTGAACCGCTTCGACCATGCCCTGCCCCTCGGCGAGCAATGGCTGGCGCTGGCACGCCAGCAGCATGGCGAAGACGACGCCGCGGTGCTGCAGGCCCGGCTCAGCCTCGGCCAGGTGCACCAGATCATGGGCAACGACGACGAGGCCATTGCGCTGCTGGAGCCCATCGCCGCGCCCCTCGCGCGTCATTTCGGCCCCGACAGCGAGGAAGTGCGGCTGCAGCAGTTCAGCCTCGCGGCCGACTACATGCACAGCCGGCGCCTGGCCGAGGCCGACCGCGCGCTGGAGCGGGTGCGCGTGCTGACCGACAAGCTCCACCCCGGCGACGAGCTGGAGCGCGCCGACCTSCTGCAGAACCTCAGCGTGCTGCGCCAGCGCCAGGGGCGCATCGGCGAAGCACTGGCCGTGGTGCGCCAGACGCAGCCGATGTGGGCCAGCCCCAACCCACGGCTGTCGCTGCTGCTGCTGGTGCTGCGCCGCGCCGAGATCGTGCTGATGGGCGAGACGGCCGAGTTCGATGGCATCGCGGAGCGCACCGAGCCGCTGCTGGCCGACATCCGCCGCGTGCTCGGCCCAGGCAACGACCTGACGCTGCAGACCTTCAGCAGCGTGGCCCTGACCCAGCAGCTGCAGGGCCGCCACGCCGACGAACTGCGCACCCGCGAGCGGCTGCTGGCCGAGGCCGGCGCCGATGGCCTGGATGCCGAGTCGCTGCTGCTCTACCGCGTCGAGCTGCAGGGCGCACGGGCCCGCCTGGGCCGGCCCGACCTGGCAGCCATGCAGGCCCTGGTGGCCGAGGCCGGCGCCCTGCCCGCCAGCAACCGGCGCGGCCGCAGCCTGCTGGGGCTGATCGACGCCGCCCTGGCCGCCGGCGACACGCCCTTGGCCGTCGAGGCCCAGCGGCGCCTGCACGAGCTGCCGGTCTCCGCTGCCCTGGCCAGCCCCGGCAACCGGTTGGCCAGGGTCGAGGGCCGGCTGGCGCGCGCCCGTGGCGAGTTGGCCCGCAGCGCCGACCTGCTGGTGCCGCGCCTGGCGCAGCTCAAAGCCACGCCCGACATCGGCGCCGTGCAGATCTGGGCCGCCCATCTCGACGTGGCCCTGACCGCCGTGCTGCAGGGCTCTGCCGGTGCCGCCCAGATGCTGGCGCAGGCGCGTGCCGCCCGACCGGCGGGGCTCGCCGCCGGCCACAACCTCGACTTCGTCAGCCAGTGGCTGGAGGCGCGCCATGCCGCGGCCGGCGACGAAGCCCCGGCGGTGCGCAGCGCCTGGGCCGCCCTGGTCGCCCGGCGCGGCGGCGGCCCGTTGACGCTGGGCAGCCTCGGTGGACTGATGCCTTAGGGCCTGTTAGCACTACGGCAACGGGTCGCGTTGTGGCCAGAAAGGCCGCAGGCACGACAGCAGACCGCAAGCTGGGTGTCGACCCAGCGAGGATCTGCAACACAGCATGCGGCCTTTCTGGCCACAACCCTTCGGGAAGGCCCGCCGCAAGGGGCCACTCGTTGTTGCAGCCCTGGCCCGCACACGAGTGCGGGCGGCGTGCTGCGCCTAGATTGGCCCCTTGCGGCGGGCCTTCGCGGCCCATTGCCGTAGCGCTAACAGGCCCTAACTGAGCGCCAGCGTGTCGGCCCAGATGTTCTCGGCCCAGGCCAGTGCCGTTGCGCCCTCGGCGGCGCTGGCCGCCGCCGACACGCCGCCGGCACCCGGCACCGGCTTCATCGTCTTCTCCACCGCGTCGTACTGGTGGATGGAGGCCACGTGCATGGCGTCCTGTGGCGTGACGAAGCTGTAGCAGGTGTTCATCACGACCGGCGCCGGGTTCACCGCCTCGCCCTTGAGCAGTTGCAGCACCGCCGCCACGGCGAGCTTGGCCTGCTGGTTGGCGAGGTGGCCGGACTTGGGCATGCCCGACGGCGAGAAGATGGCGTCGCCGACGACATGCACGCCAGGCGCCGCCTGCGCCTGCATCGTCAGCCAATCGATGCCGACCCAGCGACCGTTCACGTTGGCGAAGTCGCGCGCCAGGCCACCGGCGCGCTGGGGCGGAATGAGGTTGAGCACGTCGGCCTTCACGTCCTCGAACTCGAAGCGCGCCGTACCGTCGGCCAACACCTCCTTGAGTTCGGCATTCGGCCGGTACTCCAGCACACCGGCGTGATGCTGGGTGAAGGCGCGTTCGAACAGCGCCTTCTTGCTCTGCACCTCGGGGTTGGCGTCCAGCAGCAGCAGCTTGGCGCGGGGCTTGGCGCGCCGCAGCCAGGACGCGATCAGGCAGGCCCGCTCATAGGGCCCGGGCGGGCAGCGGTAGGGCGCCTTGGGGATGCTCATCACCACGACGCCACCCTCGGGCAGGACCTCCAGCTGGCGGCGCAGGGCCAGCGTGTGCGCGCCGGCCTTCCAGGCATGCACGGCACGGCCGCTGTCCAGCGCGGCGGCCAGGCCGGGCACGCCGTCGAGCATGAAGTCGATGCCGGGAGCGAGCACCAGCCGGTCCCAGGCCAGCGTGCTGCGATCGGCCAGGCTGAGCGTCTTCGCGGCCGGGTCGATGCCGACGACCTCGCCGCGCAGGCGCTTCACGCCCTGCGCCTCCAGCGAGCCATAGCCATGGGCGATGCTGACCGGGTCGCGCGCGCCGGCGATGACGAGGTTGGACATCGGGCAGGAGATGAAGCCCTCGTTGCGCTCCACCAGCGTCACATCGACGGCCGGGCCGCCCCAGAGCTTCAGGTAGCGGGCCGCCGTCGCGCCGCCAAAGCCGCCGCCCACGACGACGACGCGGGCCGCGCTGGGCCTGGGCGTCGCGCAGCCGGCCAGCGCGAGGCCGCCCGCCGTGATCAGTTGGCGCCGCGCGATCATGGCTTGGCCTGCGCGGCAAAGTAGGCGGCCACGAGGCGCAGTTGCGCTTCGGTATAGCCCTTGACGATCTGCGGCATGACGGTGCCGGCCTGGCGTCCGTCGCGGTAGTCGGCCAGCAGCTCCAGCATCACCTCGGCCTTCATGCCGGCCAGCGGCGGGATGACCTTGCCGCGCGGCCGGCCGTTGCTGCCATGGCAGTTGGCGCAGGTGGCCGCGAGGCTGCGGCCGACGTTCAGGTCCTGTGCCAGCGCCGGGGCGCACAGCAACAGCAGAGGCATCAACAACAACAGCCAAGCCTTCATCACAACCCCTTTCAGAGCTTGTGGGAACGGTCTCCGCGTTCAAACCCCAGCGCGTCGAAGGGCGCGTCCAGCGGCGCGAAGGCTATCACCTTGAACAGCTCACCCATCTCGTGCTCGGCCAGCAGGCGGTGCGCCATGGCGCGCTCACCCAAAGAGGCGCCGGCCAGCAGATCGGCGATGCCGCAGTTGAGCAGGAAATTGGCCTGGCTGGTGTAGCCCAGCACGACGAGGCCGGCATCCTGGCCGGCCAGCGCCGTGCCGGTGAAGTTGACGTGGGCCGTGATGTCCTTGTCGCCGACGGCCACCAAGGGATCGGCATCCGCCAGATGGCCCTGGTGGCACATCAACGTGCCGCCGCGGCGCTGCGGGTGGTAATACTCGCCTTCGGGGAAGCCATAGTCGATGAAGAAGGCCGCGCCGCGCTTGAGCGTGCGGGCCAGCGTCGCGATGAAGGCCTCGCCCTGGGGGTGGATCTCGGTCACGGTGCTGGGCACGAAGCCCGTCTCGATCGGTGGCCGCAGCATGCTGTCGCGGTCCTCGAAGGCAAAGCCCTCGCCCGCCGACACCACGCCCCGTTCGCGCCAGACCTGGCCGTCGAAGGCGATCAGCTGCACCGGCATCGCGTCCAGCACCTCGTTGCCGATGACGACGGCCTCCAGCTCGGCGGGCAGCGTGTCCAGCCAGTCGACGCGGTCGCCCCAGTGAGCGAGCCGTTCGCGCTGACGTTCGCGCAGCTCGGCCGACAGCTCGACGATGCGGTAGCGCGCCAGGCCGGCGCCCAGCGCATCCAGCTCGGCGATCAGCTGGGCCGCGAGCGCCCCGGAGCCGGCACCGAACTCGACGACGTCGCGGCAGCCGCTGGCATCCATGGCCTGGGCCAATTGGCGCGCCAGCGCGCGGCCGAACAGCGGCGACATCTCCGGCGCGGTAACGAAGTCCGAGCCCTCGCTGGGCATCAGGCCGAACTTGCGCCGGCCGCCGGCGTAATAGCCCAGGCCGGGTTCGTACAAGGCCATGGCCATGAACCGGTCGAAGGGCAGCCAGCCGCCCGCCGCGGCGATCTCGGCATGGATGCGGTCGACCAGCGTCACGTCAGCAACTCCAACGCCCGATGGGGGCCTTGCGGGCCGAGCGCCGGGCCGCCCCTAGCCGGCCCGTTGGCGGGCAGGCCGAGGCTCGATGCCGCGGGCCGCCGCGTCCCCTCGGGGGACCGGCTGGGCTTGCCTGCGTTCAGCGGCAAGACCGGACGAGGGGCATCCATCATCGAGCCCTGACCCAGGCTTCGAACTCGGCCGCCGGCATGGGCGCACCAACCAGCTCACCCTGGAACTGCTGGCAGCCCCAGCTCGCCAGCAGCTGCCATTGCGCGGCGCTGCGCACGCCCTCGGCCGTGACCGTCAGGCCCAGGCCGACGGCCATCTGCACGATGGCGCGGGTGATGGCCTGGGCGCCGACGTCGTCGGGCAGGCGGGCGACAAAGCCCTGGTCGATCTTGAGCTTGTCCAGCGGCAGCTCGGTCAGATGGGCCAGCGAGGTGTAGCCGGTGCCGAAGTCGTCGACCGACACGGTCAGGCCCAGCGCGCGCAGCTGGGCCAGCGTCGCCGGCGCGTGGGTGATGTCGTCGATGAGCATGCGCTCGGTCAGCTCCAGCTCCAGCCACTGGCCTTCGGCGCCGGACTCCTGCAGCACGCGCTTGACCGTGTCGGCGAAGCCGTCGAGGTGGAACTGGATGCGCGACAGGTTGACGGCGATGCGCATGGCGCCATGGCCCCGCGTCAGGCCCTTCTCGCGCCAGCGCCGCGCCGTCACGGCGGCTTCACGCAGCACCCATTCGCCGAGGTTGAGCATCAGGCGGTGACGCTCGGCAACGAAGATGAAGGCGTCCGGCGACAGCAGGCCGCGCTGCGGATGGCGCCAGCGCAGCAGGGCCTCGGCGCCCGACAACTGGCCCGTCGTCGCCTCGACCTGGGGCTGGAAGAAGAGCTCGAACTCGTTGTGCGTCAGCCCCTGCGCCAGTTCGGCCTCGAGCACGAGATCGGCATAGGCCGTCTCGGCCAGGGCCGGCTCGAAGAACTGGTAGGTCGCACGGCCGCGGGCCTTGGCGCGGTACATGGCCGTGTCGGCATGCTGGATGAGGTCCTCCGCCAGCCGGCCATCGTCCGGGTAGACGGCCACGCCGATGGAGGGCGTGACGGACAGCGCGCGGCCATCGGCCTTGACGGGCACCTCGACGACGGACAGCAGCGCGTCCAGCACCACCTTGATGTCGTCGCGGCTGGTCAGGTCGCTCAGCAGCACGACGAACTCGTCGCCGCCGAAACGGCCGACGAGGTCGCTGGCACGCAGCGCGCCGACGAGACGCTCGGACACCGTCGTCAGCACCTGATCGCCTTCGAGATGACCCAGGGAATCGTTGACGCGCTTGAAGTTGTCCAGGTCGATGAAGAGCAGGGCCAGCATCTCGCCCTTGCGCTCGGCGCGCCGCATCAGCAGGGCCATGCGGTCCAGGAAGGCGGCACGGTTGAGCAGGCCGGTCAGCGCGTCGTGATGGGCCAGGTGCTGGATGCGGGCTTCGCTGGCGAGGCGGTCGCGGATGTCGCGCACGATGGTCATGCGCAGCTTCTCGCCGTCGCGCTCGATGGTGCGCACGATGAACTCGACCGGGATGCGCGTGCCATCCTTGTGGTTGACGGCGGTCTCGTAGCGCAGCTCGCGCCCGAGGCGCATGACCTCCTTGACCTTGTTCAGCTCGTCCTCGGCAATGAAGGACAGCACATGCCGGCCGATCATCTCCGGCAACGTGTAGCCCACCAGCTCGCAGCAGGGCGGGTTGACGTCGGTCGTGATGCCGTCCTTGTGGAAGAGGATGCCCTCCACCGTGGCCTGCATGAACTTGTCCAGCCGCGCTTCCGACTCGCGCACCTGACGCTCGGCCAGGCGGTGCTTGGTGATGTCGTTGATGAGCACGCAGCTCGCCACCGGCACGCCGTCCTCGCCCAGCTGCGGAATGAGGTGGACCTCGATCCAGCGCGGCGTGCCGTCGGCCTCGGGCAGTTCGCGCTCGTAGCTGACGGCGATGCGCTCGGACAGCACGCGGTCGACCGAGGGCTGGATGAAGGCCGCCGCTTCGGGGCCGATGATCTCGGCGAAGGTCTTGCCCAGGATGCTCTGTTCGGTCAGCCCGAAGGCGCCGGCATAGCCGCGGTTGGCGAACAGGCAGACCTGGGTCTTGGCGTCGTACAGCGCAATCCAGGCCGGCAGATAGTCGGCCAGCAGCTTGAAGCGCGCGGCCTCGTTCCCCAGGGTGGATTCAGCCCCGGCCGTCGTCATGCTTTGGAGGTCATGCGGGCCAGACACAGGTCGTCCCAGGCGCCGGCCTTGTCGGCCGGCGAGCGCAACAGGTAGGCGGGATGGTAGGTGACGACCACGGCCAGGTCGCGCCACAAATGCACGCGGCCACGCAGCTTGCCCAGCGGCTCGGCCAGGCCGGTCAGCCGGCGCGCCGCCTGCAGGCCCATGGCCAGCACGACGCGCGGCTTCAGCAGCTCGACCTGGCGGGCCAGCACGGCCTCGCAGGCGTCCAGCTCGGCGGCCTGCGGCGGGCGGCCGCGCGGCGGGCGGCACTTGACGATGGGCGTCACGAAGGCGGTGGCAGCGTCGCCGTCGCGGCGCTGGCCGGCGGCCAGCAGCATGCGGTCCAGCAGACGGCCGGCGTCGCCCCCCAGGGCCTCACCGGCGGCATCGTCACTTTCGTCCGGCGGGTCGGTGACGACCAGCCATTGCGCCTGCTGCAGCGCGCCCGTGCCGAAGACGGCGTTGCGGCGCTGCTCGCACAAGCCGCAGGCGCGGCAGCCGGAGACGGCCTCGCGCAGGGCGGGCAGGTCGAGGTTGGCGAAGCTCGACGGCACGGCGGGCGCTGCCACGCGCACGACGACCGGCGGCGGCGCGGCGACGACGATGGGTTCGGGTTCGGCCTCGATGACGTCGACGGCCTGCGCCACCGCACTCGCTGCCGGCACGCGCAATCCCATTTCGGCCAACATGGCCCTTTGTCGATCGTCCCAGCTCATGCGGCCGCCACCATCAGGCTCATCAGGATGGCGTCCTCGCGCGGCCCCTGCTGCACCGGGTAGTAGGCGCGGCGCCTGCCGACCTCGGCAAAGCCGTAGCGGCGGTAGACGTCGCGGGCGCGCTCGTTGCTGACGCGCACCTCCAGCCACAGCTGCGTGAGGCCGCGGCGGCGGCATTCGCCCACCAGGCGGTCCAGCATGGCGACGGCCAGGCCCCGCCCCTGCCAGGCCGGCACGACGGTGATGTTGAGCAGGTGCATCTCGTCGGCGCCAGGCATGGCCACCCAGTAGCCGAGCAGCTCGGCGCGCGCCCCGCGCAGCACCTCGGCCGGGTAGGCCGCCGCCAGCGAGTCGACGAAATTGCCATGTGTCCACGGCACCGGATAGGCCTGGCGCTCGATCGCGATGATCTCGGTCAGGTCGGGCACCCGCATGGCCGCGGCCTCGAAGGGCGGCAGGTTGCGCTCCAGCAGCGCGCTCATGACTTCTGTTCTCTCTCGGCCGTCGTCAGTGCGACCTTGTCGCGCACATAGACGGGCAGTGCCTCGGCGGCGTCGCGCGTCTCGCCGCGCTGCCAGGCGGCCAGGGCGAGTGCGCCCAGGGCCGCGGCGCGCGAGCGGGCCTGGGGCCAGGCTTGCGGCAGCACGCCCAGGGCGTCGGCGTATTCGCCCAGGGCCGTGCCGGCGACAGCGGCGGGCTGGCCCCAATGAGCGGCCAGCGCCTCCGGCTTGTAGAGGGCCGGCGCCTCGACCATGGCCCAAGCGCCGTCAACCCAGCGGTAGCGCGCCGCATAGATCTCGCCGATGCGCGCATCCATGGCCACCCAGAGGTCGTCGCCGGCGCCCTGGGCGCGCGCGTCCTCGGCCACCAGCATCAGGCTGTCGATGGCCAGCACCGGCCGGTCCAGCCCGAAGGCCAGGCCCTGGGCCACGGCGCAGGCGGTGCGCAGCCCGGTGAAGGCGCCCGGCCCCTGGCCGAAGGCGATGGCGTCCAGATCGGCCATTGCGACACCCGCGCCTGCCAGCAGGGCCTTCACCTCGGGCAGCATGCGCGCCGAGGCCTGGGCACCACCCTGGGCCTCGAAAACCCGGGTCTGCCCCTGGGCCACGAGGGCCAGGGCCATCGTGTCGGTCGAGCTGTCGAGAGCCAGGAGAGAGGGCATCAACCCAGTGTAACTTTCGGGTCATGCGCAAACAGGCGGTGGGATGGGTATTGGCGGGGTGCATCCTGGGGGTCCAGGCAGCGGAACCGCTGCCGCTGTCGGTCCAGGTGGCGCTGCGCCAGGCCCAGCTGCCGCCGACGGCCCTGGGCGTCGTCGTCCAGGCCCTGGACGAGGCCAAGCCGCGGCTGGCCTGGCTGCCGGACGCCCCACTGAACCCGGCCTCGCTGACCAAGCTCGTCACCAGCATGGCGGCCCTGGACACCCTGGGCCCGGCCTGGCAATGGCAGACGCCGGTCTGGCTGACCGAGGACGGCGGCCTGGCCATCCAGGGCAGCGGCGACCCGCGGCTGTCCACCGAGCGCCTCTGGGTCGGGTTGAGGCGCCTCGGGGTGAGCGAGCTGCGCGGCCCCCTGCGCCTGGACCGCAGCGCCTTCACGCCCGGCAGCGCCGAGCCCGGCGACTTCGACAACGAGGCCTGGCGAGTCGGCAATGCCCTGCCCGAGGCCTTGCTGCTGAACGCCAAGGCGGTGAGCTACACCGTTCGCATCGATGGCCTGCAGGCGCGCATCACGGCCGAGCCGGCGCTGGACGCACCGGTCACCGTGCCCACGCTGGCCGGCGCCTGCGGTGATTGGCGCGGCGCCTTGAAGCTGCAATGGACGCCCGGCCAGCGGCCGCGCTTTGCGGGCAGCTACCCGGCCGCCTGCGGCGAGCAGACCTGGACGCTGGCCGACCCCGACCCGGCCACCTACCCGGCACGGCTGCTGGCGCTGATGCTGCGCGAAGCCGGCATCGCCTGGCGCGGCGAAGCCATCGTTGACGCGCCCGCACCCACAGCCGCGCCGACGCTGCTCTGGCCTGGCCCGACGCTGGGCGAGGCGCTGCGCGACATGAACAAATACAGCAGCAACCTGATGGCGCAGCAGGTCCTGCTCAGCACCGCCCGCGCCGCCGGCGTGCCCACCCCCTCGCCCGACACGGCGGCCACCTGGCTGCAGGCCTGGCTGGACGCCCATGCCGGCACGACGCCACCGACCCGCGTCGTCAACGGCTCGGGCCTGGCGCGCGAGACGCGCATCACCCCGGCCCAGCTGGCCGCGCTGCTGCGCTGGGCCTGGAGCCAGCCCTGGATGCCCGAGCTGCTGGCCTCGCTGCCGGTGGCGGGGCTGGACGGCACGCTGTCACGCCAGCCCGGGCGCTTCGGCACCGCGGTCGGACGGGCGCATCTGAAGACGGGCTCGCTGCGCGACGTCGTCGCCCTGGCTGGCATCGTCGATGCGCCCTCGGGCAGGCGCTGGGTGCTGGTGGCCATCGTCAACCATGCGCAGGCGCAATCCGCGCGGGGCGTGCTGGATGCGCTGCTCAGGTGGGTGGCGCAGGATGCCCCGGAGGCCAGGGCGGCGCGCTAGACGGGCTGCGCGGCGGCGCCTTGGGCCGCGAGCCCCGCCTGCAGTTCGCCGAACGGCAGCGGCTTGCTGAACAGCCACCCCTGGGCGTATTGCACGCCATGGTCGCGCAGGAAGCGCGCCTGGGCCTCGGTTTCGACGCCCTCGGCAATCATCGCCAGCTTCAGGTCCTTGGCCATCTCGATGATGTGCAGCGCGACCTGGCTGGTCGCCGCCTCGGTGCCGATCTTGTCGACAAAAGACTTGTCGATCTTCAGATAGTCCAGCTCGAAGGTCTCGAGATAGGACAGGCTGGAGTAGCCGGTGCCGAAGTCGTCGATGGCGACGCGAATGCCGTCGGCCCGCACCTGTTTCACCATCTCGCGCGCCACATCGGCATTCATGAAGCCGCGCTCGGTGGCCTCGACCAAGAGGTTGCCGGCGGCCGCGCCCGTCTGCCGCGCCAGCTGACCCAGCAGCTCCAGCGTACGGTGGGACTGCAGGTCGGCGGCCGACAGGTTGATGGCCAGATGAAAGTCAGCGTGGCGGCTGAAGAGGCCGGCCGCGTCTCTGCCCGCGAGGCGCAGGACCTCGGCCGTCACGCGCTCGATGAGACCACTCTCCTCCGCGACCGGGATGAAGAGGTCGGGCCGCACCAGCTCCCCGCTCGGCCGGCGCCAGCGGATCAGCGTCTCGGCGCCGACCCAGCGGCTCGTCGCCAGGTCCACGATGGGCTGGTAGACGAGGAAGAACTCCTGGCGGCGCAAGGCCACCTTCAGCACGGCCGGCAAGGCCAGCTGCAGGCGCACCGCGCGCAGCAGCGCCCAGACCAGCAGCGCGCTGGCGACGAGGCCGGCGGGCACCAGCACCAGGGCGGTCGATCTCGTCCGGGCCTGCAGGTGCTGGATGGGCAGCGCGGCCACGACGACGGTCGCATAGCGCCTGGACTTCACGACGGCGACGATCTGCTGGCCCTCGATGAAGGTCGTTTCCTGGCGCCCGCGCAGCTCGTCCATCCACTCGACGCGGATCGAGCCGCGCGCGCTGCGCGTCTGCCGGTTGTCGGGCGTGATCGTTGCGAGCGACAGATCGCCTTCGCTGGTCGACACGTCGATGGGCAGGTCCTTGTGGATGATGGCGGCGAAGCCCTCGCGCTCGACCACCGTGAAGGTGACGCCCTGGGCGAACGGAAACACCACATTCCTGCGCACCTTCGATCCCGTCGACGTCTGGATGTCGGGCCTGCCGATATCGAACTGCGCCTCGCTGCTGCCACCGCCCAGGGACGAGCAGATCAGCCGGTCGCCGCGCACCCTGCCGATGGCCTGGATATAGCTCGACGCCAGATCGATCTTGCGCATCAGCGCGAGTTCGGCCGGGCCGCAGGCCTCGTTGCCGGCCTTGGCCAGGCGGGCGATGCCCTCGTAGATCTGGTCGGCCGAGCTGTCGGAACGGTGCAGGGCGTCCCTGGCATAGCCCAACACGCGCGCCAGCTCCGCCTCCTCACCCTGGCGATTCGCGACATGCAGCGCGAGCAGGATGGGCATCGCGATCGCAAACAGCCCGGCAATGATCGTGATCAGCGTCGCGGTCGTCTTGGTCATCGGTGGTCCGGTAGGGCGCCGAGGAACGGGGTTGACACCCCTGCGAAGGGCATGATGCCATCGGCGCCAGCGTCAGCCGCCGAACACCTCGACGCCCATGCCGTCGAACCAGGTGTTCTGATCGGACTCATGGCCGCCACCGACGGCGTTGTAGTTCACCGTCAGCTCCTCGTCGGCAGCGATGTCGCGGATGGCGATGAAGCGCAGCACCCGCGATGCGGCGTCGGCCTCGTAGCGCATATTGGCCGGGTTCTCGTGGTTGTAGAGGCTGCCATAGCCGAGCGCCAGGCAGTGGGCCGCATCCGTACGCGCCAGCACGCCCCAGTTGAAGAGCAGCTTGCGGACCTCGTCGGGCACGGATGCATAGGAGCCGGTGAACAGCACCACCGGGCAGGCCTCGACGGTCTCGCCCTTGGCATGGGCTCGCGCCGCATACGCGCCGCGGCCCTTGCTGGTGCCGGTTTCCTTGATGTAGGCGCTGGGGGGCTGGATGCTCATCGGCGCATTCTCGCTAACCCCTGCCCTGAGCTCCCGCACGCCGCGACCGAGCTTGCGCCTGAGCAGCGATCTCAACGTCACCGCGTCCGCCTACCCCACCTGGGCCGCGATCGCCTCGACGTCGCTGCGGCTGGTCTGCAGCAGGTGCACGGCGCGCTGCACGCGCAGGTCCTGCACGTAGGCCAGTGGCGACTTGCCGAGCACCGCTTCAGGCCGTCGCTACAAGGTGCGTGGGCTGGTGGCGGTCGTCAACCACCCGCAGCCCAGGCGGGGCGAGGGCGCTGAAAGCGCTGCTGAGGTGGTGGCGCAGGCTGCGCCGGACGCGAGGGCGGGGAAGTGAGTGCGATCCGAAAACCGCCCCTATCCACACGCTACTTGACGGCGCGAAAGGCTGCCAGCGCCGCCCGATAGTCACCATCGGGCTCGCCTTCAGACGCCACGCTCACGGAGAAGATGATGGACTTGGCCGAGAAGGTGAGCCCAGACACGCTGGCAAATCGCCGATTGGGAAGTACCTTGAAGGGTCTGCCGGCTCCCGGGTCGCTGGTAAAGCTGTACATCGCACCGACGAAGTCATCGTGACTGATGGACTCGATGCTGGTGACCTCTTCCTTGGATTGGCGTACGTATTGGCCTGCCGACTTCAGCAGCATCTGGCGAAGCCACGCCTCTCTTACGGTACGTCCGTCAAGATTGGGAAAGGGTGTGATCGCGAGAATGACCTCGCCCTTGAATATCCGAAGTTCTCGAAGCTTGAGGTCGTTGATTTGCATTTGCGGATAGGCCAGCAAGGTCCAGCCGTCAGGCAAGTCGAGCAGCACACCGGCCCCAATGTCGAATGGGCCTGACGTCTCTTGAGTGCAGCCCGGCTTGTCATCACATGAATATTTCGGGTTGTCGCCCGCAACGGCGAGAGATGACATCACCGCAAGTAGTAATGCGCAGAATAGATGCATGGTGCTGTGAGGTTGCCTAACGCGTCGTGTAGCCGCATCCATTGCCGGATAACAACGCCGCGGCTCTCGCAAGAGGTTGTTGGCAATGACTATGCCAACAAAACATCGGCAGAAGCGGCACGCTGTTGCAACGGCCATCGGGCGGAGTTTGAACACCTACCCTCGGGCTCTCAACTCCCGCACGCCCCGCCCCAGCTTCCTCCTCAACAGCGCCCTCAGCGTCACCGCATCCGCATAGCCCACCTCGGCCGCGATGGCCTCGACGTCGCTGCGGCTGGTCTGCAGCAGGTGCACGGCGTGCTGCACGCGCAGGTCCTGCACATAGCTCAGGGGTGACTTGCCGAGCACGGCCTCGAGCCGCCGCTGCAAAGTGCGCGGGCTGGTCGCCAGCGCGGCCGCTGCGGCGTCCAGCGAGAAACCCTCGGCCAGGCGCTCACGCGCCCAGCGCTCGAAACGCGCCACCAGCGGGTCGCTGTGGGCGAGATGGTCGGGGATCACGTACGGCGCCTGCGAGGGCCGCGGGTCGACGATGAGGTAGCGGGCCGTGACCGCCGCCAGCTCGGGGCTGACCTGGCGCACCAGCGACAGCGCCAAGTCCATGTGGGCGATGGCAGCGCCGGTCGTGATGAAGTCGCCCGAGGCCACCAGCATGCGCGACTCGTCCAGGCGCACCGCCGGGTAGCGCTCGCGGAACAGCGGGCCCAGCCACCAGGAGACGGTGGCGTCGTGACCGTCCAGCAACCCCGACTCGGCCAGCACGAAGCCGCCGATGCAGGCCGCCGCGATGCGCGTGCCGGTCGCATGGCGCTCGCGCAGATGCATCGCCGCCTCCTGCACCTCGCGCGTGGCCAGCGCCGCCACCAGCGCCGGCGGCATCTTGGCGCCGATGGCGGGCAGCACCAGCCAGTCGGCCGCCCGCCCGTCCACCGCTTGCACCGGTACCTGCATGCCCAGCGCCGTCTGCACGCGCCGGCGCAGGCCGACGATGCGCACATCGAAGGGCGGCGCCGGCCAACCCTGGGCGGCGGCGAGTTCATTGGCGGTGGCCAGCGTGTCGAGCACGGCGGCCAGGCCGGTGTCGAAGACACCGCCCAGGGCCAGGACGTCCAATTTCATGATGGCGCGAACGATATCAAAGTTGTCGTTCGCGACGATAGCTCCAGAGGGGCCGCCTGCCTAGAGTGCGCAGGGTCGAATCCGCGACGCCATCCCTCTGGAGAACTTCATCATGATCAAGCTTGCCCTGTTCGTACGCCTCGAGGCCCTGCCCGGCAAGGCCGCCGATGCCGAAGACTTTCTGCACACCGCCCTCGCCATGGCCAATGAAGAGGCGACGACGCCGATCTGGTTCGCGCTCAAGCTGTCGCCGACGACGTTTGGCGTCTTCGACGCCTTCCACGACGAGGCCGGCCGCCAGCGCCACCTCAGCGGCCCCATCGCCCAGGCGCTGATGGGCAAGGGGCAGGAGCTCTTTGCCTTCCCGCTCAACATCGAGCCCATCGAAGTGCTCGGCCTGAAGAACGCCTGAGCGATGTACAGCAAACCCTTCATCGCCGGCTGGGGCGACATGGACAGCAACGCCCACATGCGCAACACCGCCTTCCTGGACCGGGCGGCCGACGTGCGCATGATGTTCTTCGCCGACAGCGGCTTCGAGATGAAGGCATTTGCCGAGCGCCGCCTGGGACCGGTCATCGCCAGGGACGAGATCGCCTACTTCAGCGAGGTCGGTCTGTTGCAGCCCATCACCGTGACGCTGCACCTGGCCGGCCTGGCGGCGGACGGCTCGCGCTTCCTGATGCGCAACGACATCGTCGGCCCGGGCGGCAAGCTGTGCGCGCGCATCGACAGCACGGGGGGGCTGGCTGGACCTGGCGGCACGCAAGCTGGTCGTGCCGCCGCCCGACCTGCTGGCGGCACTGAACACGCTGCAACGCAGCGAGGACTTTGCCGAGTTGCCCTCCAGCCTGCGCTGAGTCAGAGCAGCGCGGCGACGTCCAACAGGATGTGGGCCAGCACCGGCGGCCACAGCCGGCCCGTGCCCACGTAGGCCAGCGTCAGCACCAGGCCCACGGTGCCGACCGCCACCAGCCCCAAGGGGCCTTGGTAGGTGTGATACAGCACGCGGACCAGCAGCGGCAGGCCAACGGCCAGCGACAGGCCGAAGCCCCGCAGCCCACGCACCAGCACGCCGAGCAGGAAGATCTCCTCATAGCTGCCGTTGACGAGGGCCAGCGTCACCGTCGACAGCGCGGAAAGCCCCTGGGAGGAGATCTCCGCCGCCTCGGTCTGGCCCGGCGTGCTGAACAGCAGCATCGCGACGACCGCCAGCAGCCAGGACAGCACAAACAGCCCCAGGCCGATCAGGCTGTCCCGCAGCGTCGGCATGGGCTGGAGCGAGCGGATGTCGAAGCCGCGCAGGTGCAGAAAGATCAGCCCGCAGGCGCCCAGCACCAGCTCCAGGCCCACGATGCCGGCATTGCCCGCGTCAGAGAAACGGACCTCCGGGAAGCCCTCCGCCATGGCCTGGAAGGAAAACAGGATGAACAAGCCGAAGCAGATCAGGGTGACCGTGCCGGCCTCGGTCAAGGTGAGCGTCGACTTGCGCAAGCGTTTGTATCCCGCCGTCCTCCAGACAGCGGCCTCCCTCCCGGCAGCATAGACGCCCCGCTAGAGCAGGCCGGGGTTGGCCTGCCAGACCGCCCAGGTCAGCGCGCTGGCAAAGCTGACCCAGGCGGCGTAGGGCAGCAGCAGCCAGCCCGCCGCGCGGCGGATGCGCCAGAAGGCGATGAGCGTCGCGATGACGAGGCCGAGCAACAGCAACACGTCCCCAAACGCCAGCGCACCGTGGTGCCAGCCGAAGAACAGCCAGGACCACAGCGCGTTGGCGACGAGCTGGGCGACGAAAAGACCCAGTGCCGCGCCGCGGCCCGCGGCCGTCCGCTCACGCCACACCCACCAGGCCGCCACGGCCATCAACCCATAGAGCACGGACCAGACCGGTCCGAAAACCGATGCCGGCGGCGCCCATTCCGGCTTGGCCAGCCCGCCATAAAAGGCTGGCGCGTCGCTGGAAGCGATGGCACCCAACGCGGCGGCGACGAAGACGATGGCCAGCCAGGCCAGCAGGCCGACAGCCTGGGCCGGCATCGAGCGATGGGACAACTGCATGACTGACTCCCGATCTGCGGTCACGCCCAAGATAGTCCGCAGCCCTTGGCGCCTGAGCCGGCGCAGATCCGCAGCGCCGGTAGGAAGCCACCTACGACCGGCTTCAACGACGTCCGACCATGCGTGGCAGCCCGCTTCACTAGAGTGTCCCGACGAGATGGGGCATCGCTCCACCGACAGGAGGTTCCATGTCATTCCTGCTCTATATCGTCGGCCTGGCCGTGCTGCTGGGCGGTCTCGCCTGGGCGCTGATCACGGCCGGCCTGGCCGCCACCTATGTCGCCATCGCCTGCCTCATCGTGGCCGGCGTCGGCATCATGATGGCCGTGTCGCGCACGCGGTCCAAGGATCCACCGGCCTGAGCTACCCGCTGGGGCGTGCATCGCCGCGCAGTCGCGGCGCGCACGCCTCAGCGTCGCTCGGTGCGGCGTCGGCAGCGCATCAGCAGCGCTGCGCCGTCGGGCGTCACCACCTCGCCGGCCGCCTCGAAACCAGCCGCCGCATAGCAGCGGATGGCGCGCGGGTTGCCGGGCGACGGGTCGGTCTGCACGACAGTGACGACCGGGTCCTCGAACAGCTGGGCGACAAAGGCCTTCACCATTGCCCGGCCCAGGCCCTGGTTCAGTTGGGTTTCGTGGGCCAGGAACTGGTCTATGCCGCGCGCACCGGGGTCGGTCTCGTCCTCCCACCAGCCGTCGCCCGAGCCCAAGACGACATAGCACTGCACGAAGCCGATCGCCTCGCCGCCCAGGTGGGCGATGAAGGCACGCGTCGTGCCACCGGTCAGGAAGTCCTCACGCAGTTCGTCGACGGTGTCGGCCGGCCCCCACCATTGCGCGACATGGGGGCGTTGCAGCCAACCGTGCAGCATCGGCAGGTCGGCTTCGGCCAGCGGCGTGAAATCCATGTCCATGCCGGTTTGTACCTGCGGTTCGCGCAACGCCGCCGCCATTCGCCCACCTCAACCCGCCATTCACCCGCTCATGGCGCCGCCACCGGCGGGGCCACCCGAACATGGCGGCATGGACATCCGACGCACCCTCCGCGACAACCGCGGCTTCATCCTCTTCCTGCTCAGCTTCGCCTTGTTCCGCACCGCGGTGGCCGACTGGAATCCCATCCCCTCGGGCTCGATGCGGCCGACGCTGCTGGAGGGTGACGTCGTTCTCGTCAACCGCCTGGCCTATGACCTCAAGCTGCCGCTGACCGATGTCGTGCTGCTGCCCCTGGGTGAACCGCAGCGCGGCGATGTCGTCACGCTGAGTTCGCCGGCCGGCGGCACGCGCCTCATCAAGCGCATCGTCGGCCTGCCAGGCGACCGCATCGCGATGCGCAACGATGTGCTGATCTTGAACGGTCAAGCCTTGGTCCATACCGACCGCCAGACCCGCGGCGAAAGCGTGGCGCCGGGCTGGGTCGTCGACGCGGTCCGCGCGACCGAAAACCTGGGTGGGCGCGAGCACACCGTGCAACTGCTGCCGGCCCTGCGCGCGCGACGCGACTTCGCCGAGATCACGGTGCCGGCGGGCCAGTATTTCCTGCTCGGCGACAACCGCGACAACAGCGAGGACTCGCGCTTCATCGGCAGCGTGCCGCGCGAGAAGCTGATCGGCCGCGCCCATCATGTGCTGGTCTCGGCGGACTGGCTGGGCGAGGATGGCTGGCGCATGGCGCCACGCTTCGAGCGTTGGGTGGCCGCGATCCGCTGAGCGTGACCAAGCCCACACCTTGGGCCTCCGTTACGCGCCCGGCCGGATCGCAAGCCCCGGAAACGGTGTTTTTCGGCACGGCTGCTGCGGGTGTCGGGCCTATCTTCACAGGCATGTCACGCCGCCACCGCCGCCCAATCCCGCTGCCCAGCTTCGGCCCGCGCCGCATCAGCCTGGCCGAAGGGTCGTCGCGTCTGGTGCTGGACGACCGCTGGACACCGCACGAGCGTCCCGTRCAGGCCGAGCTGCAACTGCTGGAGCGCTTCTCCGCGCTGATGGCCGCCCAGGGCTGGCCGGCCCATGTCTCGCGCATGGCCTACGACCGCATCTATGCCGGTGAACGCTTCGGCTTTGCCAAGCGGGTGGGCCGCGGCGAGCTGCCTGGCCTGGCGCGCGAGCTGATTGCCTGCTGGCGCGCCAGCCGCAGCGAGCCGGTGCAGGGCTGAGCCTCGCGCCTCTCGCTTGGCCCCCTCGGCCTGTCTCGCAACCCTATCCGTCTGCCATGTTCTTCTTTCGTCATCCCAGGCCGGTTGTGGATTCGCGCCCCGTTGCCGAGCTCTCCATTCGATGCGAACAACCTGACCGAGCACCCTCGACGCTGCGCGAGAGGGTGCCATCCCGGGCGGTGAACTTCACTCCTCCCAGCGAAACCGCCAGATCGCCAGCAGCCCGAAGGCCGCGCTGAAGCCCAGCATCACCGCGCTCGGCAGCAGGGCCTCGGCAAAGGGCTGACCGCGCCAGGTCATGGCATCCAGCGCATCGACGGCCCAGCGTGTCGGCACGGCGAGTGACACCGTCTGCAGCCATTCCGGGAAGATGAAGGCCGGCACCCAGGCGCCGCCCAGCATGACCATCAGGAGTGTGGCGAGGATGGCCAGGCCGCGCGTGGCCTCCGGCGTGCGGCCCAGGGCCGCGATGAGCAGGCCGAAGCTGGCCGTCAGCAGCGCAAAGCAGGCCAGCACAAGCGCGAAACCCGCTGGGCTGCCGAGCACGCGCACGCCGAAGGCCGCGATGGCGACCACGTAGATGACGGCGAACACGATCAGGGAGATCAGGGCGCTGGCCGCGATGCGGCTGCCGAGCAGCTGGGCGCGCGACAACGGTGCGGCGCGCAGCCGCTTCCACAGGCCCAGGCGGCGCATCAACAGCAGGCCCATGCCCATCTCGACGCCGCTCATCAGGATGAATTGCACGCCCATGCCGGCGAAGGAGTGGGCATAGCTGTTGTAGGCCACCGGCGCGGCGTTGGCGCCGGACTGCAGGGCCTCGATCTCGCGCGTCGTGTAGGGCATGGACAAGCCGCCCACATTTCCTGCGTCGCCCGCTGAAGCGGAGGACGCGGCGGAGGCCCCCGCCTCGCTGCGCTGCACCTGGCCGATGGCGTCGAACATCTTCACGAGGGCCGCGCGTTGTTCGGTCGGCATGCCGGTCGCGTCGCCCACCTGCTTGCGCATATCGCCCAGGGCCGCGGGGCTGAAGCTGCTGCGGCTGACTTCCTGCATCAGCGTCTGCGCCAGCAGCCCGCGCACGACGGCCAAAGCGCTGGCCTGCGAGGGGTCGAAGTACAGCGCGATCTCGGGCTTGCTGCCGGCGCCGAACAGCGCACGGCCGGCCTGCTCGCCCAGGCCCGCGGGCAGGATGGCGACGGCGCGCAGCTTGCCGGCCCGCACCTGGGCCAGCAGCTCGGCCTCGTCGCCCACCGTGGTCTTCAGCGAGTGCTCGGCCTGCAGCGCCGCGACGACGCGCTGGGACAGCGGGCTGTGGTCGCTGTCGACAACGCCGACCGGGATGCCTGCCATCTTGCTGCTGGTGCCGAACAGGCTGCCGAAGAAGGCGGCGATGAGGATGGGCGCGACGATGCTCATCAGCAGCGCACGGCGGTTGGAGAAGTGCAGCTTGAGTTCTGCACGGACGAGGGCGAGCACGGCTTGCATGGTTCAGTCCCGCAGTTGACGGCCGGTGAGAGACAGGAAGACGTCTTCGAGCGTGGCTCGCGCCGAGGCGAGACCCCGCACCTTGACGCCACGCTGGGCCAGCGCAGTGAGCATGGGGCCGGTGTCCCGGGCGATGTCGCCCAGGCTGACGTCCAGGCGCTGGCCGACGCGCCTGACATCGGGAAAGCCGGCCAGGCCCTGCAGCGCCGCATCGTCGGGCTCGCCTTCGATCTCGACCTGAAGGATCTGCGAGGCCGGCAGCAGCGCGAACAGCTGGGCCTGGGTGCCGCTGGCGACGACGCGACCGTGGTCGATGATGACGAGGCGGTCGGCGAGGCGCTCGGCTTCCTCCATGTAGTGCGTCGTGTAGATCAGCGCCTTGCCGGCACGCTTGAGYATCTCGAGGTTGTCGAAGATGGCGTTGCGGCTTTGCGGATCGACACCGGCCGTGGGCTCGTCGAGCAGGATGACCTCGGGGTCATGGATCAGCGCGCAGGCGATGTTGAGGCGCCGCTTCATGCCGCCGGAGAAGGTCGAAGGCTTGTCCTTGGCGCGGTCGGACAGGCCGACCATGGCCAGCACCTCGTCGGTACGGCGCTTGAGCGTTTCGGGCGCCATGCCGTAGAGGTTGCCGAACAGTTCGACATTCATGCGCGCCGGCAATTCCTCATACAGCGCGATGTCCTGGGGCACGAGGCCGATGCGGCGCTTGTAGCCGGCTTCGTCCGAGGCCAGGCTGACACCGCCGGACAGGGTCACGGTGCCGGCGTCGGGCACCGTCAGGCCGCAGATCATGCCCACCGTCGTCGACTTGCCGGCGCCGTTGGGGCCGAGCAGACCCAGCACCTCGCCGGGCCGCAATGCGAGGCTGACCTCGTGCACCGCCGTCCGGTCTCCGTAGGCCTTGCGCAGGCCGCGTGCCACCAGTACCTCGTCCATGCCACCTCCTGAATCGAACTGGAGCGGATGCTAGGGCGCCCGCCCCTTGCCGCCGATCGGGCTGCGACGGACGGCAAGCCCGGCGCGTGAATCGACGATCCAGGCCGCGGACGGTCAATGCGCCAAAAGGCAAAACAACGTTCCAAATAAACCGGATCTGCGGACCGATATTTGGCGTCGGAAAAATTGCAACAACATGGCACCAACAGCCCCCAGATTGCGAAGTTAGGGACCACGGAATCGGCTACGGGCCTTACTTTTCGTTTACCTTGTTGAAGCTTGCTGTTGACTTGCAGTTACGAAGATCCAGCGTCCCRGGTACGCCGTTTGCCACAATGTTTCTCCGCCGCCTCAATCTCGACTCCGATGCCGATCGCGGCATCGCATCGGAGCTTTTTCTTTCGAACCCCAGCTACGAGCTGGAGAACTACGGGCGCCTGCCCAGCGCCGACATGGCCGAGCCGCTGTGGCGGCGTTTTCCGGACGAGTGCGCCCCCGAACACCGCCTCACCTTTGCGGCCTTCGAGCATGACCAGGCCATCGGCCTGGCCCAGGTCGCACTGCATGCGCCCACTCGCGATTGCGCCGCGCTGCTGCTGCTGCTGGTGCACCAGCGGGTGCAGCAGCAGCACATCGGCTGCGAAATCGTCGAACGCCTGAGCGTGCAGGCGCGGCGCTGGGCGGACATCTCGAGCTGGTACATCACCGTCGTGGAGTCCAACGCCCGCGCGCTGGCCTTCTGGCGGCACTGCGGTTTCCGCACCAAGACCCAGGGTCTCGCCTGCGAAGGTTTCGCGAGTCATGTCACGCTGATGACGCGCCCGATCAAGACGCGCCCGGCCTGCCAGCATTCCCGCGCGCCTGAGAACGGCGAGCAGGTCCTGGCTCAGCAGCTGTTCGCGCGCATCGCCTGATCAGGCCTGGGCAAGCGCCCGCCCGATCAGGATCTTCTGCACCTCGCTCGTGCCCTCGTAGATCTGCGTGACCCGCACGTCGCGGTAGATGCGCTCCACGGGGAAGTCGCTGAGGTAGCCGTAGCCGCCGTGGATCTGGATGGCTTCTGAGCAAACGCGCTCAGCCATCTCGCTGGCGAACAGCTTGGCCATGGCAGCCTCCTTCAGGCAGGGCCGGCCGGCATCCTTCAGGCTGGCGGCATGCCAGATCAGCTGGCGCGCGGCCTCGATCTGCGTGGCCATCTCGGCCAGCTTGAACTGCACTGCCTGGTGGTTGAAGATGGGCTGGCCGAAGGTGACGCGGTCCTTGCTGTAGCGCAGCGCCGCCTCAAACGCCGCGCGTGCCATGCCGACCGATTGCGAGGCAATGCCGATGCGCCCGCCCTCCAGGCCCGACAGCGCGATCTTCAGGCCCTGGCCTTCGTCGCCGAGGCGGTTGGCGGCCGGCACGCGGCAGTTCTCGAACAGGATCTGGGCCGTGTCGCTGCTGTGCTGGCCCATCTTCTCCTCGATGCGCGCAACCTGGTAGCCGGGCGTGTTCGTCGGCACGACGAAAGCGCTGATGCCCTTCTTGCCGGCGGCCTTGTCGGTCACCGCCATGACGATGGCCACGTCGCCGTGCTTGCCGCTGGTGATGAACTGCTTGACGCCGTTCAGCACATAGTCGTCACCGTCCCGCACGGCGGTCGTGCGCAGGCCGCCAGCCTCGGAGCCGACATGGGGCTCGGTCAGGCAGAAGGCGCCCAGCATGTCGCCGCGCGCCAGCGGCTTCAGGAAGCGCTCCTTCTGCTCGTCGTTGGCAAAGCCCATCAGGATGGAGCAGACCGGACAGTTGTTGACGCTGACCACCGTGCTCGTGCCGCCATCACCGGCACCGATCTCTTCCAGGATGACCGACAGAGCCAGGTAGTCCAGCCCCGCGCCGTCCCACTCGGTGGGCACGGCGACGCCATAGCAGCCCAGGGCGGCGAGGCCCTTCAACTGCTCGGCGGGGAAGTGATGGTTCTTGTCCCAGGCCGCGGCGTGGGGGGCGATCTCGGCCTGCACGAAGGCGCGGATGGCGTCTTGCACGGCGAGGTGGTCTTCGGGGAGGAGCATGGGTGGCGCTTTCCGACTACGTTGGGGATGGCGCTATTGTCGACTTGGGCGTTGCGAGGTCGTTCACCCTGTTTGCCCGCCGCCGCCGTAGAAGCAGGAGCCACCCGCCACGGAGTTCCTTCATGCCTTCTGCCACGACGCTTCGCTCGCTGCTCGCCCTGCTCTGCCTTGCCACCTCGGCCGCCTTCGCGCTCAGCCCGCCGCCAATGCCGGTGAAGCCACCGCCCCCCATAGCGCCGCCCATGCCGCGCTTCGTCGTGCCCGAGGCCGGCCTGCCGCTGACGCTGCAGCGCGTGCAGGTCCAGGCCACGCTGGCAGGCAGCCAGGCGCAGACGCGCATCGAGCTGGTCGTGCGCAACCCCAACCCGCGCCAGCTCGAAGCCACGCTGGAGTTCCCGCTCGATGCGGGCCAGAGCGTCGTCGGCTTCGCGCTGGACGTGCGCGGCGAGATGGTCAGCGCCGTGCCCGTGCCCAAGGACAAGGGCCGCCAGGTCTTCGACGACATCTCGCGCCGCCGCGTCGACCCGGCACTGCTGGAGCGCACCGCCGGCAACAACTTCAAGCTGCGCATCTACCCCGTGCCGCCCAACGGCGAGCGGCGCGTGCTGCTGCAACTGGCCGAGACGCTGCAGCCCACCGCTTCGGGCCGTATGCAATACCGCCTGCCGCTGAACTTCGGCCAGCCCATCGCCCAGTTCGAAGGCCGCCTCGACCTGCGCGGCGGCGGCAAGCCCCAGGCCGGTGGCGCGCTGGCCGGCGTGGAGAGCTTCGCACGCGGTGACGAGACGGCCATGCAGCTCAAGCGCAGCGACTGGCAGCCGCGCGAGGCCCTCACGCTGAGCTGGGCCGCCAGCGGCGGCGACAGCATCGTCGTGAACGAGCATGGCGGCGCGGTCTACGCCTATGCCGAGATCGCCGCCCTCGAGGGCGCGCGTGGCGCCGCCCGCCTGCCTCGCGATCTCCATCTCGCCTGGGATGCCTCGGGCTCCGGTGCCGAGCGCGACCACGCCCGCGAGTTCGCGCTGCTGGACGCGCTGTTCGCCGCCGCCCGCGACATACGCGTCCACCTCACCGTCGCGCGCGACACTGCCGAGCCGGTGCGCGACTTCGATGTGCGCGCTGGCGACTGGCAGGCCCTGCGCCGCACGCTGCAGCAACTGCCCTACGACGGCGCCAGCAGCCCCGCCGCCTGGTACGCCGGCCTGTCGGCAGCCGCCTCGGGCCATGCCAGCCTGAGCCTGCTGTTCAGCGACGGCCTGGCCACCTGGCCCGACCTCGGCAGCCTGCCCCCCGTGGGCCCTGTGTTCACGGTGAATGCCGCCAGCCGGGCCGACCTGCCGCGGCTGCGCCGGCTGGCCGAGAACGGCGGTGCCCGCCTGCTCGACCTGAACCGGATGGACACCGCCACGGCGCTGGCCGCGCTGACACGGCCGGGCCTGCGCGTGGTGGACCTGAGGGCCGAAGGCGCCGAGGACGTGGTCGCCGAATCCCTCCACCCCGAGAACGGCCGCCTCGCGGTCGCCGCCCGCCTGAACACGGTCACGGCCCGCCTCATCCTCACCCTCGTCGACGGCCAGGGGCAGCGCAGCCAGCGCCGGATCGAACTGCAGGCGCCGCGATCAGTCCCGCCCCATGACGAAGCCACGCTGCCACTGGCCGCGCGGCGCTGGGCGGAATTGCGGGTGGCCGAGCTGTCGGCCGAGCAGCAGCGCAACCGCGCCCAGATCCGCCGCCTCGGCGAGCAGTTCCGCCTGCTCAGCGCCGAGACCTCGCTGATCGTGCTGGACGAACTGGCCGACTACGTGCGCTACGAGATCGTGCCGCCCACCGCCAGCATGCGCGCGACCTACCAGCAGAGCCTGGCCCAGCGCGGCGCCACGCGCCAGGCCGACCGCGAGCGGCATATCGACAGCCTGGTGCAGCGCTTCAAGCAGCGCGAGGCCTGGTGGGCACAGGAGTTCCCGCAGACCGTGGCGGCGGAACCCAAGGTCGCCGCCGTGGCCATCGTTGCAGAGCAGAGCCGGCAGACCGTGCCCCCGGCTCAGGCCCGCGATGCCAGGACGCCACCGCCGGCCTTCAAGGCGGACATTCGGGCGCCGATCAGCGCTCTCCCCATGCCCGCTCCCGCTACGGCGCACGCGCCTGCTGCGCCTGTGCCGGCCCGCGCGGCCATGCCGGCCACGCTCGAATCCGTGGTCCTGGCCGGCGCACGCCGTGAGGCCATGGACAGCGCCAGCGTCGCGCCTGCGTCCACCGCCAGCATCGCGCTGCGCGCCTGGGAACCCAACGCCGCCTATGTGCGCCGCCTGCGCGAGGCCAGCGACGCCGAGCGCTACGCCGTCTACCTGGACGAGCGGCCGGGCTATCTGTCCAGCACCGCCTTCTTCATCGACGCGGCCGAGATCTTCTTCGCGAAGGGCCAGCGCGGCCTGGCCATGCGCGTGCTGTCCAACCTGGCCGAGATGGAACTGGAGAACCGCCACATCCTGCGCATCCTGGCCTACCGCCTGCTGCAGGCCGACGAGACCGCCCTGGCCGTGCCGCTGCTGGAGCGCGTGCGCGAACTGGCGCCGGACGAGCCCCAGTCCTCGCGCGATCTGGCGCTGGCCCTCGCCGCCACCCAGCCCCAGCGCGCGCTGGAGCTGCTGTGGGACGTGGCCAGCCAACCCTGGGATGGTCGCTTTGCCGACATCGACCTGATCGCGCTGACCGAGCTCAACGCCCTCGCCGCCCGTGCGCCGAAGCTGGACCTGTCGCGTGTCGATGCGCGCCTGCGCCGCAACCTGCCGCTGGACCTGCGCGCCGTGCTGAGCTGGGACGCCGACAACACCGACATCGACCTTTGGGTGACCGACCCCAACGGGGAGAAGGCCTATTACGGCAACCGCCTGACGCGCCAGGGCGGCGCCATGTCCCGCGACTTCACCGGCGGCTACGGCCCCGAGGAGTTCTCGCTGCGCCGCGCCAAGCCGGGCCGCTACGAGGTGCGCGCCCAGTTCTTCGGCCACCGCCAGCAATTGGTGTCGCCCTACACGACGCTGATGCTGTGGCTGTCCACCGGCTTCGGCAGCGGTGCGCAAAAGGACGAGCGTGTCGTGCTGCGCCTGTCCGGCAGCGGCCAACAGGTGCTGGTGGGCAGCTTCGAGGTGGAGGGGCCTGCCGGCGGCGTGACGAAGTAACGACCGGATTGCCCTGACCGCGCGGTCGGGGCCTGGGCAGGACGGCACGGAACGTCCTACGTCCTGAGGTTCCCGCGCCGGCAGCGGCTGGGCATACTCGGATGTGGTGAGCCCCGCTAACGCTTCCACCCGGCCGACCGTGCTGCCGCACGGCGCGCGCCGCGTGGCCTGGCTGCTGCTCGGCATGGCGGCGCTGCTGGCCGTGCTGGGGCTGTACGCCATCACGGCGCTGTCGGCCGCACGCGCCTATGTCGCCGGAGAGAGCCAGTGGTCACGCGCGCAGAAGAGCGCGGCGCTGGCCCTGGTGCTCTATCTGCAATCCGGTGAAGAAGCGCAATACCAGGCCTTCGAGCGCGAGATCGCCGTGCCCCTGAACGCCAGGCGTGCGCGCGAGGCCATGGACAAAGGCGGCGCCCATGACGATGAGGCCCGCCAGGGCTTCATCGATTCGCGCAACCACGCCGATGACGCGCCGGGCATGGTCCGGCTCTACCGCTGCTGCCGGGGCCTGCCCTACATGGCCGATTCGGTCGGCATCTGGCGTGAGGCCGACGAGCTGATTGCCGAGATGACCGCGCTGGCCCGCCAGGCTCGCGAACTGCCGCCCGAGGCCCGCGCGGCGCTCCAGCCCCGCGTGCTGGCCCTGGACGCGCGACTGACGCCGATGGAGCACCGCTTCTCGGCCAGCCTCGGTCTGGCGTCGCGCATCACGGCGGCGGCGCTGATCGGGATGCTGATGGTCAGCGCCCTGCTGTTCGGCCTGACCGCCGCTGTCCTCGTGATCCGGCGCGCCCACGAGGATCAAGCCGCCCACCAGGCCGTGCAGCGCAGCGAGGCGCTGTTCCGCTCGCTGTGGGAGACCAGCATCGACGGCGCCGTCATCATCGATGGCGGCAGCACCATCCGTTTCGCCAATCCGGCCATCCACGCGCTGCTGGGCCATGAACCGGGCAGCCTCAGCGGCCAGCCGCTGGCCACATTGCAGCCCGAGGCCCTGCGGGCGGCCCATGTCGCCGGCCTGGCCCGCCACATGGCGACCGGAGAAAAACGCCTGAACTGGCGCGGCGTCGAGACCCTGGCCCGCCACGCCGATGGCCACGACCTGCCGGTGGAGATCCGCTTCTCGCGCTTCGAACTCGATGGCGAGACGCTGTTCGTCGGCCTGCTGCACGACATCTCGGAGCGCAAGGCGGCCGAGCGGGTGGCCGCCGAGCACCTGAGACTGCAGGAGGCCGACCGGCTCAAGTCCGAGTTCCTGGCGCGCATGAGTCATGAGCTGCGCACGCCGCTGAATGCCATCCTCGGCTTCACCGACCTGATGCACGATGGCCGCAGCGGCCCGGTCAACGCCGAGCAGAAGCGCCAGCTCGGCTTCGTCGCCAGTTCGGGCCGCCACCTGCTGGCCCTCATCAACGACCTGCTGGAGTTGTCGCGCATCGAGGCCGGCCGCCTGGACCTGCACATCGAGCCCATCGACATCGCCGCGATCGCCGCCGACGTCACCGGCCAGCTGCGCCCGCTGGCCGAACCGCGCGGCCTGGCTCTGAAGCTGGGCATGGCCCCGTCGCTGCCCTGGCGCGGCGACCGCCGCAAGCTGACCCAGGTGCTGCTCAACCTGGTGGGCAATGCCATCAAGTTCTCCGAGCAGGGCGACATCGAGATCCAGGCCTGGCAAGAGGCCGAGCGCCTGGTGCTGAGCGTCAGGGATCACGGCCCCGGCATCCCCGAGGAGCACCGCGCCCTGCTCTTCCAGCCCTTCAAGCAGCTCGAAGGCGGTGTCACCCATGCCCAGGAAGGCACCGGCCTGGGTCTCTACCTCAGCGCCCAGTTGCTGGAGCGCATGCAGGGCCGCATTCGCCACGAAGCGGCCGAAGGCGGCGGTTCGCGCTTCATCATCGAGCTGGAGCCGGTGCCATGACCTCTGCCGTGACATTGCCGCGGGTGCTGCTGGTCGAGGACAACGCGACCAACGCCTATCTCGCGCGCTATGTGCTGGAGGCGGCCGGCTTCGAGGTGGACTGGGCGGCCAATGGCCAGCTGGCTCTCGAGGCCGCTGCCGCGCACCGGCCCGACCTCATCCTGATGGACCTGCGCATGCCGGTGCTCGACGGCTACGAGGCCACGCGCCGCCTGAAAGCCGATCCGGCACTGCGCGATGTGCCGGTGCTGGCGATGAGCGCCCAGGCCATGCCCGAGGAGCGCGCGCGGGCGCTGGCGGCCGGCTGTGCCGCCCACATTGGCAAACCCATCGACGTGGCCACGCTGGCCGACGAGGTCAGGGCCTGGCTGCCTTGACGAGCAGCGTGCCGCGGCCGATCACGCAAGGGTGGGCGTGGCGCACCATGGCACGCCCGTCCACATGCGCCACCCAGCCGCCCAGCGTGGCGCTCCATTCCACGCTGGCCACACGCCAGTGCAGCAACAGCTCCTGTTCGGCAAACACCGGTGCCTTGAAGGCGAAGTTGAAGTTCAGGCACAGCAACTCGCGGGCCTGGCCATCGTCGCCGCGTGAGAAGTGGCTGGCGACGAGGCCGATCATCTGGGCCGTCGTCTGCTGGCCGCTGGCGATGATCTCCCCGTGGCGGGCCCGCTGGGCCGCCTGCACGTCGTGGTGCAGGGGGTTGGAGTCACCGGTCAGGCGAGCAAAGGCGGCGATGTCCTCGCGCGTGAATCGGATCTGGCGCTCGCAGGTTTCCCCGACGCGGATCAGTGTGGTGGTTTCAGCTTCGGCGAAGGTCGTGTCCATGGACTGAGACCTTAGCGCAAGCCGATGGCCCGCCGCGCCGCCGATAAAGGGGACTCACCAGGCCAGTCGTTGCCCGTCGTAATTGAAGAAACTGCCTGTATCCGAAGGCTTCACGCTGGCCAGCACGGTGCGCATGCCGGCGATGCTGGTCGACGCGTCGATGTCGGCACCGGCGCCGCCCATGTCGGTGCGCACCCAGCCGGGGTGGAAGCTGATGACGGTGGCCTTGCCGGCCAAGGCCAGGGCTGCGTCCTTCATCACCGAGTTCACGGCCGCCTTGGAAGCGCGGTAGAGCCAGCCGGACGTGCTGACCCGCAGCGCCAGGGAACCCATCTTGGACGAGATGATGGCCACGCGCGCGCCGGGCGCCAGCGCCTCGGCGATCTGCGGCAGCAGGCGCATGGGCGCCAGCACATTGGTGTGCATGACGGCGTCGAAGTYGGCCTCGGTCGGTGCCGCCAGGCCCGCGGTGCTGGGACCGTAGACACCGGCATTGATGACGACGACGTCGAAGGCCTCGCCGTCGATCAACCAGGCCAGGCCCGCCACGCTGGCGGTGTCCGTCACGTCCAGCTTCAACGCCCGGGCGCCATGGGCCTGCAGGCGCTCCAGCGCGGCCTCGTCGCGCGCCGTGGCCGTGATGCGGGCGCCGGCGGCGCGGTACTGGCGCACGAATTCCAGGCCCAGGCCGCGCGAGGCGCCGATGATCAGAACATTCATGGTTTGGTCAATGCGAGCTTGGCCGCGAGCAAGGTGAAGAGGCCGGCACCGCCGAGGTTGAGGCCACGCCCCAGCCAGGGCCGCGGCTGGCTGCGGCGCAAGGGGGCCACCAGCACGATGAGGGCGAGCAGAAAGAGCAGGCCCTGGGCGATGAACCAGGCACCCAGGAACAGGAAGGCCAGCGTCTTGTCCGGCGCGTCGGCCTCGATGAACTGCGGCAGCAGCGCCAGGAAGAACAGCGCCACCTTGGGATTCAGCGCATTCGTGAAGAAGCCCTGGCGCACCGTGCGCCACAGCGAGGGCGGCGCGCTGACTTCGGCGGCAGCGGAYGCGGGGCGCAGGCCGGCCTTGGCCATGCCCCAGGCGACGTAGAGCAGATAGGCCGCGCCGACGAGTTTGACGACGGTGAAGGCCTCGGCCGACGTGGCGAGCAGGGCGGCGAGGCCAAACGCCGCCGCCAGCGAATGCAGCACGCAGCCGGCCATGATGCCGATGGCCGCCGCCACGCCCTGGCGCCAGCCGCCGCGCAGCGTGCTGGCGACGGTGTAGGCCATGTCGACACCGGGCGTCGCGTTGAGGACGAAGACGGTGGCTGAGAACAGCAGGAGGTCGTGGGTGCCGAGCATGGCTGTCGCGGGAGTCGAAGCGAAGAGGACTAGTTTCGTCGAACCGCGCGGACAAGGTGCTGAGCCCAGCGACGCTTGAATTCATCCAACTGGCGCGTGGTGGTGACCGGTGCCGGCACGGCTGCAGCCGGCATCGGCGTGTAGAACAGCTTGCGCAGCACGAGTTCGCCGTCGGCCACCGTGAAGCTCAGGCACTCGTCCTGGTGGAGCACCGGCGGGCAGCGCAGTTGGTAGCCCGGCAGCGTTGGCAACTCGAGGCGATAGCTGCCTGGCGGCAGGGTGACGGGGCTCAGCGCGCTGCGCCGCTGGACAAGATCCAGCCATCGCACACCGAAGCGGCGTTCGCCTTGTCCGTCACCAAGCAAGCCGACCACGCCTTCCGTGGGACTGGCCGCTGGGCGGATCTCGGCATGGACGGCGACGTCTGCCATGGCAGGAGCCATCTCGACCTCCAGGCTGAGCCACAGCCGCCCGCCTGTGCCCGCGGGCGGCATGTTTTCCAGCCGCCAGAGCAGGTCTTCGCCCTGATTGTCGAACGGGTCGGGCAGCACGCTGCGGCCAGCCCCCGCTTCTGCGGCAAGCTCGCCGAAGGGGAAAACGGAGAACTCGCACGCCCCAATCGCCGCCGTGAGCAGCGGGATGTCAGCGGCCGCCACGGTGACGAGTTCGCGGCTGCGATCGGCTGACGCCATCAGCGCTTCGAAGCGCTCTGGATCCGCCAAGAGGCCATTGGCACCCTTGGCAAGCGCCATCGCGGCGTCCTGGCGCCGGGTCGCCCAGCGGATACGCGTCTGCTCCAGGCGCTGCTGCGGCGTGTTCGGACGCGCGAAGACCAGCAGGCGCTGCCCCACCGCCTCAGCACTGCCCGCCGGCACCACGGCGCCCACCTCGGCGCCGCCGCGTCCCTTCAACCACCGTTCGACCGTGAACTCGACCTTTTGCGACGCATTGAACATATCGCCGCGGTAACTGAGTTTGTCCCCGATGGCCTTCACCCGCCCGACCCAGACGGCCGAAGCCTCGTTGAACTTCTGCTGCACCGCCCGCTCCGTGTTCGTCACCCCGAATGGCGGGCATTTCATGGCCCAGGCCGTATCGGCACAGACCGCCAACAACAGCGGCACCCAGATCCTGTCGAAGCAGCGGCGCTTGTGCATCGTTCAGCGCCTGTCGATGGCCGACTCCGCCAGCAGGCGCCAGCGTGGCGTTGGGGAGCGCTCCAGTTCGATGACGGTGTCCGAGGAGTTCAGCTCGACCCAGCCGGCGAGCAGGGTTTCATTCCAGCGCGGGTCGAAGCGCACCTGGACCGTCTGTCCGATATAGCCGTTGTGGACGTATTCGCACTGTTCGGACAGCCGGCTCATGGCGGCGCCTTGGGCGACTGCCAGCTCCCCCGGTTGCACCGTGGTCAACATCTCGACGCCCAGCGACCCGTCGGCGCATCCCGGCACCCGGATCTTCAAGCGGGCAGGCTTGAGGGCAGCCGGCACGGGGGCCGTGAAGCGGACGCCCTTGGCCGTGGTCTCCACGCTCTCACCGCCTCGCAAGGGCAAAGCGACAACGCTCGCCACCCTGCGCGCCGATGCAGCTTCTCCCGCTGCGGATGGCGCCAGTTTCGGCAGCACCAGATCGACGGCATAGCGGCCTGGCGGCAGGGTGAACAGGGCGCCCTTGGGCTGTTCCGCCCCAGGCGTCGAGAAGCGGCCGCGCTGCTCAAAGGTATCCACTGCCACGCCGGCAGGCTGAAACGGCAGCCCTGCCGGCCAGGGCGACAGGCGACGCACCCGGATCAGGCCCGCCGCGTAGACCATCCGTCCATCGGATTGGGTCAGCGCCACGCTCAGCCATGCCGCGGGCCGGTAAAAGAAGGCGCGCTGCACCACGCTGCCATCACCGACCAGGAAGGAATGGCAATCATCTGCAATGGTCACACGCCAGCAGTTCAGCTTGTAGCCGGGGAGCTCGGGGAGCTCGATCTGGTAGAGCCCCGGCGGCAATGCGGTGGGCGTCAGCGGCGGCCGCGGCTCACCCGCCTTGGGCCACTGGATCCGGAGGCGCCGCACGCCTTCGGGGCCGCGGAGCGTTAGCGCATCGCCCGGCTTGGCTTCCTCCGCCCTCAACGGCGCTGCCATGGCCTGCTGGCTGAGGATGTCACCAAAAGGGTTCTCGACATCCACGGTCAACCAGGCCTGCCCGCTGCTTCCCGCGGCCGGCGTGGTCTCCAGCAGCCAGAGGATGTCATCCCCGCTCATGCCCATCGCCGGGGGCAGCGCCGTCCTGGCGCCGGGCGATTTCGCCGGGTCGTTGCTGAGTCTATAGACCGAACGGCTGCAGACACCCCCTGCCGAGAGCAAGGGGATGTCGGCATCGACCGTCGTCACCAGTTCATCGGCGCGCCGCCCTTCGTCGTTCATCCGATTCGATTTCTCGAGCTCCGACCTCCGCCCATTGGCCGCCGCCGCCAAGGCCTCGGCCTTGACGAACTGCCGCCACGCCCACCGGCCGCGCGTCTGCGCCAGGCGCTCCTCGGGCGGATTGGGGTGCACAAACAGCAGCAGGCGCTCGCCCAGAGGCAGGTGCGCAGGAACGGTGATGCGGACGTCGCCGCCCAGGCCGCCTTTGAACTGGCGCTCGACCTTGAGACGGACAATCTGCTGCTGATCCCAGGAGAAGCCGTTGTCCAGCCTGTCCCCAAGCTCCTGAATCCGGGCGACGACGACGGCGCTGGCCTCGGCAAACTGCTTCTCCGCCTCCGCCTGGCTGCCCCACTTGGAGACGCATTGGAAGGCATGCGCCTCGCCGGCCGCGGCGAGGGCCACGGCCAGCGCCACCTGCCAACCAAGGAGCACGCGGGGGCGGTGCACTCAGAGCATCTCGACCGCGAGCGCCGTGGCCTCGCCGCCACCGATGCACAGCGCCGCCATGCCACGCTTGAGGCCACGGGCCTTCAGCGCGCCCAGCAGCGTGACGACGATGCGGGCGCCGCTGGCGCCGATGGGGTGGCCCAGGGCGACAGCGCCGCCGTTGACGTTGACGATGTCGTGGGGCAGCTTGAACTCGGCCATGGCGGCCATGGTCACGGCGGCGAAGGCTTCATTGACTTCCCACAGGTCCACCTGGCCGGCCTGCCAGCCGGCCTTGGCCAGGGCCTTCTGGATGGCGCCGGCCGGGGCGGTGCTGAACCATTCCGGCGCTTGCGCGTGCACGGCATGGCTGACGATGCGGGCTATTGGAGCGAGGCCACGGGCCTTGGCGGTGCTCTCGCGCATCAGCACCAGGGCGGCGGCGCCGTCGGAGATGCTGGACGAGGTGGCGGCAGTGATGGCGCCGTCCTTCTTGAAGGCGGGCTTGAGCGACGGGATCTTGTCGAGCTTGGCCTTGAAGGGCTGCTCGTCGAACTTGATGACGGTGTCGACCTTGGGGCCGGAGAGAGTCACCGGCGCCATTTCCCAGTCGAAGGCGCCGCTCTCGTTGGCCGCCTTGGCACGCTGGGTGGAGGTGATGGCGTACTGGTCCATGGCCTCGCGGCTGAAGCTGTACTTGGCCACGCATTGCTCGGCGAAGACGCCCATGGCCTTGCCGCGCTCGTAGGCGTCTTCCAGGCCGTCCAGGGCCATGTGGTCGTACATCTGCGCGACGCCGTACTTGACGCCCTTGCGGGCGAACATCAGGTGGGGGGCGTTGGTCATGCTCTCCATGCCGCCGGCCACCATGACCTCGGCCGAGCCGGCCGCCAGCATGTCGTGGGCGAACATCATGGTGCGCATGCCCGAGCCGCACATCTTGCTCATCGTGACAGCGCCGGCGGAGTCGGGCAGGCCGGCCTTGCGCAGGGCCTGGCGGGCGGGCGCCTGGCCCTGGCCGGCCATCAGGCAGTTGCCCATCAGCACCTCATCGACCGAGTCGCCCGGCACACCGGCACGCTCCACAGCCGCCTTGATGGCGACGGCGCCCAGCTCCCAACCGGCGAGGCCGGCGAAATCACCCAGCAGGCCGCCGATGGGCGTGCGGGCGGCGGAAACGATGACGATCGGATCGGACATGGCTGTACTCCGTTGGTAACTCAGATGCGCCATTTTGACGCCATCAATTGACGTGCACGTCAATTACCCGATCAATGCCCCGGTCAGCCGGGGGACTTGGCCTCACGCCGGGGCGCGGGCGGCACGATGCCGCAGTCGACGGGACGGGCCTCGGGCGCCAGCCGCCGCACCGACTGGCAGAGTTCGGCCCAGAAGGCGCGCGTCCAGGCGGCGTGGCGCTGGGCGAAGGCCGGTGCGGCCGGCATGAAATACGGTTGCCTGGCCACCACCGGTGTCCATTCGACGAGATCGGCGCGCTGCTCGGGCGACAACCCTTCGCGGGCGGTCAGCAGCAGGTCGAAGCGTTGCGCCTGCAGCATGGCCACCTCGCTGTCGAAGGTCAGCACGGTCTCGGTCGCCCAGCCGCGCTCGCCGGCCAGCGCCTCCTGCACCGAGCCGGCCAGCACGCCGACACGCGAGCGCGGCGGCAGATGGATGCCATCCCAGGTCGGATCGGGCACCGTGCCGGCGCGGCCATACAGGGCCAGATGTCCGAGGACGGGCGCCCAGGCAGCATCGGGCCGGCCCTGAGCGTCGAGGGGGAAGCTGTAGCTGCGCAACCGCTCCGGCGAGGGCCCGTAGAACAGCGCGAATTGCACTTCGCCCTGGGCCAGCGCCACGCTGAGGCGCCGCCCGGGCAGGCGCACGAGCTCGGCCTTGCAGGCAAGCTGGCGCAGCGCCTCGCGCACGGCGACGACGGCCCAGCCCGGCGGATCGGCGAACTGGCTGCCATGGCCCAGCAGACCCGGCGGGCCCGCACGGTCGGTGAAGCCGATGCGCAGCGACTCGGGGCAGCCCTGGGCCGCGGCCAAGGCCATGCCGCCGCTCAGTGCGACGCCACAGAGCCCGCAGGACCAGCGCGACATGCGCCCAAGTTTAGGAAGCTGGCGCCGCGGCCGCGACCCCGGTTCGGGCGGGTCAGCGCCAGGCGGTGGCCGGCACCGTGCCGCACTCGGCCGGGCGGACGTCGGGCTCCAGCCGCCGCACGGCCTGGCAGAGCTGGCGCCAGAAGGCGCGCGTCCAATCCGGGTGGCGTTGGACAAAGGCGGGCGCGGCCGGTGCGAAATAGGGCAACTTGGCCACGCCCGGCGTCCATTCCACGAGTTCGGCGCGCTGCTCCGGCGCAAGCACCTCGCGCGTCGACAGCAGCAGGTCGAAGCGGCGCGCCTGCAGCATGGCGGGCCCGCCGTCGAGCCCGCCGATGGGCTCGGTCGCCCAGCCGCGGTCGCGCGCGATGACGTCCTGCACCGAGCCCGTCAGCACGCCCACGCGCAGGCCCGCCGGCAGGCGCTGCCCGTCCCAGCTGGGGTCCGGCGTCTCGCCGCTGCGGCCGAACAGCGCCAGGTGACCGAACACCGGCGCCCAGGCGACGTCGGGCCGCCCCTGCGCATCGAGCGGGAAGCGCAGACTGCGCAGGCGCTCGGGCGTGACGCCGAACAGCAGGGCGATGTCGACGTTGCCCTGGGCCAGCGCAGCGGACAGGCGGCGGTTGGGCAGGCGCAGCAGTTCGGCCGTGCAACCCATGCGCTTGAGCGCCTCGCGCACGGCGACAACCTCCCAGCCGGGCGGCTCGGGGAATGTCGGCCCCTGGCCGAGCAGCCCGGGCGGCGATGCGGCGTCGCTGAAGCCGATGCGCAGCGGCTGGGGGCAGGCAGCGCCGGCCGGCATGGCGGCCCAGCACAGCAGGCTGGCCAGCACCGGGAGCAGGACGCGGGGCATGGCGCGAGTTTGCCTCAGCGCCACAGCCGATAGGCCCAGAAAGCCTCCTCGGCCTGGATGCGGCGGCGCAGGTCCTCGGGGCTGAAGCCGGTCAGGCGGCGCGTCTCGCGGCAGAGGTGGCTCTGGTCGGCGTAGTCGTTGTCGGCGGCAATGTCCGCCCAGTTGACGCCTGCATCGCCGGCCCCGATCTCCGCGGCGGCCACGGCGTAGAAGGCGTTCTCGGCGCGCGACACCGCACGCAGCTCGCGCATCGGCAAACCAGCCCAGGCCTTGATGCGGCGCTCCAGCTGGCGCAGGCTGCGGCCGGCGGCGCTGGTGGCAGCACGCACGGCCAGGGCCTCGGTCCAGACGGCGTAGCGGTGGCCGGGGCGCTGCGTGCCCAGGGCCTGCCAGCGCGGCAGCAAAAAGTCTTCGAGCAGACGCAGGCGCGCCGCGTCGTCGGCCGCGGCAGACATCTGCGTCGCCCAGGCCAGCCAGTCGGCCGGCAGCAGCTCGCTGGCATCGACCACGCGATTGACGAGGCCTTCCAGCGCGATGCCGGTCAACGCAACGAAGGCATCGGGCAACAGCAGCAGCTTGAAGGCCGACATCTCGCCGGGGTTGCGCGTGTGCGTGGGCAACGTGAACGGGCCGCCCAGCAGCACGGGCGCGTGGCGGCGCTCAGGCGGGGGCGTCGAGAAGCCCGCCGTGGCCAGCCACTCGCTGCTGCCCTCGGCCCACCAGAACAGCGTCACCAGCGGCGTCGCGGGGAAGTAGTTCTCGCGCTGACCGGCATCCAGGCCGCGGCCACGGGTGTCGCGCAGCATGACGCCGCGCACGCAGCCGGCCAGGGCCAGCGGCGGCAGCCAAAGATGTGTATGCGCATCCATCGCGGCCAGTGTCGCATTCGTTCAAGACCGTCTTGAGCGTCCAGGCGCAGCATGCGGGCCATGACAACACAGACCTGGAACGATCTGCCAAGCCACCCCACCCGCTGGTGGGGCTTCCCCGTGCTGATGGCCATGCGCCGCGACTACCTCGCCGTCATCGCTGCGCAGCGGCCGCTCGGCGACCTGGTGGCGCAGACCATCCTGGGCGAGCGCGGCGTCGACGTCTTCGACCCCGAGCTGGTGCGCGCCGTCATGGTCGACCACGCCGACGCGCTGATTCGCTGGGCGCGCGGGCCCGAGGTGTTCGCCGAGCTGATGGGCCAGTCCGTCCTCGTCACCGAAGGACCCACCTGGCAGCGCCAGCGCCGCATGCTGATGCCGGCCTTTGCGCCCAAGCGCATGGCCGGCTATGCGGCGCTGATGACCGAGGCCGCTGTCGCCGGCCTGGGCCGCGTGCGCGAGGGCGAGGTCGCGATGGACGAGCTCTACAGCCACCTGACGATGGACGTCATCTCCCGCACGTTGTTCAGCACCCCCATAGGCAACGACACGGCAGCGGCCGCACAGGCCGTGCAGGTGCTCAGCGAGACGGCGCTGGCGGAGATGTTCTGGCCCGTGACACTGCCCGACTGGCTGCCCCTGCCCGGCAAGGCCGCCAAGCGGCGTGCCGCGCGACTGATCCACGGGTTGCTGGGCGAGCGCATCGCGGCCCGGCGGACTTCGGGTGAGGAACGTACCGACCTGCTCGGCATGCTGACGGCGCTTCGCGACGAGACCACCGGCGAGGCGCTGTCGCCGCAGGAGGTCTACGACCAGTGCATGGTCAGCTTCCAGGCCGGCCACGAAACCAGCGCGACGGCGCTGCTGTGGTGGAGCTGGCTGCTGGCCGCCCACCCCGAGGCCCAGGCGCGGGCGCGCACCGAGGTCGACGCGCTGCTGGCCGGCCGCGTGCCGACGGCCGACGACGCGGCCGCCCTGCCCTTTCTGTCGGCCACGCTGAAGGAGGCGATGCGGCTCTACCCGCCCGTGGCCGGCCTGCTGACGCGCCGGCTGACGCGCGACATCACCCTCGGCGGCGTGCGTCTGCCCGCTCRCACCCTCGTGCGCGTGACGCCCTGGCTGCTGCACCGCGACCCGCGCTGCTGGCCGGATGCGCCGCTGGCCTTCAAGCCCGGGCGCTTCCTGCCCGACGCGCCCGATGAAATCCCGCGCGGCGCCTACATCCCCTTCGGCCTCGGGCCGCGGGTCTGCCTGGGCCAGCATTTCGCGGTGCTGGAGATGACGCTGATTGCAGCCCTGGTGCTGCAGCGCTTCGAGCTGAGCCCGGTCGGCAACGAGGCGCCCAAGCCGCGCATGGCGGTCACACTGCGGCCCGATGGGGGCCTGACACTGCACCTGAAAGCGAGAGCACTGCCATGAACCCCTGGCTTGTCGGCGCAGCGGCCCTGGTCCTCGTCATCGGTCTGGTTCATTCCTGGCTGGGCGAGTTGCGGATCTTTCGCCATCTGCGCGAGGACTCGGCATCCAGCGGCATCGTGCCCACCGGTGGCGCCCCGGTGCTGCGCGCCTTCCAGACCCGCATCCTGTGGGCCAGCTGGCATGTCGTGACCGTGCTGGCCTGGGCGCTGGCGGGCCTGCTGCTGTGGCTGGCCCAGCCGGCCGCGCGGGCGGCGTCGGGCGGCTTTGCCGAGACGGTCATCGCCGCAGCGCTGGCGGCCAGCGGCGCACTGGTGCTGCTGAGCAACCGCGGTCGCCACCCGGCTTGGCTGGCCCTGTGGGCCGCGGCGGCCCTGGTGCTGATGTCGCTGCGCTAGCGCGAGGGTCGGCTGCCGCAGTCCTGCCCACGCGCCTCGGGAGCGATGCGGCGGACGCTGACGCAAAGCTCACGCCAGAACTCGGCCACGAAGCCGGCATGGCGGGCATGCACTGCCCGGCTGGCGGGAGCGAAATACGGCAGCCGCTCGACCAGCGGGGACAGTTCCACCAGGGCGTCGTCGCCGCTCAACTGGGCGGGCGACAGGGATTCGCGCGCGGTCAGCAGCAGCTCGAAGCGGCGCGCTCGCAGCGCCAGCACGCTGGTGTCAAAGGCGCTGGTCGGCTCGACCGGCCAGCGGCGTTCGCGCGCCAGCGTCTCCTGTGTGGAGCCGGCCACGACGCCGACTCGCACGCCCGGCGCCAGCGTGCTGCCGTCCCAGGCCTTCAGCGCCGGGCTGCCGGCCACGCCATAGAGCGCGAGGTGGCCCAGCACTGGTGCCCAGGCGGCGTCGGGGCGGCCGGCGGCATCGAGCGGGAAGCGGAAGGCACCCAGCCGCTCCGCCGTGTAGCCGAAGAACATGGCGAACTCGAGCTCGTCCTGTTCCAGAGCGCGCGCCAGCCGACGGCCTGGCAAACGCTGCAATTCCGCCGGGCAGCCCAGGCGCTGCACGACCTCGCGCACCGCCTGCACGGCCCAGCCCGGTGGATCCTGGAAGGCCGGGCCGGTGCCGAGGATGGAGGGCGGAAACGGCGCCTCGTTGAAGCCGATGCGCAGCGGTTGCGGGCAAGGCGCGGCAGCTGCGGCACCACTCAGGGCCAGCAGCCATCCGCCCAACAACCGGCGTCGCAGCGGCATCACATATCGCTCAGCGGTAGAAGGCCTCGACGGTGCCCTTGAGCTTGATGCACAGCGGCCGGCCCTTGCGGTCCAGCGTCTTGCCGGCGGGCACCTTGACCCAGCCCTCGCTGATGCAGTATTCCTCGACGTCCTGGCGGTCCCTGCCATTGAAGCGGATGCCGATGTCGTGCTCGAAGACGGCGGCGACGTGATGGGGGCTGCGCGGATCAACGCTGAGGTGGTCGGGCAGTTCGGGGCGGGTGGCGGGAGCTTCGGACATGAAATTTGGCGGGCGGTGGAGCAAACCGCCATTCTCGCGCGCCAAGCTGGGGGTTCCGCGCGGGCGCGCTTGGGGCCAGCATCGCACCCATGACGGAGATCACCCAGCTGCTGACGGCCCTGGCCTCGGGACAGGCCGAGGCCCGTGATCGTCTCTACACCTTGCTCTACCCCGAGCTCAAGCGGCTGGCCCGGAGTCATCTCGCCGGCCATGCGCCGATGACGCTGGAGCCGGCGGCGCTGATCCACGAGGTCTGGCTGAAGAGCGCCGGGCCGATCCCGAAAGAGGCCGCCCTGCACCGTGCGCAGTTCTTCGCCCATGCCAGCAAGGTCATGCGCAGCGTCATCGTCGATCATGTGCGGGAACGCCGTGCCGACAAGCGCGGCGGCGGCAAGGCCGAGGTGACGCTGTCGACGGCGGCGCTGGAGCAGATCGCGCCGCCCGACGTGCTCAAGCTCGACGACGTGCTGCAGATGCTGGAGCGCGCCGACGGCCGCGCCCACCAGGTCGTGGAGATGCGCTTCTTCGGCGGCCTGGAGCTGGAGGAGATCGCCGAGCTGCTGGACGTGTCGGTGCCCACCATCAAGCGTGACTGGCGCAAGGCGCGCGCCTTCTTGTTCGACGCGTTGCAAACGTGAACACGGCCGACCGGGCCGGCGCGCTGGCCGCCTTCGACGCCTGGCAGGACGCGAGCCCGCCGGAGCGCGAAGCCTTGCTGGCGGAGCTGCCGCTGGTGCAACGCGAGCGGCTGCAGGCCCTCATCCACGCCGACCGCGCCGCCGAGGCAGGCGGCTTCCTGGACCAACCCGCACCCTTGCCCAACGCACCCGAACTGGCCGGCCAGGTGCTGGGCGCCTGGACCCTGGTGGCGCCGCTGGGCAGCGGTGGCATGGGCGAAGTCTGGCGCGCGCGGCGCAGTGATGGCGCCCACCAGGGCGAGGCGGCCATCAAGCTGCTGCACAGCCCCTGGCGCGGCGAAGGCAACCAGGCGCGCTTTCGCCGCGAGGGCGAACTGCTGGCGCGGCTGACCCATCCGCACATCGCCCGGCTGCTGGACATCGGCGAGGCCCTGCTGGGCGCGGCGCGCACGCGCTATCTGGTGCTGGAGCTGGTGGACGGTGAGCGCATCGACCGCTGGTGCGAGGACCAGGGCCTCGATGTGGCCGCGCGGCTGCAGCTCCTTCTGCAGGTCTGCGACGCGGTGGCGCATGCGCACGCGCGCCTGGTCGTGCATCGCGACCTCAAGCCCGGCAACATCCTCGTGACGGCCGACGGCCAGGTGAAGCTGCTGGACTTCGGCGTCGCCAAGCTGCTGGAGGGCCAGGCTGGAGAAAGCGGCGCCGAGCTGACGGCGCAGATGCCCGCCGGGCTGACGCCCGAGTACGCCGCGCCCGAGCAGCTGCGTGGCGAGCCGGTCAGCACGGCCACCGATGTGTTCGCGCTGGGTCGGCTGCTGTGCCTGCTGCTGACCGGCCAGCGCGAGCCGGGCTCCGGCTTGCGTGGCGACCTCGCACTCATCGTCGGCCGCGCGCTGAAGGAGCGCCCCGACGCGCGCTATGCCGGCGCCAGCGCGCTGGCCGACGACGTGCGCCGCCATCTCGAACACCGGCCCATCCTGGCGCGGCCCGACTCGCTGGCCTACCGCAGCGCCAAGTTCGCGCGTCGCTATCGGCTGCAGCTCGCCGCACTGAGCCTGGTGCTGGCCAGCCTGCTCGCCGGCATGGCGGCCACCGCCTGGCAATGGCGCGAGGCCGCACGCGAGGCCGAGCGCACGCGGCGTGTGCAGAGCGTGTTGACGGAGATGCTGAGTGGCCTCAGCCCGGGCACGTCGGGCAGCGCCACGGTGCCGATGGTCGAGCTGCTGCGGCGCAGCTGGACCGAGGCCAAGCAACGCCTGGCCGGCGACGAGGCGCTGCTCGCCGAAGTGGCCCAGCCGCTGGGCGTGCTGCTGAGCCAGTCGGGTGACATGGAGCAGGCGGCCGATGCCTTGCAACTGGCCCATGCGCGATTGCAGGGCCGGGGTGACGCGGGGCGCGAGGTGGCCTTTGCGCTGGCCAATGTGCGCCGCCGCCTGGGGCAGACCGATGCGGCCGTTGCGCTGCTGGCGGCCCTGGTGCCCGCGCGACCCGAGGATGACGACGGCGTCGCCGTCACGGCGCTGGCCCACCTCGGCGAGATCGCGACCGAGGCGGGCCGGCTGGACGAGGCGAAGGGCCTGCTGGAGCGCGCAGAGCGCAGCGCGCGCGAACGTTTCGGCACCCGCCATGAACGGTATCGCCGCGTGGCCGATGCACTCGCCGGCCTGGCCCGTGCCCAGGGCCGCTGGGCCGATGCGAGGCACTGGCTGCAGGCCCTGGTCGAAGCCAGCGCCGGCGCCGGTCGCCTGATCGGCGCGCAGGCGCGCATGGCCGTCGCGACGATGGAGGTCGAGCTGGGCCACCATGCCGAGGCCGTGCCGCTGCTGCGCGCCAGCGTGCAGGAGCTGGGCGAGGTGCTGGGGCCGGCCGACCTGAACACCGTCTACACGCGCAGCTGGCTCGCCACGGCCCTGTTCCACCACGGCCTGCAGGACGCAGCGGCGCTGGAAGCCGAAGCGGCGTGGCAGGAGGCCCGCCGCGGCAGCGATGCAGAGGCCGCGGCCCTGGTCGGCCTGGTGGCCGCGCGCCAGCAATTGCGCCGCGGCGACACCGCGGCGGCACAGTCGCGCCTGAATCAATTGCTGCTGGACCTGCAGGCCGCCGGCAGCCCCGCCGCGGAACGTGCGCGCGCCCTGCTCGGCGAAGCCGCGCTGCGCCAGGGCCGGGTGGCGCAGGCCACCGAGTTGCTGGCGGTGGCGGATGCCGCACAGCGCCAGCGCCCTCAGGACGCCGACCGCTGGCCCACCCTGGCCCTGCTCGGCCTGGCGCACGAAGCGGCCGGCCGCGGTGAAGCGGCTCGCGCGGCCTACGCCCAGGCGCTGGCGATCGGCGAGTCGGAGCTGCCACCTGGACACCCGGACCGGGCCCGGCTGCGCGCCCTGGCTGCGCTGGGCACCGGTCATGAGGCGCCAGCCGCGCTCAGCGCCTATGCCGACGCCCTGTCGCATCGCGCCGACGCCGCGGCCGTGCGCGCCCGGTTGACGGGATTGATATCGTCCTCATCCAACCCGGCGCCGCCGGGCCTGGCCCTGCTGGACTATTGAAGGAGGTCCACCATGAAGCGTTCCCTCTCCCTGTTCTGCGCGGCGCTGCTCGGCGTCTCGACGATCCACGCCGCCGAGGTGGCACCCTCGGCGAGCGGCAGCAAGGCGGCCAGCTCGCCGGCTGTGACGCCGGTAGCCAACCAGCCCGCCACCGGCGCCGCGCCGGTGGCCGGCGGCAACGGCGGCGGCCTCAGCAGCAACGGCAGCAATCTGGGCACCCAGGTCGGGCCCAAGAAGCCCAAGTGCCCGGATCCGCTCAACACCGCTTGCCCAGCGGTGAAGGCGCCGGTCAAGGCGGCCGGCTAGCCTCTTCAGCCCTTGGTCACCACGAAGGTGACTTCGTATTTGCCGCCGTCGCCCGTGATGGTCAGCGTCTTGGTCTTGGGGCCGGCGGCCACGTCGAGCAGGTTGGCGCTGAGCGCCAACTCCTGCGTCGTGCCGACGCGGTCGTCGAAGTTGGGGAAGCCGGTGGGGATGCCGAGGGCGCCGTTGATGTCGGCCTTCAGCTTGGTCACGCGCTGGGCGCGCGTCATGCCGGCGGACGCGGCCAGGGCGCCGACGACCGCGGCCTTGACCAGCTCACGCGCCGTGCCGGGCTTGCCGTCGTCGTGCTCCATCATGGACACGAGGATGACGGCATTGGTCGGGTTGGGGATGGCCTTGGCCGAACCCGACGGGCCCCAGGCATTGCGGCGCCAGACGATGAAGGGCATGTCGCTCGGGTTGATGCCCGGTTGCAGCGGCTGGGTGCCGTGGGTCTCGCCCGCGTCGACGTCGCTCCAGGGGCCATAGAGGGTGACCTCGGCATTGGGCAGCAGCGGGTTGCCGAGGTCGACGGCGGTGACGAGGACATAGGGCTCGTCCGCGCCGACCTCGTCGGTCTCGATCTTGCACTTGATGTTCTTCAGGGCGATGGTGACGGGCAATGCGGCCATGATGGTCTCCGGTGGGTTGGAAGCGCGGCAACACGCCGCACTCCCCCTCAAGGACGCAAGCGCGGCCCGCCAGGGATCAGGCGGGGCAGGGTGAAAATTTCCGGCGACGGGTTTTCCCGATGTGGCCTGCGGCATCCCGGCCAAACGGCTGGACACTGCGCGCCATTCCCTTCCAGGAGACCCCATGTTGAAGACCACCCGCCGCGCGGTGCTGGGCGCCATCAGCGCCGCGGCCCTCGCGCTCACCACCGGCCCGGCCATGGCTGCGCCCAAGGACGGCGCGCAAGCCGACCGCTGGCAGATCCCCGTCCACACCAAGAAGCTCGCCAATGGCCTGACCGTCATCGTCTCGCCCGACGCCAGCAGCCCCACCGTGGGCATCAGCGTCGTCTACAAGGTCGGCATGCGGCTGGAGCCGCAGAACCGCACCGGCTTCGCCCACCTGTTCGAGCACCTGATGTTCCAGGGCACGCCCAAGGCGCCCAAGGGCGTGTTCGACAAGGTCATCACCTCGGGCGGCGGCAACAACAACGGCTCGACCCGGCCCGACTTCACCAACTACATCGAGACCGCGCCGTCGTCGGCGCTGGAATCCATGCTGTGGCTGGAGGCCGACCGCATGACGATGCTGGACCTCAACCCGACGTCGCTGAAGAACCAGCAGGACGTCGTGAAGGAGGAGATCCGCGTCAACGTGCAGAACCAGCCCTATGGCGGCTTCATGTGGCTGGACATCTCCGCCCTGGCCTTCGACAAGTGGGAGAACAAGCACGACGGCTACGGCAGCTTCGTCGACCTGGAGAACGCCAACCTGGAAGACGTGCGCGCCTTCCACCGCGACTTCTACGGCCCCAACAACGCGGTGCTGTCCATTGCCGGCGACGTGACGCCGGCCCAGGGTTTTGCGCTGGCGGAGAAGTACTTCGGCAAGATCGCCGCCCGCGCCACGCCCAAGCCCACCGATTTCACCGAAGGCCTGAACACCGCCGAACGCCGCCTGACCCAGCCGGACAAGCTGGCCCAGGTGCCCGCCATCGCCGCCGCCTGGAAGCTGCCGACCCGCGGCAGCAAGGACCAGGCCCCCTTTGCGGTGCTGGGCCAATTGCTGGCCGGTGGCGATGCGTCGCGCCTCTACCAGGGCCTCGTCAAGGGCCGCGAGCTGGCGCTGAACGTCAGCTCCCTCTACGGCCTGACCGGCGTGTGGGAGTACGACGGCCCGAGCCTGTTCACCGTCTTCGCCCTCTACAAGCCCAACACCACGGCAGACGCGCTGCTGGCCGGCATGGACGAGGAAATCGCCCGCGTCGTCAAGGACGGCGTGGACGACGCGACGCTGAAGAACCTGAAGACCGCGCTGCTGGCCGACTGGTACAACAACCTGGAGATGTTCCTGCTGCGTGCCGACCGCCTGGCCAAGCTGCAGGCGCTGTGGGGCGACGCGACTGTCGTCAACAAGGTGCCGGGCTGGATCGAGGGCGTGACGTCCGCCGATGTGCAGCGCGTCGCCGCCACCTACATGACCCAGGCCAACCGCTCGGTCATCGACCGCAAGCCCGCCGCCATGCTGGCCGCGCCTGCCAAGCCGGCTTCTCAACCCTGATGCGGATGCCAACGATGAACAAGACACCATCCCCCGCCTTCCGCCTCGGCCTGATCGCCGCCCTGGTGCTTTCCGGCGCAGCGCATGCCGCCACCGCCGAATTGCCCGCCGAACTGCCGGCCTTCGGCAAGGACAAGCCGCTGGCCGTCCCGAAGATCACCCAGCAGACCCTGCCCAACGGCCTGCAGGTCTGGGTCGTGCCGCGCAACGGCATCCCGCGCGTGGACTATGTGCTGGCCATGCGCGGTGCCGGCTTCGGTGCCGACGGTCCGGATGCGCCCGGCCGCGCCAAGCTGCTGGCCGGCCTGCTGTCCGAAGGCACGGCGCAGCGCAGCTCCAAGCAGATCGCCGAAGCCGCCCAGGCCATGGGCGGCTCGGTCGGCGCGTCCGCCAGCAATGACGGCATCAGCGTGATCGGCAATGCGCTGGCCTCGCATGCCGGCAGCATGGCCAGGCTGCTGGCTGAAGTGGCCCGCCAGCCGGCCTTCCCCGACGGCGAGGTGCAACTCGCCAAGACCAATGCGCTGCAAGGCCTGAAGGCCGCCAGCACGCAGCCGTCCTTCCGCGCCGCCAAGGCACTGGACGGCGCCATCTACGGCGGCCACGCCTACGGCCGCACGCAGGAGACCGAAGCCGCCATCACGGCCGTGACGGCCGAAGGGCTGCGCGCCGAGCACGCGCGGCGCTTCCGCCCCGACCGTGCCCTGCTCGTCATCACCGGCCGCATCGACTCAGGCGCGGCGCTGAAGCTGGCGCACGAGGCCTTCGGCGACTGGAAGGCCAGCGGCGACGCTGTGCCCGATCTGCCGACGCCCGCCGCCACTGCGCCCGTGCAGCGCCTGCTGCTGGAACGCCCCGGCAGCGTGCAGGCCACGCTGCGCCTGGGCCGCCCCGGCATGGCCGCCAGCGGCGACGAGCAGGTCGCGCTGCGCCTGACCAGCACCATCCTGGGCAGCGGCTTCTCCAGCCGCATCAACCAGAACCTGCGCGAGGAAAAGGGCTACACCTACGGCGCGCGCGCGGGCGGCGTGTCCTGGCGCGTGGGTGGCGCCATCACCGGCGGCGCCGATGTGCGCAACGAGGTGACGGCGGCGTCGATGACCGAGTACATCAGCGAATACCGTCGCATCGGCGCCGAGGCCGTGCCCGAAGCCGAGATGGCCATGAACAAGCGCTACATGGCCGGCAGCTATCTCGTCAGCACGCAGCTGCAGGGGTCGCTGGGGCGCCAGCTCGCCAGCAACTGGCTGGTGGGTCTGCCCGCCGACTTCCTCGGCAAGTTCGTGCCGGCGCTGCAGAAGGTTTCGGCCGCCGAAGTGCAGGCCGTCGGCAAGAAGTACTTCAACCCCGACGACCAGAGCTGGGTCGTCGTCGGCGACTCGAGCAAGATCGCCGAGCAGCTGAAGGCTTTTGGCGAGTTCACGACCGTCAAGCCTTAGGGTCAAGCAAGGGGGTGAAGCGGGCTGCTGACAGCCCCTGTCAGCGCCCGCGCCGAGCATGGAGGTCTTCATCCACAGGGAGACCTCCATGCAACCCGACTGCCTCATCCTCTACGTCAACAGCCCCGCCGAGAGCGTGCTCTTCTATCGCTCCTTGCTGGGCCGCGAACCCGTTGAGCAGAGCCCCAACTTCGCGATGTTCATGCTCAATGACAAGACCATGCTCGGCCTCTGGGCCGCCCACGACGTACAGCCCGCGGGCGCGCATCGCGGTGGCGGCGCCGAGATCGGCATCACGGTCGGAACGGACAACGAAGTGAACGCCGCCGTCGCGGCCTGGAAGGCCTCTGGGTGGCCGGTGCTGCAGACGCCGACGGCCATGGACTTCGGCTTCACGGCCGTGACGGCCGACCCGGACGGGCATCGGGTGCGGGTGTTCAGGCCCACGCAGGGCTGATCGCGTCAGCGCGGCGCGGCGGGCGGCGCGACCGCAGCGCCCGTGATGCCGTGCCGTTCGAGCGCCTGGGCGACGAAGCCGGACACCTTCGCCTGCTCGACGAAATCCGCGAGTGCCCGGGCGCCTGCCTCCTTGCCCTTGGCCATGCCCATGGCCTGGTTGATGACCATGAAGCGCCCCGGCAGCAGGCGCAGCCCGGGCTTGCTCCGCGCGTCCGCTTCGAGCTGCTGCTTCACACCGGCCGCCACATCGAGCTGCCGGGCCAGGAAGTAGCTGACCACCTCGGGCGAGGTCGGCGCACGTTCTATCGTGGCGGCCTTGAGTTCGCGTGTCAGATAGAGGTCATAGGCGCTGCGCGCGCCGACGGCGACACGCGTGCCCGCGCGATCCACGTCTTCGTTGGCCTGCAGCGGCGAGTCGTTGCGCACGAGGTAGGCGCCCTCGATCTGCACATAGGCCGCCGAGTAGGCCGTGGTTGCGGCTCGCGCAGGGTCGATGGCGAAGAAGCCCACGTCCACGCGGCCGGTGGCCAGTGCATCCACCGCCTCGCCGGCTGACTTCACGACCAGCAGGTCCGCCTGCACACCGAGTTGCCGAGCCAGCTCACGCGCCATGTCGACCGACACGCCAGCAGGCTCGCCGGCCGTCGGGCCACTGTTGGCCAGGATGGGGTTGCCCAGATTGATGACGGCACGCAGCCGCCCGGTGGGAGCGAGTTCGGCGAGGGCTTCAGCGGAGGGTGTGGGCATGGTGGTGCAGGCAGAGACCAGGACCAGCATCAGCACAAGCCAAGTGTTGAAAGCTGTTCTCATGGCGCCCAAGCCTACCCCGGGTTGGCCATGCCCGGCTCACCCGTGATCGCAACCGAGTCAGCGCGTGCGCCGCGGCTTGCTCTGGCCGCGCAGTTGGGCACCGGCGCTGGCATTGCCGCGCGTCGCCGGCTTGTCGGCCGCAGGCTTGGCGGGCTTGACCAGGCCGGTCGAGGCAGACACCGCCACGGTCTGGTACTCGTCGGCGTAGTGCTTGCGCATGCGCACGATCTCGCGCTTGTACTTGCTGGCGAGCTGCTTCTTCTTGGCCTCGGACAGCAGGCGGCCGGCGACGTGGAAGAACTTGGATTCCTCTTCCTTCAGGTGGTGGCGCACCTTGAAGCTGAGCGTCTTCGCGGTCGCGATCCAGCCGTCCTGCTGCTTGTTGCGCACCGACAGGTCTTCAAGCAACTCGTCCACCTGATGGTGCTCATGCAGCGCGTGTCGCGAGGCGTCGAGCCCGCCGTCTTCCATCAGCAGCGGCACATAGAGGTGGCGTTCCTCGGCAGCCGCATGCGCCATCAGCTCGACCTTCAGCTGCAGGAACAGCAACTGGCGCGCCGCCATGTCGCCGCGCGAGGCGGTGAGCTTGCGGCACAGGTCGCGTTGCAGGTCGTGGCTTTCGCGGATGGCGTCGAAGATCATTGCGTCGTCTCCAGGCTCAATGCGGCACCAACCATTGTTGGGACGACCCGCCCCGACGCTTGTAAGACTCGGCCGCAGGTTCCTGACAGCCGCTATCAGGTTGCCCAGGTGGCCGCCTCTGCTAGGCTCGCGCCCCGCTGAAAAACGGTCGGAGGGCAAGTTGAGCACCATCGAAACATGGCGCTGCACCGCTGGCGCGATCCTGGCCGCCTGCGCCGTCGGCCTGCTGGCCCCGGCACAGGCCGCCACCCGTGACCTCGTGGAAGGGCGCTGGATGACCGACGCCAAGGGCTGCAAGCTTGAAGGCCAGCCGGAGCTGCCTCACGCCTCGGTCCGCTGGAGCGGCTCCTGCCGCGAAGGCCATGCCGACGGCCAGGGCGAGATGCAGCTTCTTGCCAACGGCGAGCTGGTCCTGTTCTACAAAGGGGGCATGAGTGCCGGCCGCTTCTCGGGCCCGGGTGTGCTGCAGGTGCAGTACCAAAACCGCTACGAGGGCAACTTCGTCGACGGACTGATGCAGGGGCTGGGGAAAGTCACCCATGCCGACGGCACGACAGGCACCGGCACCTTCGTCAGCGAAAAACTCAGCGGCGCCTGCATCCTGAGCTGGGTCAACGGCGACCGCTACGAGGGCCAGTGCCGGGACGGCACACCAAGCCGGTCGGGACGGATCCAGTTTGCCAATGGCGATGCCTACGATGGCGCCATCGCCAACGGACAGGCGTCCGGCCGGGGTCGCTATGCCTGGGCCGGTGGTGATGTTTACGAAGGCGGCGTCCTCGCCGCCGTATTGTCGGGCGACGGCAGCTACCGGTTTGCAGACGGCGGCCACTACACCGGCAAGTTCCGCAATGGCGTGCCCTGGGGGCAAGGCCGGATCCAGCGGGCCGACGGCCTGGCCTTCGAAGGCGAATTCGCCGCCGGCAAGCCCGCCACGCCGGGCGGTCTGGTCATGGGAGGTAGCGCGCCGACGCCGAGCGCGACGGCACTTCGCGAGCAGTGGCAGCAACTGCGCTATGAAAAGCCGCTGCGTCTCAAGCCCTCTTGGAAGCTCCCGACGGCCGAGTCACTGTGTCCCGTGAGACCCGCGCCCCTGGCGCCCCTCGCGAAGTGGGCCGGACGGCTCGAGTTTCGCGCCGTTATCGTCGTGCAGCAGGGCCAGGCCTCGACCACGCAGGTCAAGGCCATCAATCCCTCGGCCGACGGGAACATCACCCAGCAGATGATCGCCAGCATCGAGAAGGCATTGCGCTCCTATCAATGCACGGGCGATGGCGTGTTCGAGCAGTTCTTCGAGTTCGCGTCGGACCGCTGACCCTCAGCCCTCGGCCTGCTGCGACCGGCCGGCGCCGAACCGCCGTGCCGCATCGTAAGGAAACACATCGTGCACATGCCCCGCCAGGATGCGCTCCTTATGCCCCTGCCAGAAGCTCGCGTCCAGCAGGTCGGCGTGATGGCGCATGAAGCACTCGCGCACGCGCGGGTTGCCGAGCAGGAAGGGCGCAAAGGTCTCGGGGAAGACGTCGCGCGGCGCGACGGCCCACCAGACTTCGCCTGACATCTCTTCCTCCTCATTGCGCGGCTCGGGCACGCGGCGGAAATTGCAGTCGCTCAGGTATTCGATCTCGTCGTAGTCGTAGAACACCACCTTGCCGTGGCGGGTCACGCCGAAGTTCTTCCACAGCATGTCGCCGGGGAAGATGTTGGCGGCCACCAGGTCCTTGATCGCGTTGCCGTACTCGATGACGACGCGCTCCACCTGTTCGGGCGTGGCGTCCTGCAGGTAGATGTTGAGCGGCACCATGCGGCGCTCGATATAGACATGCTTGATGACGAGGTCGTCACCGTTCTCCTCAATGAGGCTGGGGCAGAAATGCTTCAGCTCATTGAGGAGCTCGTCCTCGAAGCGGTGGCGTGGGAAGGCCACGCGGGTGTACTCCAGCGTGTCGGCCATGCGGCCGACGCGGTCGTGGCTTTTGACGAGCAGGTATTTGCTCTGGATCAGCTCGCGCGTGGTGTCCTTCTGTGGCGGGTAGAAGTCCTTGATGACCTTGAAGACGAAGGGCCAGCTCGGCAGGTCGAACACCCCCATGACCATGCCCTTGATGCCGGGCGCGATGCGGAACTTGTCCGATGAATGGCGCAGGTGATAGAGGAAGTCGCGGTAGAAGAGGTTCTTGCCCTGCTTCTGCAGGCCCAGGGCCGAATAGATCTCGGAACGCGGCTTGCGCGGCATCATGGAGCGCAGGAATTGCACATAGGCACTCGGCACTTCCATATCGACGAGGAAGTAGGCGCGGGCAAAGCTGAACAAGGCCAGCAGGTCGTCCTCGCCGAACAGGGCCGCGTCGATGAAGAAGCGGCCGGAATTTGTTGGCCCCGAGACGCCTCCGGCGTCGCCCCCCGAGGGGTGTTCAGGCGGCTTGGGGCGGCCCGGCGCCGCCCCATCACCGCGCAGGATGGGCAGCGCGAAGGGCGTCTCGGTGAAGCCGTTGATGATCTTGCCGACGACATAGGCGCCCTTGTTGCGGTAGAACAGGCTGGACAGCACCTGCAGCTGGAAGTTGGCGCGCCGGCGGAAGTCGCCGAGGCGCTCCAGCACAGCGGCCAGCACGCGGTCGACGTCGCGGTCAAGGTCGACGAAATCGCCATTCAGCTGGAAGTTGGTGATGACGCGCTTGAGCGTCTCGTGCAGCTTGTCGGCTGCCGGGTAGTAGGCCCGATAGGTGGGCAGTGCGGCAGGCTCGTCGTTCTCGATGTACTCGGTCGAGATGGCCGGGCGCATGAAGATGAAGTCGTTGTGGAAGTAGGTGTGGTGCAGGATGCGCGTGCACACCGAGTTGAAGAAGGTCTCGGCCAGCTCGGGCTGGCGATGATCCGTCAACAGCCCGATGAAGTGCAGCTTGACCTGCTGCCAGACCTCCATCGGCAGCGTCGAGGCCGCGAAGCGCTGCTCCAGCACCTCGGTGGCTTCGGCGACGCGGGCGTCGTAGAACTCGATGCGCAGCGCCTGGGCGCGCTGCTGGCCCCGCCAGTCGCCGCGCTCGAAGCGGGCCTTGGCCTCGGCCGAGGTGGCGCGGAAGAGCTGGTAGTGCTTGTCGAAGCCGCCGAGCAGGGCCTGGGCGATGTCGAAGGCACGCGTGTCCGTGAGTTGAGTCGGGAACATGCGTCCCGACTCTATCGGGCGGTGTTCAGCCCGCTGTGGCGTAGCGCGTCTTGACGCGCGCCAGCGCGCGACGGTAGGCGGGCTCGACATCCTCGGCCTTGGCGGCCGTGAGCTGCAGATCCTCCAGCAGGCCGTTGTGCAGGCCGTAGACCCAGCCGTGCACGACGACCTCCTGGCCGCGCTGCCAGGCGTCCTGCACCACCGTGGTCTGGCAGGCGTTACGGGCCTGCTCCAGCACGTTCAGCTCGCAAAGCGCATCGACGCGGCGGGCCTCGGGCAGGCTGTCGAGCCAGGCCTGGTGGTCGTTGCGCACGTCCTGCACATGGCGAATCCAGTTGTCGGCCAGGCCGACGCGGATGTCGTAGAGGGCCGCACGCACGCCGCCGCAATTGCTGTGGCCGACGACGATGACGTGGCGCACCTTGAGCTGGTCCACCGCGAACTGCATGACGGACAGGCAGTTCAGGTCGGAGTGCACGACCACGTTGGCGACATTGCGGTGCACGAACAGCTCGCCCGGCAGCAGGTCGACCAGCTCGTTGGCGGGCACGCGGCTGTCGGCGCAGCCTATCCACAGGTATTGCGGCGTCTGCTGCTTGAGCAGGCTGGAAAAGAAACCCGGCTCGCGGGCCTCGGTGTCGGCGGCCCAGCGTTTGTTGTTGTCGAGCAGGTCCTGCAGTTCGTGGTTGGTCGTCGTCATACCAGCATTGTCGCAATGGCGAGTTACATCGTCTCGGCAAACAGCTCGCGGCCAATCAGCATGCGGCGGATCTCCGAGGTGCCCGCGCCGATTTCGTAGAGCTTCGCGTCACGCCAGAGGCGGCCCAGCGGGTACTCGTTGATATAGCCGTTGCCGCCGAAGATCTGCACGCCCTCGCCGGCCATCCAGGTGGCCTTCTCGGCCGTCCACAGGATGACCGAGGCGCAGTCCTTGCGCACCTGGCGCACATGCTCGGCGCCCAGCATGTCGAGATTCTTGGCCACCGTGTAGGCAAAGCTGCGCGCGGCCTGCAGCACGGTGTACATGTCGGCGACCTTGCCCTGGATGAGCTGGAACTCGCCGATGCTCTGGCCGAACTGCTTGCGGTCGTGGATATAGGGCACGACGTTGTCCATGACGCTCTGCATGATGCCCAGCGGCCCGCCCGTCAGCACGGCACGCTCGTAGTCCAGGCCCGACATCAGCACCTTGGCGCCACCGTTCACCGCGCCCAGCACGTTCTCGGCCGGCACTTCAACGTCCTGGAACACCAGCTCGCCGGTGTGCGAGCCGCGCATGCCGAGCTTGTCGAGCTTCTGCGCGATGCTGAAACCCTTCATGCCCTTCTCGATGAGGAAGGCCGTCACGCCGCGCGCGCCCAGTTCGGGCTCGGTCTTGGCGTAGACCACCAGCGTGTCGGCGTCGGGGCCGTTGGTGATCCACATCTTGTTGCCGTTGAGCAGATAGACGCCGCCCTTGTCCTCAGCCTTGAGCTTCATGCTCAGCACGTCGGAACCCGCGCCCGGCTCGCTCATCGCCAGCGCGCCGACATGCTCGCCGCTGATCAGCTTGGGCAGGTACTTCTTGCGCTGGGCGTCGTTGCCGTTGCGCTTGATCTGGTTGACGCACAGATTGCTGTGCGCGCCGTAGGAGAGGCCCACCGAGGCGCTGGCACGGCTGATCTCTTCCATCGCCACCATGTGGGCGAGGTAGCCCATGTTGGCGCCGCCGTACTCCTCCGGCACGGTGATGCCGAGCACGCCCAGGTCGCCCATCTTGCGCCACAGATCCATCGGGAACTGGTCGCTGCGGTCGATCTCGGCCGCGCGGGGAGCAATCTCCTCGTCGGCGAAGGCGCGCACCGCGTCGCGCAGCGCATCGATGTCTTCGCCGAGTTGGAAGTTCAGGCCGGGCAGATTCATGGTCAGGTCTCCTGTCAGCCCGGCTTCAAGGCGGCCGAGCCCTCTTGATTGACGTAAACGTCAACTGTAGCAAGCGCTGCTTTCACGCCGTCGGCGGCAGCAGCTTGCGCACCAGCGGGTGGCTGATCTTCTTGTCCGTGCCGACGGCATAGAACTGCTCGGCCAGCCCTTCAGCCAGGCCGACGTTGACGACGCCGTAGCGGCCCGTCAGCGCATCGTCCACGGCAGTCGCGGCCGGGAAGACGCCCAGGCCCTCGCTGCCGAAGGTGGCGAGCAGGGCGCTGTCCTCGAACTCGCCAGCGACGCGCACGCGCAAGCCCTCCTCGTTCAACCACTGGTCCAGCCGTGGCCGCAGCGCGGCATGGGAGGTCGGCAGCAACAGCGGCACGTCGGCCAGAGAACGCGGAAAGTCGCGTGCCGCGGCCTCGGCCCAGCGCGGATGGGCATACCAGGCGATGGGCGAGCTGCCCAGGGAATGGCTGTAGACGCGCAGATTCGGGTTGGGCGGCGCCGGCCGGTCGGCCAGCACGACGTCCAGCCGGTGCAGGGCCAGGTCGCCCAGCAGATCGTCGAACTCGTCCTCGTGGCAAAGCAGGCGCAGCTGCGGCGTGTCCAGGATGGGCGCCAGCAGGCGATGGGCGACGAGCTTGGGCAGGCCGTCGGAGATGCCGACGGCCAGGCGCACGGTCGGCACGTCGATGGCCTCCCGCACGCGCTCGGCCAGGGTCTCGCCGAGCGAGAAGATCTGGTCCGCCACATCCAGCGCCGCGCGCCCGGCCTCGGTCAGCGTGAGCCCCCGGCCCGCGGGCTTGAGCAGGGCCGCGCCCAGGTCCTGCTCCAGCTCGCGCACCTGCGTGGAGACGGTCTGCACCGACAGGCCCAGCTTCTCGGCCGCCCGTGTCAGGCCGCCCTCCTTGGCAACGGCCCAGAAATAGTAGAGATGTCGATAGCTGTAGTTCAGGCTCATGGCAATTCAGCAAGTTATTCCGAAGCAATGTTTCGCGATTCTCTGCTTTTATTTGATGTCTTGGCTATCTACCCTGCGCGTGTTCTTTCTTTCAACCGGAGGTCTGCCATGCAAACCCGCCCCACTGCCCTTGCCGTGCCCTTTGGCACCGCCGTCGACCGCGGCACCGCCCACCGGGTGCTGCGCAACACCTATGCCCTGCTGTCGATGACGCTGCTGTTCAGCGCCGCCGTCGCTGCGGCCGCGGTCGCCTTCAATCTGCCGGCGCCCGGGCTGATCCTGACGCTGGTCGCCTACTTCGGCCTGCTGTTCGGCATCCACAAGCTGAAGAACCGCGGCGCCGCCGTCGGCCTCGTCTTCGCGCTGACCGGCTTCATGGGCTGGACGCTCGGCCCCCTGCTGACCCGCACGCTGGCCCTGCCGGCTGGCGGCCAGACCGTCATGCTGGCCCTGGGCGCAACGGGCGCCGTCTTCCTGGCCCTGTCGGCGTATGCGACGACGACCAAGCGCGACCTGTCGTGGATGGGCGGTTTCCTGTTCGCCGGCATGGTCGTCGCCGTGCTCGCAGGCTTGGCGGCGATCTTCTTCCAGATCCCGGCACTGGCGCTGACGGTCTCGGCCGTCGTCGCCCTGCTGTCGGCCGGCCTGATCCTGTTCGAGACGAAGCAGATCGTGGACGGCGGCGAGACGAATTACGTGCTCGCCACCGTCAGCCTCTTCGTGTCCATCTTCAATCTGTTTACGAGCCTGCTGCACCTGTTCGGCTACGGCAGTWCCGACGACTGAGCCTGCCCGCACCCGCGGGATCGCCCCGGCGCAGCGACACCGCCCGGGCTTTAGCATCCCCGCCACCACCAAAGTGGCGGGGAGGCCTTTTTGACATCAGATCCGGGCATCACGGAGGCGCTGGCCGTGGCCTTGTCCAGGCTCGGCCTGACCGTGGACGCCGATGCGCGCGCGGTGCGCCAGGCCTACGCCCGCGAGCTCAAGCAGATCGACCAGGCCAGCGACATCCAGGGCTTCCAGTCCCTGCGCGAGGCCTACGCGCTGGCGCTGGACGCGGTGCAACGCGGCCGTGGCGAAGCCGCACCGACCGCGGCCCTGCCGCCGATCGCGCCGCTCGACAAGATCGACAGCCCCGCGCCAGCCACGGCGTCCTTCGACGACCTCGCCTCTGGGCTGGGCACCATCGCCAGCACCGAGGCCGCCGCCGCCCTGCTGCGGCAGGCGCAGCAAAACCTGCCCAGCCTTGAAGCCGGCATGCTGCTGGAGCGGCGTGTCGTGGAACTGCTCGGCAGCGGCTGGCAGCCCGGCCACGAATTCCTGCTCGACGCGGCCTGCGACAACTTCAACTGGACGCAGGACCTTCAGCACCTGCGCAGCTTCGGCCCCGCCGGCGAACTGCTGCAGGAGGCCCTCATCGAGAGGCAGGTCCTGCTGGATCAACCGGACGGCGTGCTGCGCCGCCAGCTCAAGCTCGCGCACCGGCTGCGCGACGCCACGCCGCCATCGCCCACCCTGCTGAGGGATGAGCAGCTGATGGTGCGCATCCTCATCAGGCGCTTTCCGCACTGGCTGGGCATGGTCACGTCGATGGCCCACATCGAGCAATGGCTGGGCGGACCGGAGGCCGTGCAGGCCGCCCTGGCCATGCCCGACCCCAGCCAGGCCGCGGAATCAGCGAGCCGGGGGTTTTCGGTCTCCCAGGCCATCCTGCTGATGCTGTGGCTGGGCTGGATGCTCTGGCGTTACTACGGCTGAAGCTCAGTCCCTGAGCAGCCAGCGGTACAGCCCGATGCCGATGCCTGCAAACGCCAGCAGGCCCAGCACCTGGCCCGCCGTCGCAAAGCTGTCGCCCACCAACGCCAGTGGCGCGCCGTTGCCCGAGAACACGACGATGGCCGCCAGGATGACACCCAGCAGGCTCTCGCCGACGATGAGGCCGGAGGCCAGCAGCACGCCGAGCTGCTTGGTGGCTTCCGGGTCACGCTTGTAGGAAGCGCGGCGGTCGAACCACCAGCCGGCCACGGCGCCGATGACGATCATCAGCGTGCTGTTCATCGGCAGATAGATGCCCAGGCCGACGGCCAGCGGCGCGAGGTGGGCCTTGCCACCGGAGGCACGCTTCATGACCTCGTCGACGACGATGCAGGCCACGCCGATCAACGCGCCGATGCTGATGAGGTTCCAGTTCAGGTCGCCCTGGATGACGCCCTTGGCCAGCGCCGAGATCAGCGCAGCCTGGGGCGCAGCGAGCGCCTTCTTGGCGTCGACGCCCGGCGCACCGGCAAAGCCATAGGCCTGGTTCAACAGGTCCAGCACCGGCGGGATGACGACGGCGCCGGCCAGCACGCCGATGATCAGCGCCACCTGCTGGCGCCAGGGCGTGGCGTCCACCAGTTGGCCGGTCTTCAGGTCCTGCAGGTTGTCGTTGGAGATGGTCGCCACGGCGAACACGACGGCCGTCACGAACAGCGCGAAGGCCACCAGGGCCTGGCCCGTGGAGGCCGGCAGCATGGGCTTGACGACCAGGGCCAGCAGCAGCGACACGCCGATGACGACGAGGATGCCGACGCCCGACAGCGGGCTGTTGGACGAACCAATCAGGCCGGCCATATAGCCGCACACCGCGGCGACGAAGAAGCTCATCAGCACGACATAGACGACGCCACCAACGACGAGCAGGCCGAGCTGGTCACCCAGGCCTGCGGACGTGGCGAAGCTGGACAGCATGAAGCCGATGGGCAGCATGCAGGCCAGCGTGATCAGGCCGACGGTGCCGATGGGGATGTCCTGCTCGTTGCGCGGCAGCGTGTCGGCCTTGCCGGCCTTGCGCACACGCGCCGACATCGCCGCCGAATGCAGGCCCGCGACGACGGGCTTGGCCAGCTTGACCAGCGTCCAGATGGCGGCCACCGCGATGCAGCCGGCGCCGATGAAGCGCACCTTCTTGCTCCAGGCGAACAGCGCGACCGCCTCTGCGGCGCCGTCGACACCGGACGTCAGGTAGGGCACGCCGCCCAGCCAGGCGATACAGGCGCCGACCAGGATGGCCACGCCCACCCACAGGCCGACGAGATGGCCCACGGCCAGCAGGGCGAAGCTGAAGTTCAGGTCATAGCCCGTCGTACCGCTCTTCTCGCCACCGGGCAGGCGGAAGTACTGGGCCAGGTTGGCCGCGAAGAGCTGGGTCGCGACGACGATGCTGAAGCCGGCCGACACGACGGTGCCGGCCACGATGGCGGCCAAGCCTTGGCGATTGGCTTCGCCACTGTCGGCGGCATGGCCGACCTTGAGCACCTCGGCGCAGGCCACGCCTTCCGGATAGGGCAGCGGCGAGTTGGTGACCAGCGCCCGGCGCAGCGGGATGGAATACATGACGCCCAGCACGCCACCCAGGGCGCACAGCGTCATCGACATCCAGTACGGGAAGCCCGTCCACCAGCCAATCATGACCAGGCCGGGCAGCACGAAGATGATGGAGGACAGCGTGCCGGCCGACGAGGCAATCGTCTGCACGATATTGGTCTCGCCGATGGAGTTGCCCGCCGCCCGGCGCAGCAGGGCCATGGAGATGACGGCGGCCGGGATGGAGGTCGCAAACGTCAGGCCGGCCTTGAGGCCGAAGTAGACGTTGGCGGCCGTGAAGACCAGGGTGATGAGGATGCCCAGGACGATGCCGCGGGCGGTCAGTTCGGTCCCGAGCGGCGTGGGCGTGGCGTTGGTGGTCACGGGAATGGCGGGGAGTTTTCGATGGGGGCGCATCTTCGGCCCATTCCCCGCGCACCGTTTGCGGGCATTCCCGTGTCAGACCGTTTTCACGCCATTCACCGCCAGCAGCACCGAATAGACAGAACTCGTCGCACAGATGAAGAGCCGGTTGCGCTTGGGGCCGCCGAAGACGAGGTTGGACACGCGCTCGGGCATGCGGATGCGGCCGATCAGCGTGCCGTCCGCCTCGTGGCAGTGGATGGCGCGGCCAGCGCTGGTCCAGATGCGGCTGGCGGTGTCGCAGCGAAAGCCGTCGTAGAAGCCGGTGTCGCAGGTGATGAACACTTCACCGCCGCTCAAGGCGCCGTCGGCGTCCACGGCGAAGCGGCGCATCGTGCCGACGTCCAGGCCGGTGTCGGCGACATAGAGCCAGCGCTCGTCGGGCGAGAACGCCAGGCCGTTGGGGTGGGTCATCATGTCGACCACCACACGCAGCTCGCCGCGCTCAGGATCCAGGCGGTAGACGTAGCAACCGGCCTGCTCCTGCGGCGACCGCACGCCTTCGTAGTCGTCCACGATGCCGTAGGGCGGGTCGGTGAACCAGATGCTGCCGTCGGACTTCACGACCACGTCGTTGGGGCTGTTGAGCCGCTTGCCCTCGTGATGCGAGGCCAGCACGGTCAGCGAGCCATCGTGCTCGGTACGCACGACGCGCCGCCCGCCATGCTCACAGCTGATCAGGCGGCCCTCGCGGTCCAGCGTGTGGCCGTTGGTATAGCCCGAGGGCTTGCGGAACTCGGCGACGTGGCCGGACACCTCGCACCAGCTCAGCATGCGCTCGTTGGGGATGTCGCTCCACAGCAGGCGGCGCTGGGCGGGGAGGTAGACCGGCCCCTCGGTCCAGCGGCAGCCGCTGGCCAGGCGCTCCAGCCGGGCGCTCTTGCGGAAGCAGTCCTCAAAGCGGGCATCCACGACCTCGAATTCGGTGGGCTCGCTGGCAATCTCGAAACTCATCTCGTGTCGTCCTTTCGTTGGAAAGTCGACATCGTCTGGCGAGGGGCCTGCCGCCCGGCGGCGTTGCGGGGCGGGCGAACGCCGCTGCGCGGCGAATTCAGTCCGTCAATGGAAGCCCGGCGTCGGCCTTGCACTCGTCCAGCACAAAGACCGAGCGGAATTTGCGGATGTTGGCGTCGTCGAAGAACAGCTCGCGGGTCAGCGCCTCGAACTCGGCCACGTCGCGGCAGCGGATGAGCAGCAGGAAATCGCTGTCGCCCGCCACATAGAAGCATTGCTGCACGCGCGGCTCGGCGGCCATGCGGCGCTTGAAGCCGTCGATGACGGCCTTGCGGCTGGCCTCGCGCAGTTCCACCTCCACCCACACGGCCAGGCCGTAACCCAGGGCCAGCGCATCCAGCACCAGGCGCTCGCCGCGGATGACGCCGGCCTCGCGCAGCCGGCGGATGCGCCGCTGCACGGCCGTGACCGACAGGCCGATGGCGGTGGCGATACGCTCGGCCGGCTGGCGCGGGTCGTCCTGCAGGCGGGCGAGGATCTGGCGGTCGAATTTGTCCAGATCGGTTGAGGAGTCCGTCATGGCCGAGCACCATACCCGGACGCTCAATTGACGTTAACGTCAATTGGCGACCTAGAATCCGGCCCGAGCAAGGAGACAGCCATGACCGATCTCGCCGCTGACTACAAAGCATTGGCCGAGTACCGCCCGACCCACAAGGTCCGTTTCGTCACCGCCGCCAGCCTGTTTGACGGGCATGACGCCGCCATCAACATCATGCGGCGCATCCTGCAGGGCATGGGCACCGAGGTCATCCACCTCGGGCACAACCGCTCGGTGGACGAAGTCGTCACCGCGGCGCTGCAGGAGGATGCCCAGGGCATCGCCATCTCCTCCTACCAGGGCGGCCATGTCGAGTACTTCAAGTACATGGTGCAGTTGCTGAAGGAGCGCGGCGGCGAGCACATCCAGGTGTTCGGCGGCGGCGGCGGCGTCATCGTGCCGGCCGAGATCCGCGAGCTGGCCGAGCATGGCGTGCGCATCTTCAGCCCCGAGGACGGCCAGCGCATGGGCCTGCAAGGGATGATCGGTGAGATGGTCATGAAGGCCGACCAGGACTTCAGCGTCTATGCGCCGCAGAACCTGTCGGCCATCACCGGGCACTCGGAAGCCGCCTGGCGCTCCCTCGCGCAGTTGCTGACCGCGCTGGAGAACGGCAAGGCCGACGCGGCCATTGTTGACGCGCTGCGAGACCAGGCCAAGCACATCAAGACGCCCGTGCTCGGCATCACCGGCACCGGCGGCGCCGGCAAGTCCAGCCTGACCGATGAGCTGATCCGTCGCCTGCGCCTGGACCAGGGCGACGCGCTGCGCGTGGCCCTCATCTCCATCGACCCGTCGCGCCGCAAGAGCGGCGGCGCCCTGCTGGGCGACCGCATCCGCATGAACGCCATCTCGCCCTGGGGCGGTGGTGCGCGCGTCTTCATGCGCTCGCTGGCCACGCGCGACTTCGGCAGCGAGATCTCCCCCGCCCTGCCCGACGTCATCGCTGCCGCCAAGGTCGCGGGCTTCGACCTCGTCATCGTCGAGACGAGCGGCATCGGCCAGGGCGACGCGGCCATCGTGCCGCTCGTGAACGTGCCCATGTACGTCATGACGCCCGAGTTCGGCGCCGCCAGCCAGCTCGAGAAGATCGACATGCTGGACTTCGCCGAGTTCGTCGCCATCAACAAGTTCGATCGCAAGGGTTCGCTCGACGCGCTTCGCGATGTCAGCAAGCAGGTGCAGCGCAACCGCGAGGCCTTCACGGTCATGCCGGATACGATGCCGGTGTTCGGCACCATGGCCAGCCGCTTCAACGACGACGGCGTGACGGCCCTCTACCAGGCGCTCAAGGTGCGACTGGCCGACCTGGGCATCCCCTTCAGCGAAGGCCGCCTGCCGCGCGTCGACACCCGCCACAGCACCCACCAGACCCCCATCGTGCCGGCCGCCCGCGTGCGCTACCTGGCCGACATCAGCGACACGGTGCGCGCCTACAAGGGCCGCGCGCGCAAGCAGGCCGCGCTGGCCCGCGAGATCCAGCAGCTGGAAGCCAGTCGCGCGATGCTGGAAGCCGCCAACCCCGACAAGAACGGCGCCCGCACCGCGCTGGGCGACCTGGCCGAGCAGCGCAAGGCCAGGCTCGACGGCGACGCGCGCCAGCTGCTGCAGCAGTGGCCCGACATGGTCAAGGCCTACGCCGGCGACGAGTACGTCGTGAAGATCCGCGACAAGGAGATCCGCACGGCCCTGGTCACGCAAAGCCTGTCCGGCACCAAGATCCGCAAGGTCGTGCTGCCGGGCTACGAGTGCCACGGCGAGCTGCTGAAGTGGCTGATGCTGGAGAACGTGCCCGGCAGCTTCCCGTATGCGGCCGGCGTGTTCGCCTTCAAGCGCGAAGGCGAGGACCCGACGCGCATGTTCGCCGGCGAAGGCGACGCCTTCCGCACCAACCGCCGCTTCAAGCTGGTGTCCGAGGGCATGCCCGCCAAGCGCCTGTCCACGGCCTTCGACTCGGTGACGCTGTACGGCGCCGATCCCGCGCCGCGGCCCGACATCTACGGCAAGGTCGGCAACTCCGGCGTCAGCATCGCGACGCTGGACGACATGAAGGTGCTGTACGACGGTTTCGACCTGTGCAGCCCGACCACCAGCGTGTCCATGACCATCAACGGCCCCGCGCCGTCCATCCTGGCCATGTTCATGAACACGGCCATCGACCAGAACCTCGCCAAGTTCAAGGCCGACAACGGCCGCGAGCCGACGGCCGACGAGGCCGCCAAGATCAAGGACTGGGTGCTGGCCAATGTGCGCGGCACCGTGCAGGCCGACATCCTCAAGGAAGACCAGGGCCAGAACACCTGCATCTTCTCGACCGAGTTCTCGCTGAAGGTCATGGGTGACATCGCCGAGTACTTCGTGCACCACAACGTGCGCAATTTCTACTCGGTGTCGATCTCGGGGTATCACATTGCTGAAGCGGGTGCGAACCCGATCAGCCAGCTGGCGCTGACGCTGTCCAACGGCTTCACGTTTGTCGAGGCGTATCTCGCGCGCGGCATGCACATCGACGACTTCGCGCCCAACCTGTCGTTCTTCTTCAGCAACGGCATGGACCCGGAGTACACGGTGCTGGGCCGCGTCGCGCGCCGCATCTGGGCCATCGCCATGCGTGATCGCTACGGCGCCAACGAGCGCTCGCAGAAGCTGAAGTACCACGTGCAGACGTCGGGCCGCAGCTTGCACGCGCAGGAGATCGCCTTCAACGACATCCGCACCACGCTGCAGGCGCTGATCGCCGTCTACGACAACTGCAACTCGCTGCACACCAACGCCTACGACGAGGCGATCACGACGCCCACTGACGAGAGCGTGCGCCGCGCGATGGCCATCCAGCTCGTCATCAACCGCGAGTGGGGCCTGGCCAAGAACGAGAACCCGTCGCAGGGCGCCTTCATCATCGACGAGCTGACCGAGCTGGTCGAAGAGGCCGTGCTGCGCGAGTTCGAGCGCATCAGCGAACGCGGCGGCGTGCTCGGCGCGATGGAGACGGGCTACCAGCGGGGCCGCATCCAGGAAGAGTCGATGCACTACGAGATGCTCAAGCACACCGGCGAGTACCCCATCATCGGCGTCAACACCTTCCGCAACCCCAATGGCGAGACGGTGCCGGAGCACATCGAGCTGGCGCGCTCGACCGACGAGGAGAAGCAGTCGCAGCTGACCCGCCTGGCAGAGTTCCAGGACCGCCACGCGGCCGAGTCGCCGGCGATGCTGGCGAGATTGCAGCAGGCCGTCATCGAGAACCGGAACGTGTTCGACGTGCTGATGGAGGCCGTGCGCGTGTGCTCGCTGGGCCAGATCACCGGCGCGCTGTTCGAGGTAGGTGGGCAGTACCGGCGCAGCATGTGAGTTCCTTGCCCCTCGCCGCCACAAGCCCTTTACACCGCGATAACAAATCTGACTGAAACCCGTCGCTAAACTTCGCGCATCTCGCGAGATAACGCCCTGATCGGACGGTCTCGCCGGCCTCAACAAGGGAATCCAATGCGAGCGAGGTTGTTGTCTTTCGGGCTGCTTGCCGTCCTGGCGGCTTGTGGAGGCGGTGGTGGTGGCGGTGGCACGCCCACGCCTCCGGTGGAGCCGCCATCCTTGTCGGTGGTCAGCATGTCTCCTGCCTCGTCGAGCACCGGCGTCAGCGCCGATAGCGGCACCCTGACCACCACGCTGCGCGTCCACGGTTACACCAACCCGTCTTCGGGCTATGTGCTGACCTGCGGCGCCGACACCATCCAGTCCGACGGAACCCCGGCCGACCAGTGGAACGCGGCGACGGAGCAACTGGTCGTCAGCACGACCTATGCCGACCTGCCCGGCAGCACCGGCTGCGAGATGAGCGGCATCCTGCGGGTTGACACCCCACCCGGCGGCACCGCCAACACTCTCAGCTGGTCGCTGAAGTTCACGACCGCGGCGGTGCAGCCGCTGCGCTACGGCCCCACGGTGGTGGGCATCCTGGGCAACCGCATGTTCGCGCTGACGATTGCCAAGCCCTATGCCCTGCGCCGCGATGCCTCGCCGCCGCCCGCAGGCACGCGGGGCGCCCCCTCGCCCTGGCTTGTCGGCACCGCGCTGACACCGACCGGCCGGGTGCCGACCGGCTATTCGGCGGCCGGTGCGTCGGGGCCGTTTGCCGTCTCCTTTCGTTTCAATCCGGTCACCAACAGGACCACAGGCGTGCTGGCCACGGATCCCTTCCCCGCGGATCACAGCTTCACCGGTTCAGCGGGCAGCATCCAGATCGGCCCGGGCTGGAACGAAGGCGCCGGTGGTCTTGGCGCGGCGCCCACGGCCACCGCGAAATACTGGACTGGCGACGGCAGCGGTGGCTGGTTCTACGTCGAGACCGCCGACCTCGAGACCCTTCTCCACCGCGACGCGGCGGGCGCGGTGGAAACGGTGTTCCGCGAGGCGGGGCAGTCGTTCAGCACGATGCACACGCTGTCGAACTGACCGCGCCCCCTAGAGCCCGCGGCAGCGCTGGTCGAAAGCGGCGGACAAGCGCTCCAGATCGGCCCGCTCGCCAGCATTCATCTCGGCCTCGCGCAGGCGGCGGGCGCGCAGGTTGTTGCGCAGCTCCACGCATTGGGTGAACTCGCGCTGCTGCCGCGCCTTGGCCTCGGCCAGCGCGCGACGCTCCTGCAGCGACTGCGTGCGCGCATCCTCCAGCAGCTGATTGACCTTTTCGTTGGCGTCCTGCTCTTCCGCATAGCAATCGCGCTGGTAGCGAAAGTCGAGCTGCTGGCGCGTCGCCTCGTCGGTGCTGCCGTCGTTGCCGGCCTGGTTCAACTGTTCACGCAGGCGCAGGCAGCGCGGGCTCATGAACTGGCTGGCCTCCGGCGCCTTGGGGCCGCTGCGGGCAATCTGCGTCGACTCGGCCTCGGGGCAGGGGCGGTCGCTGAAGACCGTGGTGCCATCGGGCTTGCGGCATTTGTAGACGCCCGCACCGTCGGCACGCGCCGTACCCGTCAGTGCCAGCAGGGCCAGCACGGCCCAGGCCAGGCGGGCCAGGGTCACAGCCTCTGTTCCCGCTCGCTGCCGTAGCCGTAGCGGCGCTTGTTGCGGGACTTCTCGAGATACTCGCGCGCCGTCAGGCCGTCGGCGTTGCGTGTCGCCTTCAGGGAGCCGGCGGCCAGCAGCGTGTCGATGATCGGGTCGGAGCTGCCGACCGCGGCCAGGTGCAGCGGCGTATTGCCCTGGCGGTCCTGGGCGAAGACCGAGGCCTGCAGGCGGATCAGCTCCGCCACCGCATCGTGGCGCCCCTCCTCGACGGCCCAGTGCAGGGCCGTGCGGCCCTGGCCGTCCAGCGCATTGATGTCCGCGCCGGCCGACACCAGCGGGCCGATGGACTTGAGTGCCGCGTAGTGGATGGGCAGGCGGCCACCGGCGTCGGGCGCATTGATGTTCAGGCCTCGTGAGGTCAGGAAGACCATGGTCTGCGCATCGACGCCATTGCGCGCCGCCAGATGCATGATGCCGACGCGGTTGGGCGTCTCCTGCTGGGGGTCGAGCTTGAGCTCCTCGATGAAGAAACGCATGCGGTCCAGCGTCGGCTTGGCGGCGGCCTGCTGCAGCAGCGTGCCCTTGTCCAGCGCGCCGACATAGCGCGGCTCGGCGCCATGCTTCACCATCCAGCGCAGGGCCGGGAGGCTGCCCGTGCCGGCGTTGTCATAGAGCAGGCGGTTCATGCCGACGGCGCCGACGCGCTTGGCGGTCTTGTCGAGGTCGATCATGCCGCTGGCGTCGGCCATGCCGCCCATCAGCATCATCTCGCGCAACTCGGGCCCGAGGCCGGCCACGTCCTGGCTGCTCTGCCTGGCCATGCTGCACCAGGTCAGCAGCGAGATGGTGACCACCAAGGCAGCCGCCCGCAGGCCGATTCCCAGCCAATTGATGCCGTCGCGATCCACTGTCTCTCCCTGCTTTTCTAGGCTGGCCGGATTGTGCAGCAGCCCTTTTTCAATGCCGGGCCCGCATCTAGACGCCAGCCCCTGAACTCCCCTGAACCGGGGTCAGGGCGCCAGCACGACGCGGTCGCGCCCGCCACGCTTGGCTTCATACAACGCGGTGTCGGCACGGCTGAAAAGGGCCTCGGGCGCCTCCTCCGGCCCCAGCGCCTGGGCCACGCCGACGCTGACCGTCACCGTCAGCGGGCCGGCGGCCGTCTCGAAAGGGTGGCGGCCAATGACGTCCCGCAGCCGCTCGCCCAGGCGCAACTCGCCGCCGGCCTCCGGATTGAGCCAGATGACGGCGAACTCCTCGCCGCCCAGGCGCACGGCCAGGTCCAGCGGCCGCAGCGCCTCGTGCAGGCGTGCACCGACGGCGCTGAGCACCGTGTCGCCGACCGCGTGGCCATGCGTATCGTTGATGCGCTTGAAGTGGTCCACGTCCAGCACGGCGAGAAGGGGCGCGTCGCGCTTGAGCAGGCGCCGCAGCCGCTCGTCGAAGCCGCGCCGGTTCAAGAGGCCGGTCAGCACATCGATCTCGATGAGGCGTTCGATCTGGCGCAGCGCGCGGTCCTGCAGCAGCAGCAGCATGGCCAGGGCCTGGCCGATGAACAGCGCGATGACGGCGAGCAGGCCGATGGAGTTGTAGAGCATGAGCTCGGCGCGCGACTCGGCGATCAGCGGCGAGACGGCCAACCCGCGCGCCACTTCGATGACGGCGCTGGCCAAAAGATCGGCACCCAGCAGGGCGAGTGGGAAGCCGCGCTCCACCTGCCAGGCCCGCAGCGCGGCATGGGCGGCGGGCATGTTCAGCACGGCCGAGGCCAGCAGGGTCAGTGTCAACGACGGCCAGAACTGCTTCGTCCACGCCGTCAGCGCAAAGGAGGCGATGCAGACCAGGCCCGTGAACAGCACCGGCCAGCGCCAGCGCAAGGGCTGGCCGAGGTAGACGCGCAGGCCGAGCAGCACCAGCAGCGCGGCCAGCACGCTGCCCAGGTGCCCCACCACCCACAGCGTGCGCGGCGCCTCCAGGGCGATGAAGGTCGCACGCAGCGCCTGGGTCGCGGCCGCGGCAGCGAAGGCCCCGGCCCACAACCACAGCGCGCGCTCGCCCTTCAGATGCCAGGCGCCGCCGAGCGTGGCCAGGGCCAGCATCGTGGTGACGAGCTGGAAAACGCGCAGCAGGGTGTCGGCGTGCAGGGGTTCCATCGTGAGCTTGGTTCAGCCTCGACGAGCACGATGCCTGCATCGCGTGGTTTCTTCAGCACGCGGCGCAAGCGCGCCATGATTTATCTCACGGAAGTCAACGCGACTGCAGGGTCTGCATGGCGGCCTTGACCCGCAGCAGCATGGGCGAGGCGCCGGTCACCTTGGCATCGAAGGGGTGCAGGCGCTGGCCGCCGGTGGCCGCCATGATCTTGCGCACATACAGCCGCGTCTCGGCATAGGGCGGCACGCCGAGGTAGCGGTCCACGGCCTTCTCGCCGGCGTTGTAGGCCGCCAGCGTCATCATCACGTCGCCCTCGAAATAGGCCAGCAGCCAGCGCAGATAGGCCATGCCGCCGCGGATGTTCTGGGACGGGTCGCGCAGCCGCACGACGCCGAAGCGCGCCCCCGTCTCGGGCAGCAGCTGCATCAGACCCTGGGCGCGCTTGGGCGACTCGGCCAGGGGGTCGAAGTTGGACTCGGTGGCCATGACGGCCAGCACCAGGGCGGGCGAGAGCTGGTACTCCGGCGCCACCAGCTTCACATAGCTGACGATGGCCGGCGGCGCGTGCTGCGGCAGCGGCAAGGTGGCCCACAGCGACACCGGCTTGGCGCCACGCGGCGTGGGCGGCAGCGCGACCGCCACCGGCGGGTCGGTCTCGGGCGGGCGCAGGCAGGGCGGCGGATCGCCCAGCGGCGTGCCGCCCATGCGCTCGAGCATGTTTTGGGCCTGCTCCATGCCCTGCTCGGCCGCGGCCGCGAACATGTGCGCGGCCTCGGCGTCGTTGCGCTGGATGCCGCGCGAGTTGGTCAGCATCCAGCCCAGGCTGTACTGGGCCTCGGCATCGCCGTAGCGCGAAGCGCGGCAGTAGAGCTTGGCCGCCGCGACCTCGTCGCGCTTGACGCCGTCACCGTACTCCAGCGCCTTGGCCTCCTGGCGCCAGCGCTCCACCTGGGCCGGCACGACGGGACCGCGCTCACCCGGGGGCATGGTCGGGCGCGGCAGTTGTTCCAGCGTCAAAGACGGCACTTGAGGCAACTGGGCCAGGGCCGCCGAGCAGGCGAAGAACAGGAGCGGCAACAGGCGTCGCAAGGGTCAGTCCGGAGGCGGCAATCAGGGGGCGGAAGTCTAGACTGGCCGGATGAAACAGCCCCTCGCCCAGTCTCGCGGCGCTGAACGCGCGCAAACCTGGTCGGTCCCCGGAGGGACGGCTTGGGAGCGGCCCTGCGCGCGGCCCGAAAAATGCCGGCCACATGGAAGCGGGGCGCCGGAAATGCGCAATGGATCACTGAGATGAACAAGACCCGTCTCGAAGCCTTCAGCGACGGCGTCATCGCCATCATCATCACCATCATGGTGCTGGAGATGAAGGTGCCCCACGGCAGCGACTGGGAAGCGCTCAAGCCTCTGTGGCCCGTCTTCCTGTCCTATGTGCTGAGCTTTGTCTACGTCGGCATCTACTGGAACAACCACCACCATCTGCTGCACGCCGTGCACAAGATCAGCGGCGGCGTGCTCTGGCCGAATCTGCACCTGCTGTTCTGGCTGTCGCTGTTGCCCTTTGCCACCGGCTGGATGGGCGAGAACCATTTCGCGCCGCTGCCCGTGGCCGTCTACGGCGGCGTGCTCGTCATGGCCGCATTCGCCTGGGTGCTGCTGCAACGCGCCCTGGTCTGTATCCCCGGCAACAACACCGTGCTGGCCCAGGCGCTGGGCAAGGACTGGAAGGGCAAGATCTCGCCGGTCATCTACCTGGCGTCCATTGCGCTGGCCTTCGTGCACGTGGGCCTGTCGCTGGCGGGCTACGCCATCGCCGCGGCACTGTGGCTGATCCCGGACCGCCGCATCGAGCACCACCTCAACCGCAGTGAGTGAGCATGCCGACACTCGACCCTCGCATCGACACCTATCTGGCCGGCGTACCCGAGTTCGCCCGCCCCATCCTCGAGCGGCTGCGCGAGGACGTGCATGCGGCCTGCCCCGATGTCGTCGAGACCATCAAATGGAGTCGCCCCCACTTCACGCTCGACGGCAAGCTGATGTGCGGCATGTCGGCCTTCAAGGCGCATTGCGCCTTCGGTTTCTGGGAGCGTGAGGGCGCGACCGAAGGCCAGGGCGGTGCGATGGGAGACTTTGGCCGCATCGAGAAGATGACCGATCTGCCCGGCCGCACCGAGCTGCGCAAGCAGATCAAGGCCGCCGCGACCCTGCTGCGGGCCGGCGCACCGCGCGCCGCCAAGCCCAACCGCGAGCCGCGCCCCCAGTTGGAGATGCCCGCCGACTTCGCCGCGGCACTCGCCAAGGTCAAGGCCGCGAAGCAGCACTACGAGGCCTTCGCGCCGAGCAAGCAGCGCGACTACCTGGAATGGGTGCTGGAGGCCAAGCGCGAGGAGACGCGCACCAAGCGCATCGCGCAGGCCGTGGAATGGCTGGCCGAAGGCAAGTCGCGCAATTGGAAATACGAGAGCTGCTAGCCCACTACCGACTGCAGCGTCGAATTGCGCATCCAGTCATCCGCCACGACGACTTGGTTGCGGCCCTTCTGCTTGGCCTGGTAGAGAGCCTTGTCGGCCAGGTGCATCAGCGTCTCGGGTGTGTCGGTCTTGGCAGCCTCGGCGACACCGGCCGACAGCGTCACGCGCAGCGGCTGGCCGCCATCGCCCTTGAGCTCCAGCGCCTCCACGGCCAGGCGCACCTGTTCGGCCAGGTGCTTGGCGCCTGCCACGCCCGTGGCCGGCAGCACCATGCCGAACTCCTCGCCGCCCAGGCGCCCCAGCACGTCCGAGCCGCGCAGCCGCTGCCGCGCGCAGGCCGCCACGGCGCGCAGCACGTTGTCGCCGATGACGTGACCATGCTGGTCGTTGACGCGCTTGAAGTGGTCCAGGTCCAGCATGACGAAGCTGACCGGCTGGTTCTCGCGCCGGCCGCGTTCCAGCGAATGCGCCAGCAGGGAAACGGTCGTGTTGTGGTTGACGGCACCGGTCAGGCCATCGACGCTGGCCAGCTCGCGCATCTGCGCGGCCATGCGCTCGAAGCCGGCCAGCACGAAGCCGAAGCCCGCCGCCAGCACGGCCATGAAGGCCAGCATGAAGATGGCGCTGCTCCAGAAGGCCGCCGCCGCGGTCGGCATTGGCGCGCCACCCGCCCACCAGACACCGAAACCTACGCGCACCCACAGGGCCACGCTGGCCAGCAACAGCATCAGCGCCACGACGCGAAAGGACAATTCACCGCGCCAACCCTGGCGCAGGGCCATGACGGTGGCCGGCAGCAACAGGGCGGCCATGGCAGCCGACATGGTGGCGGCGCGCACCGGTGTGCCGATGTCGAGGATGGCGGGCACCGTGAGCACCGCGGCGACGAGCAGCCAGTGCTGCCAGACCCTCACGCCGCGGTTGAGCAGATGCCAGGACACTGCCGACGCGAACTGGGCCAGTCCCGCCATCAACAGCAGATTGCCGCCCAGCAGCATCAGCCATGCTGGCAGCCAGGGCTGCAGCGCAAAGCAGAGAAAGCCGCCGCACAAGGCTTTGGCCGCACCACTCAAGCGCTTGAGCTCGCTGCGCTGCAGGCCGCCTCGGCCCGCCAGCTCCAGCAGCAGGGTGAGCAGCCCGAAGCCGACGACAAGCATCAGCACCAGCGTCGGTACATCCAGCGTCATGCGGATCGGCTCCCTTCCCCGGGATTTGATCCGAGTGTAGGCAGGCCGAGGGCCGCTGCCGCCAGGGTCTGCGCCGATGGCGCGGTCTGCCGGGCCCGGCTTCAATGCCGGAGTGAGCGCCTCTTCCCTGACCCCCTCCCTGTGCCTGCTGAACCCGCACGCCGCCAACGGCCGCTGCGCCGCCCTCGCCGCGCCGCTGCGCGAGGCCCTGCCCCAGGTACCGCTGGTGCTGCCCGAGAACGTCGCCGCCGCACGCCAGCGCCTGCTGGCCTTGCCCGAGGGCAGCCGCGTCATCGTCGCCGGCGGTGACGGCACCGTGCACCAGCTGCTGCCTGCGCTGGTGGCGCGCAAGCTGCAACTGGCCATCCTGCCCGGCGGCACCGGCAACGACCTGGCGCGGGCACTCGGCCTGGCCCGCATGGGCTGGCGTGAAGCCCTGGCACACGCGCAGCGCGCACCCGCTTCGGCGATGGATCTCGGCGAGATCACGACGCCCGACGGTGGGCCGCAGCTCTTCATGTCCAGCCTGACGGCCGGCTTCGACGCAGCCATCGCCATCCGCGCCCAGGCCGCGCCCAACTGGCTGCGTGGCCAGCCGCGCTATCTGTGGGCCACGCTCAGCGAGATCGGCCGGCTGCGCGTCTATGCGATGCGTGTCGAGGCGGACGGCCAGTTGCTGCACGACGGCCCGCTGCTGTTCGCCTCCAGCCTGAACACATCGACCTACGGCAGTGGCATGCCGGCGGCGCCCGGCGCGCGCGTCGACGATGGCGAGCTGCAGCTGCTGCGCGTCGGCGCCTTCGGCCGCCTCGGCGCACTGATGATGATGCCGCTGCTGCTGACCGGCCAGCACCTGCGCCACGCCAAGGTGGCCTTGAGCAGCTTCAAGTCCCTGCGCCTGACCGCGCTCAAGCCCGTGCCGCTGGCCGTGGACGGCGAACCCCTGGCCTCCAGCACCGACATCACCGTGCGCGTGCGGCCCCTCGCCCTCAGCGTTGTTCGTTGATGATGGCGACATGGATCACGACGACCACAACACCCCGCGCGCCGGCTGGCTGGGCCCCTGGCTGAAAGGTTTTCCGGCGCTGCAGCCGCCGGTTCTGCTGGCCGATGTCGCCCAGCGCGCCTGGACGCTGCACGCGCTGCCCACACCGCTGGCCGTCGTGCGCCAGCAGGCCCTGGCCCACAACATCGCCTGGATGCAGGACTTCGCGGCCCGCCACGGCGTCGAACTTGCGCCGCATGGCAAGACGACGATGAGCCCGCAGCTGTTCCGCCGCCAGCTCGACGCCGGCGCCTGGGGCCTGACTTTTGCCAACGTGCACCAGCTGCGCCTGGGCCTCGCGGCCGGCGCGCGGCGGGCCCTGATCGCCAACCAGCTCATCAGCGCGGCCGAACTGGCCGAACTGCTGGACCTGCGCCGCCGCCACGCCGGCCTGGAGCTGGCCTTCTTCGTCGACTCGCAGGCCCAGCTCGACCTGCTCGCGACGCACTGGGCCCAGCTCGGCAGGGGTGAAGCGCGCGTGGATGTGCTGGTCGAGCTCGGCACCTCGCGCTGCGGTGTGCGCGAGCATGAACCGGCGCTGGCCCTGGCCCGCGCCCTCCAGACCCACCCGGCCTTGCGGCTGCGTGGCGTCGGTTTCTATGAAGGCCTGCAGATCAAGGGCGAGAACGCCGCCGACCGCACGCTGATGCAGCAATGGCAGGCACGCATCCAGGCCCTGCTGGACGCCATCGAGGCCGAGGGACTGCTGGACGTCGACGCGCGGCCGATGTGGCTCAGCGGCGGCGGCTCGGCCGCCTTCGATCTGGTCGCGCCGGTGCTGGCCGGCCAGCCCGGCCGCCTGGGCCTGTTGCGCTCGGGCTGCTATGTCTGCCATGACCACGAACACTACGGCCGCTATATGCAGACCATGGACGCGCGCATGGGCACGCCGCTCAGTTCGCCCAGCCTGCTGCCGGCGCTGGAGGTCTGGACCCAGGTGCTGTCCTGCCCCGAGCCCGGCCTGGCGATGCTGAACGCCGGCCGACGCGACCTGTCCTTCGACGCGGGCTGGCCGCTGCCGGTCTGGCATCTGCGCGGCACCGAAAGGACGCGAGCCCCGGCAGGTTGGCGCGTGACGGCCCTGAACGACCAGCATGCCTATCTGCGCTGGGACCCGAGCGAATGCGACGGCCCCGCCGTCGGCGAGCGCGTCGCCCTGGGGCCTAGCCACCCCTGCACCACCTTCGACAAATGGGCCTGGATGGCCGTCGTCGACGAAGGCGACCGTGTCGTCGATGCCATCACGACACAGTTTTCATGAATCGCCGCCATCTGCTGAGCTTGTCCGCCGCCGCCTTGATGCCCGCCACTGCCGCCACACCCTCGCCGCGCTTCCTGCATGTCGGCACCTATGCGCCCCTCGGCCAGGGCCTCTACAGCTTTGCCATCGCTGCCGACGGCGGCTTGAAACCGCTCGGCCTGACGGCCAATGCCAACAGCCCGAGCTGGCTGGCGGCCCACGGCCGCCACGTCTATGCCGCCGAAGAAGGTGGTGACCACGTCACCGTCTATACCCAGGACGACGCCGGCCGGCTCGAGCTGCTGCAGCGCCAACCCAGCGGCGGCCGCAGCCCCGCGCAGCTGTCGCTGAGCGCGGGCCGTGCGTGGGTCGCCCACTATGGCGACGCCCGTTTCGCCGCCCTGCCTTTGCAAGCGGACGGCCGCCTCGGTGCGGCCGAGAGCTGGGCCAGCTGCACCGGCCCCGACTGCGGCCCCGGCCCCCAGCGGGCGGTGAAGGGCCCGCCCGGCAGCCAGGCCAACAGCGGCCACGACGCGCCGCACGCCCACATGATCCAGGCCAGCCCCGACGGCCGCTGGCTGCTCGGCACCGACCTGGGCCGCGACAAGCTGCTGGTCTGGCCGCTGGCGCCCGGCATTCCGCAGGCGCCGGCGCAAGAGCTGGCCCTCAGCGCCGGCTCCGGCCCGCGCCACTTCGCCTTCCATCCGACAGACCCGCGCTGGGTCTATGTGCTGCAGGAGGAATCGTCCACGCTGTCGACCGTCGAGCTGACCGCTGCCGGGCCGCGCCTGCACGGCGAGATCTCGGTGCTGCCGGCCGGCTTTGCCGGCACCAGCTACGCGTCCGACCTGCTCGTCGCCCCGGGCGGCAAGCATCTGTACGCCCTGAACCGCCTGCACGACAGCCTGGCGGTCATCTCCCTGGCCCGTCCCGCCGGCCCGCGCCTGCTCGACCACCACTGGGTGCATGGCAGCTACCCACGCAGCGCCGGCCGCGCCGGCCAGCATCTGTATGTGTGCAACCAGCGCAGCGACCAGCTCAGCCATTTCGACCTGAGCCGCCCCGAGCGCCCGCGCTTCACGGGCCGCCAGGCTGCCGTCCCCGCCCCGGCCGGCGCCTGCGCGCTATAAAGCCTGTTCGCCCCATGTCAACGGGCCGCGTTGTGGCTGGCGGCTGCGGAACGCTTCACGCTGAACCTTGCTGAGCCACAACCCTTCGGGAAGGCAAGCCGCCAGGGCGCACTCTGCGTTGCATCGCTTGCCCGCACACGAGTGCGGGCTGTGCGCTGCGCCTTGATTGCGCGCTGGCGACTTACCTTCGCGACCCATTGCCATGAAGCGAACAGGCCCTAGACTGGCCCGATGAAGCACGCCGCCCTTGTTCTGCTGCTCGCCGCCACCACGCTGGCCCGGGCCGAGCCGATTGGCTCGGTCGACACCGCCTTCAAGCTCATCGGCCCCGACCACAAGGTCGTCGTCGACGCCCACGACGACCCCAAGGTGCAAGGCGTGACCTGCTATGTGTCGCGCGCCAAGACAGGCGGCATCAAGGGCGCCATCGGCCTGGCCGAGGACAAGGCCGAAGCCTCCATCGCCTGCCGCCAGGTCGGGCCGATCACGATCACCCAGCCGCTGCCGCGTCAGGAAGAGGTCTTCAACGAGCGCATCTCGCTGGTCTTCAAGCGGCTGCGCATCGTGCGCATGGTGGACCCGGCGCGCAACACGCTGGTCTACCTGACCTATTCCGACCGCCTCATCGACGGCTCGCCGCAGAACAGCGTGACCGCCGTGCCGGTGCCTCGCGAAACCCCCATTCCGGTCAAGAAATGACTTTCGTCGAAGCCCTGTTCGCGCTGATGCCCATGCAGGCGCTGGCCGCGGCGTTGGTGTTGATCACGCTGATCGGCTGGCGCGGCGCCAATGCCGGCGGGCGCTGGGCCCAGGTCGGCATGACGGGCCTGGCCCTCGGCCTGGCCCTCGTCAGCCCCGCCCTGGCCGGACGCTTCACGGCGCCGCCTGGCCTGCACAGCATCGGCCTGGCCGTCATCAGCCTCGGCCTGTCCTCGCTGTGGTGGGCCCTGGGCCTGTGGCTGACACCGCGGCCCGGGCGCTGGGTGATGGCGGCGGCACCGCTGCTGCTGGGCGTCGGCCATGCACTGCTGGCGGACGATCACGCTGCGGCCCAGACGCTGGCCGATGCGGCGCTCGGCGCCCAGCTCGCCTGGCTGGGCGTGGCCCTGACCCTGCCCCAACGCGCGACCGTGCTGCAAGGCCTGAACAGCCGCCGCTGGCGCCTGCTCGGCCTGGCCGCGGTGCTGCCCCTGCTGGCCGCCATGCTCGGCCGCGCCGCAGCCACCCTGCTCGGCGATACGGCGCCCTTGCCCGATCTGCTGCTGGCCCTGGCCGGCCAGCTCGCGCTGCTGCTGAGCCTGCCCATGCTGCTGCTGGCCTGGCGCGGCCAGACCGAGGCCGAACTGGCCCGCCTGGCCCAGACCGACGGCCTGACCGGGCTGACCGACCGCAATGCCTTCACGCAACGCTCCGTCGATCTCATCTCGATGGCGCGCCGCTACGAAGAGCCGCTGGCCCTGGTCGTGCTGGACCTGGACGACTTCGCGACGCTGCAGGCCGAGCGCGACATGGATTTCGCCGACCGCGCCCTGGCCCTGTTCGCCAGCTGCGTGCAGGCCCAGATGCGCCTGGGCGACCTGGCCGGCCGACTGGCCGGCGAGCAGTTCGGCGTGCTGATGGCGCGCTGCCTGCCCGAGGGCCCGCAAGCCCTGGACGCCCGCCTGCGCAAGGCCCTGGCCGAGCGCGCGCCGGCCGAGCTGGGCATGCCGCTGTCCTTCAGCGCCGGCTGGGCCAAGCTGCGCCCCGGCGACCGCGGCCTGCCCGACCTGCAGCGCCGCGCCGAGACCGCCCTCTACGAAGCCAAGCGCGCCGGCAAGGGCCAGCTGATGGCCGAACCCGGCGTTTCGGATTGAGCATGCAGGCCAACCTCGTCGACGAATGGGTCGGCCACAACCTGCTGGCGACTGACCCGGCCTTGCTGACTGCGCTGCGCGAGGCCGCGCCCCAGGCCGTCGAACCGCTGACGCGCTATGGCGCCGAACTCGGCAGCGCCGAGACCGCCCAGCTGGCCCGCGACGCCAACCGCCACGGCCCGCAGCTGCGCCAGCTCGACGCCCGCGGCCGACGCATCGACCTCGTCGACTTCCATCCCAGCTGGCATGCGCTGCTGGCGATGTACCGCCGCCAGGGCCTGGTCGGCGACGTCTTCGCCACCGACACGCCCGGCCGCTGGACCCAGTTCGCCGCCGGCTGCTATCTGCACGGCCAGGTCGAGGCCGGCTCGCTGTGCCCGGCCACGATGACCCAGGCGGCGATTCCCGTGCTCGCCAGGCAACCCGAGCTGTTCGCCCCGCTGCGCGACAAGTTCTTCAGCCGCGAGCACGACCCGCTGGACCGGACGCTGACCGAGAAGCCGTCGATCTGGGTCGGCATGGGCATGACCGAAAAGCAGGGCGGCTCCGACCTGCGCCGCGTGACGACCGAAGCCGTCGAGCAGGCCGATGGCAGCTATGCCATCACCGGCCACAAATGGTTCTTCTCCGCGCCGACCAGCGACGCCCACCTCGTGCTGGCCCGCACCGACGCTGGCCCGACCTGCTTCTGGCTGCCGCGCTACACGCCCGACGGCACGCGCAATGCCATCCACGTGATGCGCCTGAAGGACAAGCTCGGCAACCGCAGCAACGCCAGCAGCGAGGTCGAGTTCCACGGCGCCTGGGCACGCCGCCTCGGCGATGAGGGCCGCGGCATCCCGACGCTGATCGAGATGGCCGGCTACACGCGGCTGAACTGCGTCATCGGCAGCGCCGCGCTGCTGCGCGCCGGCCTTGTGCAGGCCCTGCACAACGCCCGTGAACGCAGCGCCTTCGGCCGTCACCTGGCCGAGCAGCCGCTGATGCAGAGCGTGCTGGCCGACCTGGCGCTGGAAAGCGAGGCTGCGATGCGCCTGATGCTGCGCCTGGCGCGCGGCTTCGAGAGCAACGAGCCAGCCTGGCAGCGCCTGATGACGCCGGCCGCCAAGCTGTGGGTCTGCAAACGCGCCATCGAATGCACCGGCGAGGCCATGGAGCTGCTGGGCGGCAACGGCTATGTCGAGGACGGCGTGTTGGCACGGCTCTACCGCGAGGCGCCGGTCAACTCCATCTGGGAAGGCTCGGGCAATGTGATGGCCCTGGACGTACTGCGCGCCGTCGCCCGCGAGCCGGACGTCGCCCTGGCCCTGCTCGACGAGTTCGCGGCCAGCCCCGATGCGCCGGTGCACGCCGAAGTCCAGGCGCTGCGACGGCTGTTGACCGACGACCCAGCCGCGCTGGAGGCCCAGGCCCGGCGTGTCGCGCAAGGCCTGGTGCTGTGCGCTCAAGGGCTGCTGATGCGCGAGCAGTCTTCCACCGTCACGGCCGATGCCTTCATCGCGACCCGCTTCGGCGGCGACGGCCGCATGCTGGGCACCCAGACCGTGCCGCAGGCCAGGCAGATCCTGGACGCCGCCCTAGTCGGCTAGGTATCTGCGCACGATGCGCGCCTGGGTGCCGTCCTTCTCCAGCGCCTCGGCCGCCTCGCGGTAGCGCTGCACCAGGCTGGCATCGACCGAGCGCCTGCTGAACATGACCTGGGCGGGCTCGTGGGACAGCACGACGGCCGTCGCCGCGACGCGGCTCGCCAGGCCGAGCTCGCGCAGCTCCCAGCGCGCCGTCGCCTCGCTGGCCAGCACGCCGTCCACACGGCCGATCTCCAGCATCTGCCACAGGCTGCGCCGCGCCGAGGCCTGGGTCAGCGTCGCGCGGAAGGCCGCATTGCCGAGCAGCTCGGCATAGTCCGGGCCATAGACGACACCGATCTGCACGCCCAGCTTGAAGCCCGGCCGCCAGGCTTCCTGCAGGCGCGTCGCGCTGCCGAAATCGGTCTCGCGGCCGGCGCGCACGAAGAGCCGGTTGGCGACCAGCACATGCTGCTCCACCCAATGGGCATAGGCCTCGCGCTCGGGGCGGCGCAGCGCGCCCGGCAGCACGTCGAGGCGCCCGGCCTGCAGTTCGACCAGCGCGCGCGCCCAGGGCAGTTCGACCCAGACCGCCCGGCAACCCATGCGCTGCAGCGTCTGCTCGGTCAGCTCGGCCTGCAGGCCGACGATGTGGCCGGCCGTGTCACGCATCGTGTACGGCGGGTCGGGGTTCCAGCGCACGCGCAGTTCGCAGGCGGCGGCCGGCAGCGCCACGAGGCTCAGCCAGGCAAGGATCAGCAGAAGACGAGGCGATGACACGCCCGCATTGTGGGTGAGGGCAAGCCCTGTCAGAACACTCCGACAGGCCACAGCGCCGCCCGCTGATACAGCGGCTGGCGGCCAGCGGCAAAGCTATGGCCCACATCAGGAGCCCCTCATGAGCATCGACGCACCGCTGACGCAGAACCCGCTGGCCGAGGCCACGCCCCATCGCCCGCTGTGGACGACCCTGACGCGCTGGTGGTCGCCGACCGCTGGGTCGGCCAACGATGCGGTGCTGGGCTATGAGTCCGCCCTGCCGTGGACGCTGGGCGATGACGTCTCGGCCGAGAGCGGCGAGACGCGGTACTACTGAATCAGCCCGTTCTTCAGCGCGTAATAGGTCAGGTCACTGTTGGTGGCCAGCTTGAGCTTCTCGAGCACGCGCGTGCGGTAGGTGCTGACGGTCTTCACGCTGAGGAACAAGGCCTCGGCGATATGCCCCACGGTCTCGCCCTGGGCCAGGCGCAGGAAGACCTGGAACTCGCGTTCCGACAGCGCCTCGTGCAGGGGCTTGTCCGGCGCCGCGCCGCCGCTGCCACCCCCCATCACGCTGTCCGCCAGCTGCTCCGCCACCGCCGGGCTGATGTAGCGCCGGCCCCGCGCCACCAGGCGGATGGCGTTGGCGATCTCTTCCGGATCGCATTCCTTGTTGAGGTAGCCGCTGGCGCCCTGACGCAGCAGCGTCGTCGCGTAATGCGCCTCGGGAAAGCCGCTCAGGATCAGCACCGGCAACTCAGGGAAGCGCGCCTTGATGGCGGCCAGCGCATCCACGCCGCTCTGGTCGGGCATGGAGATGTCCAGCAGCAGCACGTCGACCTCGCCGCCGCGCGCCATCTCCAGCGCGTCGTGGCCGCTGGCGCCTTCGCCCGTGACGCGCAGGTCGACATGCTCGGACAGGAACTGGCGCAGGCCGGTGCGCACGATGGCGTGGTCGTCGACGATGCCGATACGGATCATGGTGAGAGCTTTGTCCGGGGGAGTGCGCCCAGCGTAGCAGCCTGCCATGCGCGCCGCGAGAGTCGCAGTCCTACATCGGCGCCGGCCGAGTCCGACAGGGCGCCGCGCTACGGGACTATGCCGCCGCTATCGGCGCGCCGCGATAGTCGACTCCAGCGGTTCCGTGAAGCCGCCATCCAAGGAGAACTGCAATGCTGAACAAGTCCGTCATCACCCTCGCCGTCGCCACCGCTCTCACGGCCACCCTGGCCGCCACCAGCGGCTGTGCCGTCACCCGCAACCAGGAAACCGTCGGCGCCTATGTCGACGACGCTGCGCTGACCACCCGCGTCAAGGGCAAGTTCGCCGCCGACCCGACGGTCAGTGCCATGGCCATCAGCGTCGAAACGCTGAAGGGCACGGTGCAGCTGTCCGGCTTTGCCAAGTCCTTCGAGGAAAAGGCCATGGCCGAAAAGCTGGCCCGTGAGACCTCCGGCGTCGTTGCCGTGCGCAACGACATCGCCGTCCGCCACCCGCAGTAAGCGCGCCGCTCAGGGACTTCCCCTAGGAGAAGTCCTACAGCGCGATGCGCTGCCGGCACTGCCGGCCCGACGCGGAAGCGGTCCATACTCCACACCCATCAACCCTCGCGCCGCCGTCGGGCCATGCCAGCACTCAGAGCCTTCATCGTCGAAGACAGTCCGGTGATCCTGGAGAACCTGATTGCGACGCTCGAGGAGCTGGCTCAGGTCGAGGTGGTCGGGTCGGTGGCCGACGAGGCCGGCGCGGTGCGCTGGATGAGCCGGGACCCCGATGCCAATGCCGATCTCTTCATCGTCGACGTCTTCCTGCGTTCCGGCACCGGCCTGGGCGTGCTGCAGGCCGCCCAGCAGCTCGGCCTTCGAGCCCGGCGTGTCGTGCTGACCAACTACGCCACCGAGGAAATGCGCCGCCGCTGCGCCAGCCTCGGTGCCGAACGGGTGTTCGACAAGAGCCGCGAGCTCGACGACCTCATCAGCTATTGCGCCGAACTGGCCGAACATGCCCCAGCAGCGCGCCCTGCCGCCGCAGCCAGTTGAACGGCTGACGGTGCTGCGTCATCTCGATCCCTGGCTGGAAGGTGCCAGCCGCAATCGCGGTCTGGCCGTCGGCTTCGCCGCGCTGGCGGCGGCCGCCGTCATGGGCGTCAGCGAGGCTGCGTTCTGGGGCGCCGACGAGGCGCTCAACCAGTCGCAGGCCCGCCACCAGGCCCGCAACGACGGGCTGCGGCTGCGCGAGTTGCTGACCGACGCCGAGACCGCCCAGCGCGGCTATCTGCTGACGGGCCGAGACGACTACCTCGCGCCGATCAAGCTGGCCGAGCAGGAGCTGCCCAATGTACTGTCGCGGCTGCGCGGCCAGTACGCCAGCTCCGAATGGGAAGCCCTGGTGGCCGACGCCAGCCGGCGCGCCAGTGAAAAGCTTTCCGAGCTGCAGCTGGTGGTCAAGCTCTACCGCGAGGGGCAGGACACGGCCTGGCACGGGTTGGTGGAGTCCGACATCGGCCGCGAAAAGATGCAGGCCGTGCGCGACGCCGTCGGCCAGCTCGACCAGCACGAACTCACGCAGATCGCCACCGAGCGCGACGCCGTCGTGCGCTCGCTGAACTACGGCCGCATCGGCGTGCATGGCCTGACGCTGGTCAGCCTGTTCGGCCTGGCCATCTTCCTGCGTCGCAACGAGGCCTTGCACATGGCCCGCCGCGAGCATGCCAAGGAACTGGCGCAGGAGCGCGACCGGCTCGACCGCGAGGTGGCGCGCCGCACCGCCGAACTGACCGAGCTGGCCCATCACCTGCAGACGGTGCGCGAGGACGAGCGCGCCCACCTGGCCCGCGAGCTGCACGACGAGCTCGGCGCGCTGCTGACTGCGGCCAAGCTCGACGTCGCCCGCATCCGCCGCATGACGCGCACCGCGGCGCCCGAGATCGACGAGCGCCTCAAGCACATGAGCGAGCTGCTCGACCAGGGCATCGCGCTGAAGCGCCGCATCATCGAGGATCTGCGCCCCTCCGCGCTGTCCAACCTGGGCCTGATTCCGGCGCTGGAGATCCTGACCCAGGAATTCGCGCAGCGCTCCGGCCTGCAGCTCAGCCTGGAGCTGATGGAAGGCCCCAGCGACGAGGCCGGCCGCCTGGCCATGTACCGCCTCGTGCAGGAGGCCCTGACCAATGTGATGCGCCACGCCAAGGCCAAGCATGTGCGGGTGTCGCTGGCCGAAGCCGATGGCTGGCTGCAACTGCACATCCGTGACGACGGCCAGGGCTTCAACCCCGAGGCCGTGGGCGCCGGCCACCATGGCCTGCTGGGCATGCGTTACCGCATCGAGAGCCTGGGCGGCACGCTGCAGCTGTTGTCCGCGCCCGGCCGTGGCACGCTGGTGCTGGCCCGCCTGCCGATGCGCGAGGACCCGGAACCCGAGCCCGTCGCCGTGACCGTGCCGGGCGAACTGGGCGCCTCCAGCCCTTCCTGAATTCCTACAAGCCAAGCTTGCGCGGGCCGACATGGCGCCGCCGCTGCCCGACCCACACTGCCGTCGTCAGGGTGGCCGCGCCGACAGAGCGCGGCGGCCCGCTTCAGAAGCAGCCAGGAGGGTGTCCATGCAATTCCCGCGATCTCTGCACGCCGAGGGTTGGCGCAAGCAAATGCCGGCCCATCGACCGCTGCCGGACCTGCCGCTGTCGCCGCGCGACGCCGATGCCGTGTCGCCGTCGCTGCACAGCCGCCGCTTCCACGCGGTGGCCATGCTGGTCATCATCGCGGCCCTGGGCGCCAGCGCCGGCCTGGACGTCGTCGACGACCCGCGCCCGCTGGACGTGCAGATGAGCGCCGCCCTGCACCGGGCCGGCGACACCTTGCGCAGCTGGCAGGAGCATCTGTCGCGCGGGCTGCAGGTGTCGCTGCGCGCGGTCGCCGATGGCCGTGACGCGACACCGTCCGCCACGCCGCCCGATGACACCGCCCTGGTCGCCCGTGCCGATGCCCCGGCCACGGCTGCCGACGCCGACGACCGCGACCAGCCGGTGCGCGCCGACGTGGCCCCGCGCCAGCTCCAGCCCACGCGCTAGGCTCAGGCCGGCACGGCCTCTTCGCCCAGGGCCAGCAATTCGCCCACCGGCTGGGGCCGGTGCAGCAGGAAGCCCTGCACCTCCCCCACGCCCAGGCGCACCAGTTCCAGCAGCACCTCGGGCGTCTCCACGCACTCCGCCACCGTCGTCAGGCCCAGGGTCTGGGCCACGTCGACGAAGCTGCGCACGGCCACCTGATCCAGCGGATCGGTCATCAGCGCCTTGACGAACTGGCCGTCGATCTTCAGCAGGTCCACCGGCAGCGCCTTCAGATAGCTGTAGGACGAGGCGCCCGCGCCAAAGTCGTCCAGCGCAATGCGCGCGCCCAGGGCGCGCATCTGCTGGACGAAGCGCACCGCCACGCCGAGCTGGGTGATGACGGCCGTCTCGGTGATCTCCAGGCACAGTGTCCTGGCCCGCTCGGGGCCGAGCTCGGTCAGCAGCGCGCGCGCCTCCTGGTGATAGACCGCGTCCTGCAGCGTCAGTGCCGACACGTTGATGGACAGCGACGCGATCTCGGGCGGGCCGCCGCGCCGCAGCAGTTCGACGGCCTGGCGCAGCACCCAGCGGTCCAGCCGCGGCGCGAGGTGGAAACGCTCGGCGGCCGGCATGAAGGCACCGGGCAGCACGCGCGTGCCGTCGGGCTCGCGCAGCCGCAGCAGCAGCTCGCCGCGCAGGCGGCCGTCGTCCAGCCCTTGAGCCGGCAGCACGCGCTGCAGGTCGAGCTCGAAACGGTCTTCGTCCAGCGCCTGCTGCAGCCGCGTGGCCCAGCGGTGTTCACTCTGGTGGGCGCGCAGGGTGGCGTCGTCGGGCGCCCACAGCTGCACGCGGTTGCGCCCCTGCTCCTTGGCGATCATGCAGCAGGCATCGGCCTCGCGCATGGCCGCGTCGGCATCGGGCCAGCGCCCGTCCAGCGGCGCCACGCCGATGCTGGTGCCGATGCGAAAGCGCTGTTCGCCATGCACATAGCGGTACTGGTCCATCGCGTCGCAGAGTTTCTGCGCCACGCGCAGGGCCTCGTCCAGCGAGCAGTTCTCGAGGATGGCTGCGAACTCGTCGCCGCCCAGCCGGGCCACCGTGTCGCGGCCGCGCACGCCGGCTTCCAGTCGCCGCGCCACCTCGCGCAGCACCTCGTCGCCGGCGGCGTGGCCGCAGTGGTCGTTGACGAGCTTGAAGCGGTCCAGGTCGAAAGCCAGCAGCGCATGGTGGCTGCCGTCGCGCTTGGCGCGCTCCAGCGTGCGCGCCAGGCGCTGGCCGAATTCCATGCGGTTGACGAGGCCGGTCAGGCCGTCGTGGCTGGCGCGCCAGCGGATCTCGTCGAACTGGCGGCGCTGCTGCGTGACATCGCGAAAGACCAGCACGGCACCGAGCACACGGCCGTCGGCATCGCGGATGGGCGCGACCGAGTCGTCCACGGCGCGCAGTTCGCCGTCGCGGCTCAGCAGCATCGCACCGGCCGGCAGGCGGGTGGGGCGGCCGGTGTCCAGGCAGCGCCGCACCGGGTCGGCGAGCAACTCGCCCGTCTCCTCGCGCTGCGGCAGGAAGACGCGGCTGGAGGGCTGGCCACGCGCCTCGGCCGCCGCCCAGCCGGTCAGGCGCTGGGCGACGGGGTTGAGCCAGGTCACGCGACCCAGGGCGTCGGTCGTCAGTACCGCATCGGCGATGGACTGCAGCGTCACCTCCAGCAGCTCATGCTGCTCCTGCAACTGCTGCTGCATGCGGCGCGCCTCGCTGACGTCCCAGCAGACACCTGACAGCCGCAGCGGCCGGCCGCTGGCGTCGCGCAGCACGCGGCCCGAGCTGCGCAGCACATGCAGGCTGCCGTCGGGCCAGCAGACCCGCCACTCACCGTCCAGCTGCGGCCCGTCGCGCAGGGCCGCGCGCACGGTCGCCATCGCGTTGCGGCGGTCCTGCGGGTGCAGGCGCCGGCGCCAGCGCGCAAGGCTGATCTGGCCCTGCCGCGGCTCGCCATGCAGCTTCCACATCGCGTCGTCCCAGGCCACCTGACCATGGCGGTTGTCCTGCAGGTCCAGGCTCCAGACGCCGATGCCGCCACTGTGGGTGGCCAGCGCCAGGCGTTCCAGCGTGCGCTCGAGCTCGGCGCGCACTTCCGCGGGCTCGCTGACATCCAGCATGACGACGCCCACGCGCCGCCCGGTCTCGTCCTCGTCATACCGGCCGACGACGCGCAGCACGCGCCGCCCATCAGCACCCGATTCGTAGGGCAGCTCGACATCCCAGCCCTCGCCATCGGCGGCGGCGCGCTGCAAGGCGGCGTCCAGCATGGCCGCGCCGTCGGGCCCGAAGCGCTGCAGCAGGGCCGCCAGCGTCGGCACCTGGCCGGCCGGCAGACCCAGCAACTCGCAGGCCGAGTCGGACAGCGTCAGCTTGCCCGTGTCGGCCTGCCATTCCCAGGCGCCGACACCGGCCAGGCGGCTGCAACGCGCCAGGAAGCGGGCGTTCTGCGCCAGCGCCAATTCGGCGGCCGAGACGGAGGCGGCGAGCCCGGCCCGCTGTGCCGCATCGGCGGGCACCTCCGTGTGCAGGGTTTCGCTCATCAATGCTGCTCCAACGCCAAGGCCAGCAAGCATCGAGCCCACCACTGCCCCGCCGCGTCGGCAGGACGGGAGGCGGCCTGTAGGACAAGGCCGCATTCGCAGGTTCGCGCCGCCTGTCCTACAGGCGCGGCGCTGGCAGGCTGACAACGATCGCCCCCGGCGCGGCGTTCACTGGGCACGGCGGCACGGCCGCATTTCTCAGGAGCACCTCATGACCACCCCCAGCACCCCCTTCACACGCTGGATCGCGCCGACCCTGCTGGGCCTGGCCGCGCTGACCACCCTGCCCACCGCCCAGGCGGCCGACGTCGGCGTCTCCATCGGGTTCAGCCAACCGGGCGTCTACGGGCGCGTCGACATCGGTCGCTATCCGCAACCGGTGCTGTGGGCACCCCAACCGGTCATCATCGGCCGCCCGGTCTACCGCGCCCAGCCGGTCTATCTGTGGGTGCCGCCCGACCACCGCCGCAACTGGCGCCGTCACTGCAGCTATTACGGCGCCTGCGGCGCCCCGGTCTATTTCGTCGAGGACGGCTGGTACCGCCAGAACGTGGTGGTCCATCGCGAGCGCGACTGGCGCCGCGACGAGGGGCATGACCATCATCACCACGACCGCGGTCGCGGCCACGGCCACGGTCATGGCCACCGCGACTGATCACCTGCAAAAGGCCACGCCGGGCCCGCAGTTCCGGCCACCGGCCAGCGGCGTCGCGGCCTAAAGTCGGGTCAACCCTGACCGTTGTGCCGCCTCCGCGCGGCTGGCCCGGATGCCCGACTCTGCCTCCCCTGCTTCCCCACTCCCGCTGACCCCACCGCCGGCTCCCCGCCGGCGTTCCAGCTATGCCTGGCCCATGGCCCTGGCCCTGGCCGCCTGCGGTGGCGGGGGCGGCGCCCCACCCAGCGAGGTGCCCGAGCCGCCGCCGCCCGCACCAGCGCCCAGCCCGCTACCCATGCCGGTGCCCGTGCCGACGCCCAGCCCGTCGCCTTCGCCGAGCCCGGCCCCCTCGCCAGCGCCGAGCCCGGCGCCGACGCCGGCGCCAACGCCTGCACCCACTCCGGCACCAGCTCCAACTCCAACTCCCGCACCGGCACCCACGCCAGCGCCTGCCCCTACGCCAGCGCCCACACCGGCGCCGACGCCTGCACCTGCGCCGACTCCGACGCCGGCTCCCACGCCGATCCCCCCCGCGCCACCAGTTGCCGGTGTCGTCTCTGCCGGCCTGGCCCTGAGCGACGCCACCGTGCGCGTGCTGGACGCCACCGGCAAGTCCATCGCGAGCGCCAAGAAAGTGACCGCCGGCACGGGCGCCTACGGCCCCATCACGCTGACCAACGCCGGCCCCTTCCGGGTCGAAGCCTGCGGCAACCTGAACGACCGACAGATCTGCCTCTGGGGCGTCACCAACAACGGCGGCACGCTGAACCTGACGCCGCTGACCAGCGCCATCACGGTCTTGGCCAGCGGCCGGGCGCCCGATGCGCTGATGACGGGGGCCCTGGCGACCCTGCCCGACACCGCCCTGGCCACCGCCCAGACTCAAGTGCGCACCGCCCTCGCACCGGCCCTTGCCGACGCCGGCCTGGCCAGCGACTTCGACCTGCTGGCCGGGGCGCTGACGCCGGGCTCGCACACCGGCCAGGACCGGCTGCTGGACACCGTGGGCGCGTCCTTCGGCACCGACACAAAACCCTATGTCGTGCTCAGCTCACGCCTGGGCACCGGGACCGCTTACCTGGAGCCGGGCACGACGCAGGGCAGCCTGAACTTCGACAGCGCCGCGGCCGGCCTCGACCTGGCGGGCATCGACGCCCTCTTTGCCAAGATGATCGCGGCCGCGGCCAGCAAGGACTGCCAGCCCCAGTTCATCCCGCTGTTCAATGCCGGCACGCGGGTGACGGCGGCCGGCCAGACCTTCTCGGGTGCCTCCGACGCGGCCCAGTTGCTGTGCATCCGGTTGTCGGGCACCTTCGACGAGGTGTCCTTCACCGGCGGCAAGCTGCTGCCCAGCCCGGTGAGCCGCTGCGACTTCAGCGTGCCGGCCTCGCCGAGCTGCCGGGTCAACCTGATTTTCCAGAACGGCAGCGGCGTGCAAGTGCCGCTGGGGGTGGAGCAGGCCGTCATCAAGCTGCCCGGCGGCTGGTCCTTCCTCGGCAACCGGCTGGCCGTGCAGGCCGCGGCGAATGCGCGCGTGGTGCTGACACGCCGCGTCGACAACACCGCCGCCGACAGCTATGCGCGTTTCCTGGACATCCGCATCCCCGTCGTGGGCGCCCTGCAGTGCGCGCGCGTCAGCCAGAAGGACACCAGCGGCGCTGACGTGCCCATCGCCTATTTCAAGAAGGTGAGCGGCGCGGCCAATCTCAGCCTGTGGAGCCTCGGCGCCACGGACGCGACGCCCAGCCTCGATCCCGCCAGCGGCGCGACGCGTGGCGCCAACGCCTATTCGATGCCGTTGACCGGGGCGGCGGGCGACGCGGTGGCGCGCAACGTCGCGCGCGCCGGCCCGGCCTTGCAGATCGATTTCTACAAGGACGCCGACTGCGTCACCGAGACCACCACGGCCGACGGCATCGCCGATGGCAACCGCATCAAGCTCGACCTGGCCGGCGCGCCGCCGCTGGCGGCCAACCTTGCCGGGCAATCCTGGCCGCAATTGGGCACGACCTCCCTCAATGCGCTGACGACGCTGAAGGCGGCGGCCGCCGCCAAGCTGACCTACAGCCCGGCCTGGAGCTATGTCTACGCCGGCACGGCGATGGCCAAGGCCCAGCTCTGCAGAGACGCGGCTTGCGCACAGCTCGTGATGGAACTGAACCTGGCACCCGCCGCAGCGACGGCCGCACTGTCGATCACGCTCGGCAGCACGGCGGTCAACGCAGCCGACTTCAAGCAACTGCGCCTGCTGGGCCGCACGCCGGACGGACTGACGCTTCAGCTTGACGCGCAGGCTTGCACGGCCAAGGGCGCCGGCCTGCCCTGCTAGCGCGCCATTGGGGCGTATTGGGCGTGCCCGATGTCACGCGTCGGCCAGGTTCAAGCGGCGTCTTGTTGCCATTGGTAAGCGGCCCGCCCGAGGGCAACCTCGCGTTACCGCGACAAGCCCTGAGCGGCCATCATGCGCGGCCCTCACCCTCGCGACCGACGACGATGCGCCCGCCTGCTCCTCCCTTCGCTCGCCCCAGCCGCGTCATGTCCGCCGGCGCGTGGGTCATTTCATTCACGCTGGCCTTGGCCGGCTGCGGCGGCGGGGGTGGTGGTGGCAGCACCAKCAGCCCCGCCAGCGCCGACCCCACGCCCCCCGCCGCCGCCGCCGTGCCGCCGATGACGCAGCGCGACGCGGTGCGCCTGGCCTCGCAGGCGAGCTTCGGCGCGACCGAGGGCATGGTCACGCAGATGCGCACGCAAAGCGCCGCCGCCTGGGTGCAGGCCCAACAGCAGCTGCCGCAGGCCTCGCGCTACACCTCGGGCGGCACGAGCGCCGTCCACACCGACACGACCGGCGCCGGCTTCTGCGACCAGGCCGCCAACAAGGGCGACAACTGCTGGCGCGACGCCTTCTCCAGCCAGCCGCTGCTGTGGGACTTCTACCGCAATGCCGTCAACCAGCCCGACCAGCTGCGCCAGCGCGTCGCCTTCGCGCTGCAGCAGATCGTCGTCGTCAGCAACTTCGAGGTGGAAGGCACCTACGGCCTGCGCCGCTACCAGAACGCGCTGCTGGAGAACGCCTTCGGCAGCTACCGCGACGTGCTGCGCCAGGTGGCGCTGAGCCCGGTGATGGGCGACTACCTGAATGGCGTCAACAACGACAAGACCGCGCCCAACGAGAACTTCCCGCGCGAGCTGCTGCAGCTCTTCTCGCTGGGCACCTGCCTGCTGGAGGCCGACGGCAGCCTCAAGGGCGGGCGTTGCCAGCCCACCTACGACAACGCCACCGTCCGCAACTACGCCTATGCGCTGACCGGCTGGACCTACCCCGCCGGCGGCAAGTCCAAGTGGGGCTGCTCGCCCAAGGGCGCCAACTGCCAGTTCTACGACGGCGAGATGGCGCCGCTGCCGGGCCTGCACGACAGCGCCGAGCGTGCGCTGCTGGCCGGCGGCAAGAAGGCCGCCGGCAGCACGCCCGCCCAGGCGCTGGACGCCGTGCTGGACAGCCTGATGGCCCACCCCAACATGCCGCCCTTCATCGGCCGCCAACTCATCCAGGCCCTGGTGCGCTCCAACCCGACGCCCGCCTACGTGGGCCGCGTGGCCGCGGCCTTCCAGAGCGGCACGTTCAGCAAGGAGGGCCTCAGCTTCGGCACGGGCAAGACGGGCGACCTGGCCGCCACCGTGGCCGCCGTGCTGCTGGACGCCGAAGCCCGCGGCGATGCGCCCCCTGGTGCCCGCGGCGGCCGGCTGCGCGAGCCGGCGCTGATGATGACCGGCGTGCTGCGCGCGCTGAACGGCCAGACCGACGGCGACGCCCTGGGCTGGTGGTGGGGCGAGACGCTGCGCCAGCATGTCTTCCGCTCGCCGTCGGTCTTCAACTTCTACCCACCCGACTACCCGGTCCCCGGCACCCAGCTGGGCGGCGGCGCCTTCGGCATCCACAACGCAAATACGTCGCTGGAAAGGCTGAACTACCTGACCTATCTGCTGAACTGGGGCGGCTCCCAGCCCTCTGCCACGGTGCCCAAGGCCACCGGCACGCAGGTCACGCTGGACGCCTTCGACGCCGACGCGGCCGATGCCGGCAAGCTCGTCGACCGGCTGTCGCTGCTCGCCCACGGCGAGGTGCTGCCCTCGGCGCCGCGCGCCAAGGTGCTGGAGGCCGTGTCCTGGTGGACGGACAAGACCGACGCCAAGACCTGGCAGCGCAACCGCGTGAGGACCGCGGCCTACCTCGTCTTCGCCGCGCCGCAATACCAACTCGTCCGCTGAGGGTCGCACCATGCACCACCACCCCACCCCCAGCCGCCGCCGTCTGCTCGCCGGTGCCCTCGGCCTTGGCACGCTGGGCGCCTTGGCGCCCCTGCGCGTGGCGCGCGCGGCCGACTTCAAGGCCCTGGTCTGCGTCTTCCTGTATGGCGGCAACGACGGCATGAACACCGTCGTGCCGATGGACGCCACCCGCCATGCCGACTACACCCGAGTACGCGCCGGCCTGGCCCTGCCGCTGGCCAGCCTGGGCCGCCTGGGCAACAGCGACTTCGGCCTGCACCCCGCGCTGGCCGCGCTGAACCCGCTGTTCGCGGCCGGCAGACTGGCCGTGCAGTTCAACGTCGGCCCGCTCTACGCACCGCTGACCAAGGCCCAGTACCGCGCCGACGCCGGCAAGACAGTGCTGACACCGCCCAGCCTGTTCTCGCACAGCGACCAGCAGGTGCTGTGGGAAAGTGCCAGCACCGACGCTCAGAGCCGCACTGGCTGGGGTGGCCGCGCTTCGGCGGCGCTGGGCCTGGCCAGCCCCGTCATCAGCGTGGGCGGCAATGGCCACTTCGGCCTGTCGGAACTCGCCGCGCCACTGGTGCTGCCCGGCCCGGGCGACGGCTTTGGCGCCGCCGGCCTGGCAGCGGCCGACGTGAGCTGGAAACCCAATGCGCTCAAGCTCGACGCCATGAAGGCGCTGGCTGAGCAGTCGGCCGACACCGACCTCGCCGGTGCTTTCCAGAAGCAGCAGATCGACGCCTTTGCGCTGTCCGAACAGCTCGGTGCTCTGGTCCAGCGCAAACCCGGCGAGGCGGGCAGCAACATCGCCATCGACACCGCCTTTGCACCCCTGATCGCCGACGGCAACGTCAGCACCGGCATCGGTAAACAGCTCTACCAGGCCGCCAAGCTGCTGGACGTGCGCGCCACGCTGGGCGGCAACCGGCAGATCTATTTCGCCCAGCTCGGCGGCTTCGACACGCATGGCGAGCAGGTCGCCGGCGACGCGACGGCGGGGCATCACGCAGGCCTGCTCAAGCAGCTCGGCGATGCCCTCGCCTGCTTCCAGGCCGCGCTGAAGGCACTGGGCCTGGCCGAGGCCGTCACCACCTTCACGCAAAGCGACTTCGGCCGCACTTTCAAGCCCAACAGCAGCAGCGGCACCGACCACGCCTGGGGCAACCACCACCTCGTGCTGGGCGGGGCCGTGCGGGGCGGCTTCTATGGCAGCTACCCGACGCTGGCCGTCGGTGGGCCGGACGACGCCAGCATGAACAGCTGGGACGAGCAGGGCCGCTGGATTCCCACCAGCTCGGTCGACCAGTACGCCGCGACGCTGCTGGGCTGGCTGGGCGCGAGCGCCGGGCAGTTGGACGCGGTGCTGCCCAACCTGGCCAACTTCGGCAGCGCGCGCACGCTCGGCTTCGTCTGACGGCTCAGCCCGCCTGCACGCGTTCGGCCACGAACGCCTGGTAGGTACGCAGCGGACGCCCCAGCAACTGCACCAGCTTTTCGGCCGCGCCGTCCGCGCCGATCTGGCCCAGCCGCTGGATGCCGCTCATCATCAGCCGCAGGTCGTAGGCCATCCAGCCCGGCGCGTTCTGTGCCAGTTGCGCCTCGAAGGCCTGCACGTCGTCACCGGCGTAATGGATGTCGCGGCCCAGCGCCTGGCTCCAGACGGCCGCCGCAGCGGGGCCGTTGATCACGTCGGGGCCGACCACTTCCAGCAGCAGGCGTGGCAGCGGCTGCGGCGCGCGGTCGCGGCGCAGCAGCTCGGCCACGGCGATGTCGGCGATGTCGCGCGCGTCCACCATCGCGCAGCCTTTTGAACCGATGGGCATGGGGAACACGCCATAGCCCTCGATGACCGGCTGCACCTGCACGTCGTTCTGCATGAAGTAGGCGGGGCGCAGGATGGTCGCCGGCAGGTCCAGTTTTTCGATCATGCGTTCCACCGTGTACTTGCCGGTGAAGTGCGGCACATCGACGTAGAGGTCCGCGTTGATGACCGACAGGTAGACGATGCGCTGGATGCCCGCTTCGCGGGCGACGTTCAGCGCCTGCAGGGATTGCGTCACTTCGTCGGCGGCGAGCGCGTTCAGCAGGAACAGCGTGCGGATGCCTGACATCGCCTGGCGCATGGAGGCCACGTCGGTCAGGTCGGCGACGACGCCCTTGACGCCCGCGGGCAGGGACAGCGTGCCGGTCTGGCGAACCAGGGCGGTGACGTCCGCGCCCTGGCGGGCGAGACCTTGGACGACGAGGGAACCGATGGTGCCGGTGGCGCCGATGACGAGGATGCTCATTTGAAAACTCCGTGGTCTGAAGGTTGTGTCGGAAGGGACGGAACGAAAGATAGGCCGTTGCAATCCATAAACACAGACACCAAAATCAAGACTCACTGTCTTGAATTCAAAACACATGGACCTGAACGCGCTGGTGGACTTCAACCTCGTGGCCACCCACGGTGGCTTTGGGCGGGCGAGCCGGGCCAGCCGGCGCTCCAAGGCGACGCTGTCACGCCGCGTGGCGGACCTCGAGGATCAGCTGGGCGTGCGGCTCATAGAGCGCAGCGCCAAGGGGCTGGAACTCACCGAGGCGGGGCAGCAGCTGTTGGCGCGCACGGAGGGACCCATGCATGAGGTGGTCGACGCCTTCAGTTCGGCGCGCGAAGGCTCGGCCAAGGTCGCTGGGCGGCTGCGCATTGCCGCGCCCATCCTGTTTTCGCAACTCGCGATGGGCCGGCTGGCGGCCGACTTCCGGCGCCTCTACCCCGACGTCACCCTCGACGTGGTGGCCGACGACCGCGTGGTCGACCTGGTGGAAGAGCAGTTCGACGTGGCCATCCGCCCCAACCCGCGGCCGGACACCGCGCTGGTCGGGCGTTGCTTTGCGCTGGACAGGCTCGTGGTCGTCGCCGCGCCCTCGATCGCCATGCCTGGGCCCAGCCCCACGCCCGTGCGGGTCGCCGCCGTCGTCAGCGCCTTGCTCGACGGCGCCACCTGGGCCCTCGACGACGGCCGCCTCACGGTCGAGCCCGACCCTGTGCTGCGCTTGTCGTCGATGCTGATGATCCGGGACGCTGCCATCGCCGGCGCCGGCGTCACGCGGGTGCCGCAGTCCATCGTCTGGCGGCAGCTTGCCAGCGGAGAACTCGTGCTGTGGGGCGCCGTGGCCGGCCCTGCGGTGGAGTTGTGGGTGCTGCACACCTCGCGGCGCCTGGCCAGCCCGAAGGTGAAGGCCTTCGTCGAGTTCATGGGGTCGCGCTACCCCGGCGGTTCGCTGGTGCTGAGTGGCTAGCGCCGCGGCAAAGGAAAGCTCGCCAGGCTGGCGTAGCCCTTCTTCGATACCGCCTGCACGCCGAAGACGACGTTGTCCTTGGACACCGGCAGCGTCACGCGCGTGGCCTTGCCCACGTCCTTGAACTGCTGCCAGGCGGCTGAATCGGTATCGCGCCAGACGATGCGGTAGCCAGCCACCTCGGGGTCATCACTGGCCTGCCATTCCAGCGTCGAATCGTTGGTCAGCTCGCGGGCATCGAGCCTGACACCCTTGAGCGGCGCAGGCGCCCAGGCCAGCGTCGCCAGGCCGGCCAGGTTGGCCCGCGTCACGTCGGCCACATAGGGGAAGTCGACGAATTCGGGCAGGTCGCCATAGACGATGCCGTTCTCGGTCCTGGGGTTCTGGTGCTGGTGGGCGAAGTTCTCGAAGGGCTCGCTGATGCGCACGGCCGCATAGCCGCGTTCGAGGAAGGGGATGTGATCGCCGCCGCGCAGATAGCGGTCGCGGCGCTGGATGAGTTGGACCGTGAAGCCGGGCATGGCCGCTTCGGCGGCCGCCTTGAGGTGGCGGCCGAGCTGGTGGGTGGGCAGGTCCTCGTTGCCACCGGCCTGCAGCAGCGGCAGCAGCTCGGCCTGCATGGCGGCAATGGACTTGGCGTCGGTCTCGCTGGCTGGACGGTTGGCGTTGGCGGCGGTCAGCAGGCGCACCAGCGGGTCGAGGCCGTCGGCGAACAGGCGCRGCCGCCTCGCGTCGCGCTGGCCGGCGTCGCCGCGCGAGCTGCCGACGATGTCGTTGGTGATCATGGCCTCGACGTTGGTGCCGGCGGCGCGGGCCTCGCGGGCCCATTGCGCGGCACCGAGCAGGCCCTGCTCCTCGCCGGGCACGGTCATGAAGACGAGGGTGGCGTCGAACTGGCGCCGCGCCATCACGCAGGCCAGCTCCATGACCGTGGCCGTGCCGGACGCGTCGTCGTTGGCACCCGGGGCTTCGCCGAGGGCGTCCATGACATCGCTGTTGCGCGAGTCGTAGTGGCCGCTGACGACGAGGACGCGGCTCTTGCTCGCGCCGCGGCCGGGCAGCGTCGCGACGACGTTGACCAGCTCGGTGGGCTGGTTGACGCGGTTGCCGGCCGGCTCGATGAAGCTCTGCTCCTCCACCTGCAGCCGCCCGCCGGCCAGTTTGGAACAGGTCGACAGCTCGGCCGTGATCCAGCGCCGCGCGGCGCCGATGCCGCGGCTGTCGGAGGCGATGTCGGACAGGGTGTGGCGCGTGCCGAAGCTCACCAGCTTGCGGATGCGCGCCTCGATGCGCGCCGGGCTGACCTCGGCCAGCATGGCCTGGAGATCGTCGGCCGGCAGGGTCTGGGCCTGGGCCGTGGCGGCGAGCAGGACGAGGGCGAGTGTGGCGAGTCGGGCGTGCATGCAAACGATTCTGCCCTTGCCGGGTTGGCCGGCTTCTTCTACTCTGGCGGGGCCTGTGAACCCCTCTGGGGTCGGATGCGTTGCCACTCAAAAGTCCGCGAGCAAGGCGTGAGGTGAAGCCGGGGTAGGCCCCGGCGAGGCCGAGCAACGCCGCGCGCGGACTTTTGAGTGACAACCCTTCGGGAGAGGATCTGCGCGGGCGCATGGTGTTGTTGCGCGCCTGGCCTGGGCATGAGCCCAGACGGCGCCGCGCGCCTAGCCCTGCACCCGCGCAGATCCTCTCGCACCGATCCCAGAGGGGTTCGCAGGCCCCACACCGAGGAGGTGCTATGAGTGCTTCAAGCCTGGATTCACGAGTGAGCGCTATCCGAACGGTCGCGCTGGTGGGGCCCGCGTCCGCCGGCAAGACCTTGCTGCTGGAAGCGCTGCTGGCCCATGCCGGCGCCATCCCGCAGGCCGGCAGCATCGAGCGCGGCAGCACGGTGAGCGACCACGACCCGCTGGAGCGGCGCCTCGGCCATTCCCTGCAGTCCAGCCTCGCCCACTTCACCCACGGCGGCATCCGCGTGCACGCCATCGACACGCCCGGTGCGCCTGACTTCGTCGGCCAGGCCCTGCCGGCGCTGGAGGCGGCGGACACGGCCATCATCGTCATCAACGCGCAGAACGGCATCGAGCTGATGGCTCAGCGCCTGCTGGGCGCCGCCGGCGAGCGCGGGCTGACGCGCCTCATCGTCGTCAACAAGATCGACTGCCCCGACACCGACCTGCCCGGGTTGCTGGCCCAGATCCGCGAGGTGTTCGGCAAGGAATGCTTGCCACTGAACTTGCCCGCCGGCGGCGCCAAGCGCGTCGCCGACTGTTTCTTCGCGGCGTCCGGGGACGCCGATTTTTCGTCCGTCGCCGAAGCGCACCGGGCCCTCGTCGAGCAGGTCGTCGAGGTCGATGCGGCCTTTGTCGACCGCTACCTGACCGATGGCGACGTCGACCCGCGGGAACTGCACGCGCCGCTGGAGCAGGCCTTGCGCGAGGGCCACCTGATCCCGGTCTGCTTCTGCTCGGCCAAGACCGGCGCCGGCATTGGCGAGCTGCTGTCGGCCATCGAGGCCCTGATGCCCAACCCGGCCGAGGGCAACCCGCCACCCTTCCTGGAAGGCAAGGGCACCGAGCCCGTGCCCTACCCGGCCAGGCCCGACCCGGCCGCCCATGTGCTGGCCCATATCTTCAAGATCGTCGCCGACCCCTATCTCGGCAAGATGGGCGTCATGCGCGTGCACCAGGGCCGCGTCGCCAAGGGCGGCCTGCTCTTTGTCGGCCATGCGCGCAAGCCCATCCGCGTCGGGCACCTCTTCATGCTGCAGGGCGCCAAGCATGTCGATATCGACGAGGCCCTGCCGGGTGACCTCTGCGCCGTCGCCAAGGTGGACGACCTGGCCTTTGATGCCGTTCTGCACGACGCCCAGGAGGACGAACACATCCATCTGAAGCCGCTGGACTTCCCGACGCCGGTGCATGGCCTGGCCATCAGCCCCGCGCGGCGCGGCGATGAGCAGAAGCTCTGGGAGGTGCTGGCCCGCCTGGTGGACGAAGACCCCTGCCTGCGCATCGAGCAGGCCGGCGAAACCCACCAGACCCTGGTCTACGGCCTGGGCGARCTGCATCTGCGCCTGCTGCTGGAGCGCCTGCGCGAGCTCTACAAGGGCGATGTGCTCACCGAGCCGCCGCGCATCGCCTACCGCGAGACCATCTCGGCCCCGGCCGAAGGCCATTACCGCCACAAGAAGCAGAGCGGCGGCGCGGGCCAGTTCGGCGAGGTCTATCTGCGCGTCGAACCGCTGGAGCGCGGCGCCGGCTTCGAGTTTGTCGACGCGGTCAAGGGCGGCACCATCCCGGGCCAGTTCATGCCGGCCGTCGAGAAGGGCGTGCGCTCGGCCCTGGCCAGCGGCGTCATCGCCGGCTACCCGCTGGTGGACCTGCGCGTCGTCGTCTACGACGGCAAGCACCACTCGGTGGACAGCAAGGAAATCGCCTTTGTCACCGCCGGCCGCCGTGCGCTGATCGAAGCTGTGCGCGAGGCCCGGCCATTGATCCTGGAGCCCATCGTGCAGGTCGAGATCACCGCGCCCGAGCACGGCATCGGCGACATCACCGGCGACCTGGCCTCACGCCGCGGCCAGGTCAACGGCACGCGCGCCGCCGTGCCGGGCAGCCTCATCGTGCAGGGCCTGGCGCCGCTGGCGGAACTGGCCAGCTACCAGACGCGGCTGAACGCGATCACTGCGGGCGAAGGGCGCTACACGCTGCTGCTGTCGCACTACGAGGCGGTGCCGCCCAACACCCAGACTGCCCTGGTCGGCGCCTACAAGGCGCACGACGAGAGCGACTGAGCGGCGTCAGTGCTTGGCCTTGGCGGCCGTCTTCTTGGCCGCCGGCTTGGCCTTGGCGTCGACTTCGGTCTCGGTGTGCATCACGCACAGCCATTCGCCGTCCTTGCGCAGCCAGACGGACGAGTCGGCCATTTCCTGCTCGATTTCATCGGACTTGCCGCGCGGCGCCAGCGTCTGTTTGGCGTGGTAGGTCAGCACGGCGGTGTCGTCGTTGGGGTACATGACCTGCATGTCGCTGAGCTTGAACGACTTGATGACCATGCTGCCCTTCTCGGCCATCTCGCGGTACTGGTCGTGGTCGAACTGCATGGCGCCATGCGAGCTGACCATCATGGACGGCTCGGCCAGCAGTCGGGTGTCTTCGTCCACCATGGACTGCCAGAACTTCTTTTCCAGCGCGATGAGGGTGCTGTCTGCGGGGTGCATGCCAATCTCCTTTGACGGCCTAAAACCTCACTATGGGCGCCACCGGGCGTGCCCGCAGTAGGAGTCGCCAGCCCCGCCCGGTCGGAGCCGTCCTACGGCTCGGGTGGCGCAGAAGTGAAGGTGAAGATCCATTTATCATTGCGGTCCATGCCCAGCGCCCCCCGCGACGTCGCGCAGATCCGATTGGACAACGCGATGCGGCTGTTCGAAGAGTTCGTCAGCGCCACCGTCAAACATGCCGATGCGGCCACCTTGCGTGGCCTGGAGCGACGCTTTGCCGAACGGCTGCAGATCCAGCCCAGCTACTGGAGCCAGATCAAGGGCCGCTCGCGCCAGATCGGCGAGCGCCTGGCGCGCCAGTTCGAGCAGCTCTGCCACAAGCCGCCGGGCTGGATGGATCTGGAACACGGGGCATCGGCCCCTCTGGCGTCGCTCGCCATGCCTGCACCTGTCGCGTCTGCAGAGGCGGACTCGCCCAGTCTGCCCAAGGATGACGACGAGCGCTTCATCATCGGCCTGGTGCTGACCTACTACCGCCGCCACCCGCAGCGCGCCCGCACGCGGCTGCTGGACCTGCTCGGCGAAGTGCTCACGCCCACCGCCACGCCGGCACCCGCGCCGGTGGCCAAGGCCGCCGCGCCCAGCCCGCAGGCCGAGCTGGACGAATGGCGCAGGCTGCAGGCCGGCATCGCCCCGCTCAAGCCCAAAAAACGCTGATCCTCGGACGCATCCGTCATTGGACGGTGGGGACTACTCACGTTAGGGGTGTTGGATAAAAACCGCTTGCGCAAGAGCAACGTTTGTTTATCATTTGCGCAAGTTGTGGCGTGTTGCAGTTCTCCCGCCACAGCGAGGTCGCACACCCAAGCCCCCTGACCGCCCGGCCCGCTTGCCTCGAGCGCCAAGCCCCGGGCATCCCAAACCTTTCACGCAAACGCTGGCGCCACCCCGGGCCGAGCCGCTGCATTGCCCGCCGCCCACGCGCGGCCCCAACCGGAGCACGCCATGCCCCAGTTCACCTCTCCCCGTCCCCTGCAGATCAAGGCGCTCAAACCGCGCAATCCGCTGGTGGCACCGGCCATGAAACGCCAGGCCGGCGCCCACCGCAGCGCCCACGACGCCCATGCCCAGCGCCAGCAGGCCCGCCTCGAATTGCGACGCCTGCTGCGCGACAGATTCCCCGACGACAGCCCCTGACAACAGCGCACCGTCAGCTCCCTCATCCATCTCATGAGGGCCGGCTTGGTGCCAAGGAGACCCTCATGAGATTGATCGAGTTGAGCGGCCCCGACGCCGCCGAAACCCACGCCGCCTGGGCCCGCCGCTGGACCCGCGTCAAGCGCGCCGCCCGCGCGATCCGGCTGGTGTTCTCGCCGGCCTACCGCCGCCGGCGCGCCCGCAACCACCTGGAGTTCTATGCCGAAGCCGGCGCGCCCGAAGGGGCGCTCTACGTCGACGGCAAGCTGACTGCCCAGTTGGAAGGCGTGCGCAGGCTGTAGGAAAGGCGCCCCTCGTTCGCTCTTGCTCCGGCTGAACGCCGGCAAGTGCGAAAGGTCCCCCGAGGGGACGCCGATGCTTGCCGTATTGACCGGCAAGCACATCGCCAGCCGGGCCGGCTTGGGAGCGGCCCTGCGCTCGCCCCGAAATAGTGGTGCCGTCAAAGCTGAAATGGTTGGCAAAACGGGACCGCTTCTGACGAGCAGGCGGCCCCACCCGGGCCTAGCATCGGGACAACATGGCCGAACGTCTGCGCCTGACCGCCCCATTGCCCAGCCTGGATGCCTGGGTGGACGCTTTTGCGCGGGCGGAGATCCCCGTGCTGGCCGAGACGGCCGAGTCGCTGGAGCACATGCGCGCGACCGAGGACGACGTCGATGCGCACGGTCTGGGCGAGATGATCGCCGCCGACCCGCTGATGACGCTCAAGGTGCTGGCGCATGCCAGCGAGCTCAAGCGCAGCCACAGCTTCGGCCTGCAGGCGGCCCCCGAGACGGTGACCGCCGCCATCGTGCTGATGGGCATCACCCCCTTTTTCCGCGACTTCGGCCCGCAGCCGACGCTGGAGATGGTTCTCGCCGACAACGACGAGGCCCTGCTCGGCCTGTCACGCGTGATGCAGCGCGCCGAGCGCGCCTCACGTTTCGCGCTGGGCTTTGCCGCCCACCGCGCCGATCCCGACGCCGCCGTCATCCACAGCGCTTCGCTGCTGCACGACTTTGCCGAAATGCTGCTGTGGGTGCATGCGCCCGAGCTGGCGCTGAAGATTGCCGCACTGCAGGAAGCCGACCGGCATCTGCGCAGCGCGGTCGCGCAACGCCAGGTGCTGGGCCTCGAACTGGCCGACCTGGAGCAGGCCCTGATGCGGCGCTGGCGCCTGCCGGAGCTGCTGACGCGCATCACCAGCGAAAAGGACGGCCGCGACCCGCAGATCCGCTGCGTGCACCTGGCCGTGCGCCTGGCGCGGCACACGGCGCGGGGCTGGGATGACGCCGGTGTGCCGGACGACCTGCACGACATCGCCGAGTTGCTCAACCTCAGCGAAGCCCACGCGCTAAAGCTGCTTCACGAATTCGACTGACGCCGACGACGGCTCAGGAAAGCGACCAACCCCAAACCACCCAGGAGCAACGCAGCGCTGGTCGGCTCCGGCACCGGCGTGGCCGTGAAGTTGGCGTTGTTGGGCGCGAAGTCCGAGATGGCGGCATTGCCGGCGAAGGCGCCGTCGCGCGGCCACAGGTTGAAGGTGTAGTCCAGCTTGTTGAAGCCGGTGCTCGGCAGCAGGCTGCCGCTGACCGTGCCGGTGATGACATTGCCGCTGATGGTGACCGAGCCCGCAGGCAGGTTGCCGGCGCCGCCCACCGAGCCGGTGCCATTGGGGCGCAGGATGACGACGCGGTCGAAGCGCACGCCGTTCACCCCCAGGCTCGCGAATCCGGCCGTGCCCGCGCCGCGGTTGACGCCCCACACATAGAAGCCCGCCGCCGTGCTGCCGGGCGCCCCGTCCAGCGTCGCCGTCAGCGTGAAGACGTCGGTACCCGGGTTGTAGAAGACGCTGGCGGACAGCACGTCCAGGTCATGGCTGCTGCTGCTGCCCGCGAATGTGGCGAGAAAGTCGCCCTGCGGGTCGGTGATGCCGTCCAGCGCGTGGCTGGCCAGGGGCAGGCCGAGCAGGGCCGCAGCCAGGAGGGTCGTAACGGGAAGGCGCATGCTGACTCCAGAAAGATTCGTTGAAGGGCCGCGTGGCCCGCCTTGCGTGGACGCTCAGAACGAGGCTCTATTCCCCGCCCCCCTAGAAGTCCGGTCGCCCGACACCAGCCCGCGCAGCCTCTCGCGGCCACGCGACAGCCGCGACATCACGGTGCCGATGGGGATGTGCAGCGCCTGGGCGATCTCGGCGTAGGCCATGCCTTCCAGTGCGACGAGCAACAGCACCTCGCGCTGCTCGTCCGGCAGGGCGGCCAGCGCCTTGTACAGGTCGCGCAGGGCCAGGCGTTCGGCCTGCGTCGCCGCGACGGAAACCTCGGGGACGTGACCGTCGTCCAGCTCGACGACGTCCAGGCGGCCGCGTCGCAGCGCGTCGACATGCAGGTTGTGCATGATGCTGAACAGCCAGGTGCGCATGTCGCCCACGCCCTGCCAGAGGCCGGCACGCGACCAGGCGCGCTCCAGCGTGTCCTGCACGAGGTCATCGGCATCCTCGCGATTGCGGCGCAGCACCCGCGCGTAGCGGCGCAATCGGGGCAGCCAGCCCAGCATGGCGCCGGCGTCGGGCGACGAGGGGGGTTGCAGGCTGGCCATGGCCGGTGAATACCGGCCGGCCCTTCAGCGGTTCAATTCAGCGGTTCAATTCAACGGCTCACACCGGCACAGCAGTCGTGTTCTTCAGCCTTTCCAGCACGAAGCTGGTCTTGCAGTCCTGCACGCTGGGGTGCATCAGCAGCGTGTCGCTGATGAAGCGGGCGTAGTGCTGCATGTCCTGCACCAGCACGCGCAGCAGATAGTCCATCTCGCCCGTCAGCGCTGCGCATTCGACGACCTCGGGCCAGGTCTGCACGGCGGCGCGGAAGAGATCGCGCGGGTTGCGCAGCGGGTTGTCGGTCTGCTTCTCCAGCCTGACATTGATATAGGCCGTCAGGCCCAGGCCGATGCGCTCCGGCGCCACCAGGGCGACATAGGAGGCGATGACACCCGCCTCCTCCAGCCGGCGCACGCGGCGCAGCACCGCGGAGGACGACAGGCCGGCTTCGGCGGCCAGCGCGTCATAGGTCAGGCGGCCGTCGGCCTGCAGCGCGCGCAGGATGCGGCGGTCGATGGCGTCGAGCTCGATGGGTGCGTCCATTGGATTATTTTTGCAGCTTTACTGCGCCACAACGACGTATTGCGCCTCAAATTGCATGAAATCTGCGCCCCTCGCGCCGCAGAATTTCCACTTTCAACGCACTCTCGACGGGGCAACGCATGGCCAAGTTCACTCCCTGGGACAACCCCATGGGCACCGACGGTTTCGAGTTCATCGAGTTCGCCGCGCCCGACCCGGCCGGCCTGGGCGCCTTGTTCGAGACCATGGGCTTCAAGGCCGTTGCCAAGCACCGCCACAAGAGCGTGACGCTGTATCGCCAGGGCGGCGTCAACTTCATCATCAACGCCGAGACCGACTCCTTCGCGCAGCGCTTCGCCCGCCTGCACGGCCCGTCGATCTGCGCCATCGCCTTCCGCGTCGACAACGCCGCTCACGCCTACAACCGCGCACTGGAGCTGGGCGCCTGGGGCTTCGACAACAAGGCCGGCCCGATGGAGCTGAACATCCCGGCCATCAAGGGCATCGGCGACTCGCTGATCTATTTCGTCGACCGCTGGCAGGGCAAGCACGGCGCCAAGGCCGGCGCCATCGGCAACATCTCGATCTATGACGTGGACTTCGTGCCGCTGCTGGACGCCCAGGGCCAGCCGGTCGACCCGAATCCGGCCGGCCACGGCCTGACCGAGATCGACCACCTGACGCACAACGTCTTCCGCGGCCGCATGAAGGAGTGGTCGGAGTTCTACGAGCGCTTCTTCAACTTCCGCGAGGTGCGCTACTTCGACATCGAAGGCAAGCTGACCGGCCTGAAGAGCAAGGCCATGACCAGCCCCTGCGGCAAGATCCGCATCCCGATCAACGAGAGCTCGGACGACAAGAGCCAGATCGCCGAATACCTGGACCTGTACCACGGCGAGGGCATCCAGCACGTGGCGCTCGGCACGACCGACATCTACAAGTCGGTCGAAGGCATGAAGGGCACGGGCGTGGCCTTCCAGGACACCATCGAGACCTATTTCGACCTCATCGACAAGCGCCTGCCGGGCCATGGCGAGAACGTCGACGAACTGCGCCGCCTGCGCATCCTCATCGACGGCGCCACCCACCTGGGCGTGGACAACGAGCTGCTGCTGCAGATCTTCACCAAGGAAGTGATCGGCCCGATCTTCTTCGAGCTGATCCAGCGCAAGGGCAACGAAGGCTTCGGCGAGGGCAACTTCAAGGCCCTGTTCGAGAGCATCGAGCTCGATCAGATCCGCCGCGGCGTGCTGACCGACACCGAAGCCAAGGCCGTCTGAGATAGCCCCTCGCCCAGCGCTCGGCCCGAAAGCCTGGAATGCCTAGGCCAGCAACGCCTCCTGGACAAGGTTCCAGGCCTCGTCCGAGTGGACGAGGCCCATATGGCCCACGCCGTCCAGCCGGTGCGCCCGCGCGCCGGCCAGGATGGCCCGCTCCGCCGGGTTGACGATCTGGTCGCAGGGCGTCCAGAAGCAGTCGACGTCGGGCAGCCCGGGCAGGGCCGCCAGCCAGGCATTGCCCAGGCGCATCTGCCGGGTGTTGATGCCCAGCCCCAGCGCCGCCATGCGCGTGCCCTGGTGGGGCGAGCCCAAGGTGATGACGTGCGGCGCCTCGTGGCCCGCGCCGTACTGGCGCCACCAGGCTCGCAGCGCCAGGCCGCCCATGCTGTGGGCGCAGAGGATGGGCATGCGCCCCGTGTGCGCCTTGAGCCGCTGCACGCCGGCCTCGATCTCGCCGGCATAGGCGTCGATGCTGCCGAAGGCCGGCTCCAGCGACGGCGCGACAAAGGCCACGCCCTGCTCGCGCAGCCGCTCCATCCAGCCGTTCCAGCGCCCGCGGTTGCAGGAGAAGCCGTGCACCAGCAGCATGCCGCGCCCGGCGCCCGCCGGCAGATGGTCGGGCTCGACCCATTCCCGCCAGGGCTGGCGCCAGGAGAAGGCCAGTTCGCTGGCGATCACTTCCCTGGCCCAGGCCCGCAGCAGCTGGCTCCAGGTCGGCGCTGGCCGGTTGACCCAGCGCAGCTGCAGGAAGCCGCCCGCCAGGATGGCCGCATGCAGGCCCAGCGTCAGCACGCCCCAAGCCCAGCCAAAGCGCCAGCCGACCGCCAGCGCCACGGCCAGCCTCAGCAGCACCCAGATCCTTTGCAGTCGTCCATTCATCGCCCGAGTGTAGGAAGGCAGAATTCCGCCGACCCATGGACCATCTCAGTGCCGAATCCCTGCTGAAGGAGCTGCGCGCCGTCGACGCCGAACGCGCCCGCCGTGCCACCGACCCCGAGCTCGAAGCCCGCGTCCAGGCCCTGAAGACCTACCAGCAGCGCCGCTTCGCCGCCAGCTACGCCGACCTGCTGGCCAACCCGCGCTACGAAGCCGCCACGCGCTTCTTCCTGCACGAGCTCTACGGCCCCGACGACTACCGCCAGCGCGACGCCCAGTTCGCCCGCGTAATCCCGACGCTGACCCGCCTCTTTCCCGAGGAGGTCGTCGACACCGTCGCCAGGCTGGCGCGCCTGCATGCCCTGTCCGAGCGCCTGGACACACGCATGGCCGAGCATCTGCTGTCGCCAGAGATCACGGCCCATGACTACGGCATCGCCTGGCGGGCCTGCGGCGAGCCGGCCTCGCGCCAGCAGCAGATCGAGCTGACCATGGCGGTCGGCGAGGCGCTGGACAAGCTCACGCGCAAGCCCCTGCTGCGCCAGACGCTGAAGCTGATGCGCGGCCCGGCGCAGATGGCCGGCCTGGGCGCGCTGCAGAGTTTTCTCGAAAGCGGCTTCGACGCCTTCCGCGCGATGCGTGGCGCGGGCGAGTTCCTGTCCACTGTGCGACACCGCGAGGACACACTCGCACGCGCTTTGTTTCGTGCCGATGCCTCTGCGTTAGGGCAACTCCCCTAGCTTGATGTAACCGGCCGTCCCAACATCATCGGCTTCACCCAGCGCACGCCAGAAGGGCCCGCCGATGACCGCCGTACTTGCCGAAGTCACCGAAGTGACATCCCGCGCCAAGCCCTGGCTGGCCAGCTATCCGGCCGGCGTGCCGGCGCAGATCGACACCCGCGTCTACGGCTCGCTGGTGGACCTGCTCAACGAGGCCTTCCGCAAGCACGCCCAGCGCGACGCCGCCATCTGCCTGGGCCAGCGCATGCGCTTCAGCGAGGTCGACCAGCTGTCCACGCAGCTCGGCGCCTGGCTGCAGGCCCAGGGGCTGAAGCAGGGCGACCGCGTCGCCATCATGATGCCCAACCTGCTGCAGTACGGCGTGGCCATCGCGGCCATCCTGCGCGCGGGCTTCGTCGTCGTGAACGTGAACCCGCTGTACACGCCACGCGAGCTGGAGCACCAGCTCAAGGACTCGGGCGCGCGCGCCATCGTCGTGCTGGAGAACTTCGCGCACACGCTGTCCGAGGTCATCAACGCCACCGACGTGAAGCATGTCGTGCTCGCCTCCATGGGCGACCTGTTGAACTGGTGGAAGGGCCCGCTGATCAACTTCGCGGTGCGCCACCTGAAGAAGATGGTGCCGGAGTTCCGCTTGGCCCAAGGCGACGGCCGCACCGTCGTGCGCTTCAACGAGGCGCTGCGCCACGGCGAGCGCCTGTCGCTGAAGAAGGCCGAACTCGGCCCCGACGACGTCGCCTTCCTGCAGTACACCGGCGGCACCACCGGCGTGTCCAAGGGCGCCACCCTGCTGCACCGCAACATCGTCGCCAACATCCTGCAGGTCGAGGCCTGGTTCCAGCCCATGCTGGCCAAGCTGCCCGACCAGAACATGCAGTTCACCAATGTCTGTGCGCTGCCGCTGTATCACATCTTCGCGTTGACGGCCTGCTTCATGCTCGGCGCGCGCATGGGTCACCTCAACATCCTCGTGCCCAACCCGCGCGACATCCCCGGCTTCATCGACACGCTGCGCGGCCACAAGATCCACATCTTCCCGGCCGTCAACACGCTGTTCAATGCGCTGGCCGCCGACCCGAGCTTCTCGCGCCTGGACTTCTCCGAGCTCGTCATCTCCAACGGCGGCGGCATGGCCGTGCAGCAGGCCACGGCCGAGAAATGGCTCAAGGTCACCGGCTGCCCGGTCGTCGAAGGCTATGGCCTGTCCGAGACCTCGCCGGCCGCCACCATCAACCCGCTGGACCAGCGCGCCTTCAACGGCAGCATCGGCCTGCCGGTGCCGTCCACCGAGATCGCCATCCGCGACGACGACGGCAACGATCTGCCCATCGGCGAGCGCGGCGAGATCTGCATCCGCGGCCCGCAGGTCATGGCCGGCTACTGGAAGCGCCCCGACGAGACCGCCAACGTCATGTGCGCCGACGGCTTCTTCAAGACCGGCGACATCGGCATCATGGATACGCGCGGCTATGTGCGCATCGTCGACCGCAAGAAGGACATGATCCTGGTCAGCGGCTTCAATGTGTACCCGACCGAGATCGAGCAGGTCGTCAACATGCACCCCGGCGTGCTGGAGTGCGCCGCCATCGGCGTGCCGGACGCCAAGTCCGGCGAGGCCGTCAAGCTCTTCGTCGTCAAGAGCGACCCGGCCCTGGCCGAGGAAGACCTGGCCAGCTATTGCACGGCGCAGATGACGGCCTACAAGCGGCCCAAGTTCATCGAGTTCCGCGACGAGCTGCCCAAGAGCAACGTCGGCAAGATCCTGCGCCGCGAGCTGCGCACCACGACGGCCTGAGGCGGCCGCCGCGCGCGGCGGGCTTCAGAACGGGTTGTTTTTCGCGCGGCCCAGGAAACTGGAGCCCAGGTCGGCCTGCGCCTTCGGGCCCAGCAGCGTGTCGCCGGCCCACATCCACTGCGTCGCATTGGCGTCGGTCACCAGCGTATCGATCGTGCAGTCCTGCGCCGCGACGTCGGTGCGGCAGGCCGCATCCGTCACGTTGACGAAACCGGCGATGCTGGGGAAGCGGACGCGCTGCTGGACGTACTCGTCAAGCAGCACCAGGCCAACCAGGCGACCGTCGTTCAGCAGGTTCAGACGCATGGTCGTGTTGAAGGCCGCGCTCAGGTCATTCAGGAAGATGGCGCGGTCGATGTCGGTCTGCTGCTGCCTTTCCTTCTGGCCGAAGGGCGTGACGCCGACGTCGAAGATGGTGCTCACCACCACACGGCCGTTCGCGTTGGCGATGCGGTTGACCTGGTCGGCCAGCAGCTTGCCACGGGCCTTGGCCTCGTTGATCAGCGAGTCACGGCTCTGCTGCGGGAACTGGCGGTAGAGCTCGACGATGTCGTTGACGCCGACCATGATGGCCACGATGTCCTTGGGCCCGAAGCGGTCGTTGGACAGGTGCTGGTCGATCTTGTCGCGCACGTCGGCCACTTTCTGGCCCGCCGCCGCGTACATGATGCCCTGAGGCAGCGCGACGAAGTCGGTGTTGCACTGCGGGTAGACGAAGCTGAAGCCGGCGGCCAGGATCTGGCTCCAGATCGGGCTCTGCTTGCAGTCCACCAGCTTGGTGTCGGCGTTCAGGCCATTGATCGTGTACTTCTTGCCGCTTTGCAGGATGGTGCCCATCTCGTCGCCGAAGGCGATGACGCGGGTGGGCGCAAAGGGGTCGATCTGCTGCGTGCTGCCGCCGCCGCAGCCGGCGATCAGCGCGGCCGCCGCAATCGTGGCCAAGGCCAGGCCGCGCTTCAATTTCTGGGACACAACACGTTGCATGACGATCAACTCAGGGACAAAAACTCAATCAGTGAAGGCGGCAGCGGCCCGGCTGAGCCGGTCCCGCACGCCATCCCAGGCGGGGTCGCGCGGTGGCGCTTCGACCCAGATCTCGCGGGCGCCGGCCGCATCCAGGGCCCGCAGCACCGCAAACAGTTCGTGGGCCGCTGCCGCCGGGTCGGCCGGCAGGGCCTGCCAACGCCAGGCTGGCAACTGGGCGCGTGAATATACCGCCACCCCTTCCAGGCCCCCGCTGGCGGCCGCTGTGGCCAAACGTAAAGCCAGGGCCTCGGCATCCAGCAGGCGCACATGGGCGCTCGGCGCGTAGTGGGCTGCCAGCGTGCCCGAGGCCTTGGGCGCGGTGGCGTCCGGTTCGGCCAGCGTCTGGCCCAGGGCCGCCTCGATGCGGGGGCGGCTGAGCAGGCCGGGGCGCAGCAGGGTCGGCGTGGCGCGGCTGCAGTCGACGATGCTGGACTCGATGCCGACCTCGCAGGCGCCACCATCGAGCACCATCAGGCCGGGGCCGAATTCCTCGGCGACATGTCTGGCCAGCGTCGGGCTGACCCGGCCGAAACGGTTGGCGCTGGGAGCGGCCACGCCCTCGACGCCCAGTTCGCGTGCCGCCGCCAGCACGGCGCGGGCGACCGGGTGGGCCGGCGAGCGCAGTGCCACGGTGGCATGGCCCCCGGCCGCGGCCTCGGCCATGCCGGCCTTGCGCGGCACGATGACGGTCAGCGGACCGGGCCAGAAGGCCTCCATCAGCCGGCGCGCCGTGGCGGGCAGGTGGTCGGCAAAGGGCTCGGCACCGGCGACGTCCAGCACATGGACGATCAGCGGGTGGTCGCTCGGCCGGCCCTTGGCGGCAAAGATCTTGGCCACGGCCGCGTCGCGGTCGGCTCGCGCGGCCAGGCCATAGACCGTCTCGGTCGGCAGGCCCAGCAGCTCGCCGTCGGCCAGGCGGCGCGCGGCGGCCTGCACGGCTTCGGGGTCGTGACCGGGGAGGACCAGCATCAGAAGTCGGTCGGCAGACCCAGCATGGCGGCGGCCTGCAGGGCCACGTCGTGCGCCGCCGCGGGCGAGTCGGCCGTGATGTTCAGATGGCCCATCTTGCGGCCGTGGCGCGCCTCGGCCTTGCCGTAGAGATGCAGATGCGTGCCGGGCAGGGCCAGCACCCGCTCCCAGGCCGGCGGCGTCGGGCCGCCATCCTCGTTGAACCACAGCTCGCCCAGCAGGTTGAGCATGACGCTGGCCGAATGCTGACGCGGCTCGGGCAGCGGCAGGCCGGTCAGCGCCCTCACCTGCAGCTCGAACTGCGACACGTCGGCGCCGTTCATCGTCCAGTGGCCGGAGTTGTGCGGCCGCGGCGCCATCTCGTTGACGACCAGGCGGCCATCCTGCAGCCAGAAGAACTCAACGCACAGCACGCCGACGTAGTCCAGCGCGGCGGCCACCTGGYGGGCCGCGGCGACGGCGAGCTTGTCCACCTCGGCCGGCACGTCGGGCGCCGGCACCTCGGTGACGGCCAGGATGCCGCCGCGGTGCAGGTTCTGCTGCACGGGGAAGTTGACGATCTGGCCGTCCGCGCCACGCGCCACCAGCACGCTCAGCTCGAGCTTCAGCGGCAGCAATTGCTCCAGCACGCAGGGCACGCGCTTGAGCCCTTCCCAGGCCTGGGCCAGCTCTGCCGCGGTCGCGACGCGTACCTGGCCCTTGCCGTCATAGCCCATGCGGCTGGTCTTCAGGATGCCGGGCAGCAGGGCGGGGTCGACGGCCGCCAGCTCGATCTCATTGCTGATGACGGCATGCGGCGCACAAGGCACGCCGGCCGCCTCGAAATGCGCCTTCTCGATGGCGCGGTCCTGGCAGACGGCGACGGCCGCTGCGGCGGGCGCCACGATGCGCATGCCGGCCAGCGTGTCCAGCGCCAGGGCCGGCACGTTCTCGAACTCGGTCGTGATGGCGTCGCAGTCGCGCGCCAGCTGGGCCAGGCCGAAGGAGTCCAGGTAGTCGGCCTTGATGTGTTTGTCGGCCACGGCGCCGGCGGGGCTGATGGCGTCCGGGTCGAGCACGATGCAGCGGTAGCCCAGGGCCTGGGCCGCGTGCACGAACATGCGGCCGAGCTGGCCGCCGCCGAGGACGCCAAGCGTCGCGGCACCGGGGAGCAAAGCAGTCATCAGCGCAGTTCCTCGCTCATCGCGCAGGCGACTGCTGTCTGTTTGGTGCGGAATGCATTCAGCTTGTCCAGCAGCGCGGCGTTGCCCGTCGCCAGCATCGCCACCGCGAACAGCGCCGCATTGGCCGCGCCGGCATTGCCGATGGCAAAGGTCGCGACCGGGATGCCCTTGGGCATCTGCACGATGGAGTGCAGGGAATCGACGCCCTGCAGATGGCGGCTGGCGACCGGCACGCCCAGCACCGGCACCGTCGTCTTGGCGGCCAGCATGCCCGGCAGATGGGCCGCACCGCCGGCGCCGGCGATGATGGCCTTGAGCCCCCGGCCGGATGCGGCCTCGGCATAGGCGAACATCTCGTCGGGCATGCGGTGGGCGGAGACCACCTTCGCCTCAAAGCCGACACCGAACTCGGTCAGAATCTCGGCTGCCAGCTTCATCGTTTCCCAGTCACTGCTGGAGCCCATGACGATGCCGATGACGGCATCCGGGTTCGTGGGGGCTGAGATAGGCAAATCGCGCTCCGGGGCTCAGGAAAGCCTTGAATTGTAGAAGCCGAGGCTCCACCTCCCTCCTCGCCATGATCGACATCACCCTCCAGAACTTCGAAGCCGAACTCATCAATGCCTCCCAGACCCAGCCCGTGCTGCTGGACATCTGGGCGCCCTGGTGCGGCCCCTGCCGCACCCTCGGCCCCATCCTGGAGAAGCTGGAAACCGCCTATGCCGGCCGCTTCACGCTGGCCAAGCTGAACAGCGACGAGGTGCCCGAGATCGCCACCCAGCTCAGCCAGATGTTCGGCGTGCGCTCCATCCCCTTCTGCGTGATGTTCGCCGGCGGCCAGCCGGTGGACGGCTTCGTCGGCGCGCTGCCCGAGGCCCAGATCCGCGAATTCCTGGACAAGCATGTGCCGGCCGGTGAAGAGCTCGAGGCCGAGGCCGACCTGGCCGAAGCGGAAGGATTGATGGCCGAAGGTGACCTGGAGGCGGCCCTGGCCAAGCTGGCCCACGCCGTGCAGACCGACCCGGGCAATGACACTGCCCGTTTCGACTACGTGAAGGCTCTGCTGGAGCTCGGCCTGCTGGGCGACGCACAGGCGGCCTTCGCCCCGGTGGCCGCCAAGGCCGCCGACACGCTGACGCCCTCGCCGCGCCTGGCCGCGCTGGCCACCTGGCTGAGCGCCTTCGAGGCCGCCGCCGGTGCCGACCCGGCCGCGCTGCAGGGATCAATAGCCACCAACAAGCGCGACTTCGACGCCCGCTTCTCGCTGGCCCAAGTCCACCTCGCCGGCCAGCGCTTCACCGAAGCCATGGACGAGCTGCTGGAAATCATCATGCGCGACAAGGCCTGGAACGGCGAAGCCGCGCGCAAGACCTATGTGGCCATCCTGGAGCTGCTGGCCAAGCCGGCACCCAAGCCGGCCGCCGAGGCCAAGAGCGGCACGCTGGAACTGGCCGGCAAGGCGGCCGTCGTGCACAGCGACCCGCTCATCGACAGTTACCGCCGCAAGTTGTCGATGGCGCTGTTCTGATCAGCGGCGCCCGATCAGGGCACGCCGCTGTTGCCGCGATTGCCGCGGATGTCACGCAGCCTGACGCATTCCGGGTCGTTGTGATAGATCGGCTTTTCACACTGCCGGTCGATGCACCAGGCACGCGCGAACAGCACCCGGCCGCCGCAGGCCTCGTTGGCGGTGCGGGGCTCGCTGGACGGAGCGGGCGTGGACGCGGGCGGCGGCGCCGCCTTGCTCGACGGGACGGCCGGGCTGGGCGCCGCCGGCTCGGGGGCCGCGAACACCGGGCTGCGCGGCACCACCGGGCGGAAGTCGCCTGCCTTCTCGGTCGTCATGGGCCTGGACGTCGCGTCACGGCGCGTCGGCGCCGAGGCGGGCGTTGACGCCGGACGGGTGTTCACACCGGTCGCGGCCGAGGCCGGCGCGGGCTTGACAGGCGCTGCCACCACCGGCGCGGGTGCCGGCGCCGATGCCGGCACAGGCTGAGGAGGCGGCGCACTGGCCACCGCGGCCTGGGGTTCGGGCTGGGGCTGCTGCACGGGCGCAGGCGCGGGTGCCGGCGCCGGTGCCGCCACGGACGCGGCCGGTTCAGCCGGCGTGAGCTCGGGCTTGGCCGGCCCGCCGCGCAGCTGCATGACGAAGAGGCCGAGCAGCAGCACGGCGCCGACGCCGCCGCCGATCATGGCCGGCATCCGCCACGCGGGCGGCTGCGACGCCACGGCCTGGGCCGGCGGCTTTGCAGCCCGCGGCGGGGGCGGCGGCGGAGGCTTGGGCGCGGACTTGCGCAGCGGCACGACGACAGTGGCATCGTCGTCATCGCCCGGCAGCGGGCCCTGCACCGTGTCGGCGAACTCGAGATCCAGGGGTTCGGGCGCCGCAGGCGGTGGCGGCGCGGCCCGCGGCGGGGCGGCCTGGGGCGGCGGCACGGCCACGCGGCCGTCCAGCGCCTCGCGCCAGGCGGTCACGGTCTGAGGGCGCTGGTGGGGCGCCACGCGCAAGGCCCAGTCCAGGCTGGCCAGGAAGGCCGGCGAATAACCGGGTACGTCCAATGGCGCCAGTTCGTCGCCCATGGCGCGCGCCGTGGCCGGCGGCGGCGGGCGGCCGGTCAGCAGCTCATGCATGGCCGCGGCCAAGGCATAGAAGTCGGTCCACGCGCCCTGGCGCAGCGTCGTCGCCTCGGCATATTGCTCGATGGGCGCGAAGCTGGGCTTCAGGATGGCGGTGAAGACCTGGGTGCGGTCGCTGATGGCCTGGCGGGCGGCGCCGAAGTCCAGCAGGATGGGCGGGCTGCCGTCGGCCGGCATGAAGATGTTGTCGGGCGCGACGTCACGGTGCCAGACATGCTGGGCATGCAGGGTCTCAAGCCCACCCAGCACGGCGTCGAAGATGCGCCTGACCCAGGCTTCCGGCGGCGGCGTCGGGCGGCTCTTGCGGGCTTCGCGCAGGTTCTGGCCGACGAGGCGGGGCATGGCCATATAGGCCGTGCCGTTGGCTTCCCAGAAGCGGTAGACCTTGAGCAGCGACGGGTGGTCGAAGCGGGCCAGCAGCTTGGCTTCGTTGACGAAGCTGCGCCGGCCGAGCTCGAAGGTCTCCTTCATGGATACCGAACGCACCGACACCTGGGACTGCCCGTCGCGCAGCGCGAACTGGCTGGGCATGTACTCCTTGATCGCGACCTCGCGCTCCAGCGAATGGTCGCGCGCCAGGTAGACGATGCCGAAGCCGCCCACGCCGAGCGTGCCGAGGATTTCCAGCTCGCCAAAGCGCGTGCCCACCGGCAGGGCGTTGATGGCGTCTTCGTCGCGGGAGTCGGCGGTCATAGGCCGGCGAGGGTAACGCAGCCCGGGCGCGTCGAGACTCCGTAAAAAGCCGGTCAGCGTGCCGGAGTTCCCGGCCCGGCCGCCCGGGATCACTACATTAACGCCCATGAAAACCCGCAGCCTTGGCCTCCTCTGGGCACTCAGTCTGATGCTTGGTGCCTGCGGCGGCGGTGGCGCCGGCGGTGGCAGCGAACCCACCAGCCAACCGCAGACCGCCGACCCGGGCGCCCGCGCCCAGGCCTTGGCGTCCTACCAGGCGACGCGCAGCGCGCCTGCCCAAGCCGGCAGCGCCGACCTGGCCAACGCCGCCGCCGCCAGCCAGCGCCTGGCCGTGACCGAACTGCTGTCCACCGCCACCGATGCCGCCGTGCCGGCGCTGAGCTTGGCGCCCTGGCAGCTGCTGGCTGCAGCGACCAGCGGCGACAGCGCCAGCGAACTGCGCGGCCACTCACCGGCCGAGGCCTTGGACGCCAGCGGCGCCGCCATCACGTCGGCGCTGCAGCGGGAGATCTGGTTGCAATCGGGTTACAAGCTGCTGCCCGAGTTCTGGGTCGCCACCGAGAAGCTGGCCGGTGCCGCCACGGTGGCAGCCTGGTCCACCACCGAAGTGGATTTGGCCAAGAGCGGCCTGGCGGCGCCCACGGCCGCCTTTGATCCCAACTTCGCGCTGCGCCTGGTGCTGCGCGACCGACTCCAGCTGCAGATGGACTGGCCCGCCGCCACCTGGGAGGACGGCCTTTTCACCGACGACGACGGCCTGCGCCGCAAGACCCGCATGCTCAGGCTCAAGGCCGGCGTGCGCAGCTACGCCCAGGACGACCATCGCGCCGAGGCGCTCACGGTCGGCCGGCTGACGCTGCTGGCCCTCAGGCCCACGCGCGAGGGCCTGGCCGCCTTCGGCCCGCGCCGCCTGGCCTCGGCGCTCAAGGAAAGCGCCGACGCACTGATCTTCAACACGGCCGCCGCCCTGCCCGTCGCCGGCGAGATGCTGCTGCCAGAGATTGCCGTCACCGAGGCGCGCCCCCTGGTCGACCTCGCGACCAGGCTGCGGGCCGCCGGCCTGTCGGCCGCGCTGGATCCACTGAAGGCCAATCTCAAGGCCATGGACGGCACGGGGGGCAACTTCGCCCAGGCCGTGACCGCCGAGCGCGAGTTCAGGATTGCCGCTGACGGCCTGAAGTTCAATGCCGCTGCGCTGCTGGGCTTTGCCTTCAACCCGAACAACCCCAACGGCAACGGAAGCTACGGCGTCGGCATCACCACCACCAGCGGCACGCCCACCAGCTGTTTCACCACCGGCTCCTCGAGCCCCTGCTGCCCCAGCAACGGCCCGGCGCTGCGCAGCTTCTACCTGGCGATCTTCGACGAGCAGAAGCTGCTGCAGGGCCTGGTCGCCGTGCGGCGCGCCGGCGACTTCGGCTGCTGAAACCCGCTCAGCGCGGCGGCTCGCGCAGGCCGGCCGACGTCAATCGTTCRGCCCAAAGGCTGCGCTGGGCCGCGTCCTGGGCCCAGGCGGCCTGGGCCGCATCGCCATGGCGGGCGGCCAGGCCGTCCTCGTGCAACTTGGCGTAGACCTGGGCCAGGCGGGCATGCAGGGCGGCACATTCGTCCAGGTCGCAGTGGGCGGCGTCCTCGGCCAGCACCTCGACGGCGGCCTGGTCGGCCAGGGCACGGGCGCGCTGGGACTCGCCGGTATTGGCCCAGCACCAGGCCAGGTCGGCCAGCAGGCTGCCGCCGGTGCGGGCCAGGCCGGCGGCCACGGCCTCGGGAAGATGGGCCTCCAGCAAGGGGGCGGCGGCGRCGAAGTCACCCTGCACGGTCAGCAGTTGGGCGCGCAGCAGCGGCGTCAGGTCGGCGCGGGCCGAGCCGCCGACGGCGTCGTCGAAATGGCCGATGGAATCCACCCCGAGCAGCACGGCCGGCGCCTCGCCGGGTTCGCCGGCCAGGGCGGCGTGGCGGATGCGCAGCGCGCGCATCTGCATCTGGTTGTAGAGCAGGGCCGCCAGGCCGGCGTCGTCGCCATCGGCGCTGGCGGCGCGGCGGCCCCAGGCATACCAGGACGACGCGGCAGCTGGGTCTCCAGCCAGGTCCCAGGCCATGCCCAGGGCGGAGGCGACACGACAGGCCGCCGGGTTGTCGGCGGGCGCGGCGAGCACGGCGGCGGCATGGATCACGAGGCGATCGATGTCGCGGTCGACAAAGGCCATCTGGGCCAGCCAGGCGTCGCACAGCGACTGCAGGGCCGGCAGCTTGGCGGCCTGGGCCATCACCTGGGCCCGGCGCACACGCTCACGGGCGCCGCCGCCAAAGGCGCTGAAATAGGCGGTCAGGCCCTCGGCCAGGTGCAGCCAGGCGGCCAGCTCGACGCGCGGCTGGGCGAGCGCGCGGGCCTGCAGCCGGTTCAGTTCCTCGCGGGCCTCGGCCTCGCGGCCGTGGCGCAGCCACAGGATGGCGCGCTGGGCCTGCAGCACCGCCGCGCGCGCCGGCATGGCCGCGACGGCGGCGATCTCGCCATCCAGACGCTGGGCGAGCCGGCTGCGCAGCTTGTGGTTCATTGGTGCACCCTTCGCGCTGCGCGCTGTCCCGCCAAGCGGGAATGAGTCCCTGCGGACGGCCGGGCGGTACTCATGCGGTCAGACGCTGCAGCGCTTCTTCGTACTTCTGCACCGTGCGGTCGATCACTTCGGCAGGCAGGGCCGGCGCGGGCGCCTTCTTGCCCCAGGGCTGGCCGTCGATGCGCACCGCCTCCAGCCAGTCGCGCACGAACTGCTTGTCGTAGCTCGGCGGGTTGCTGCCCGGCGCATAGCTCTCGACCGGCCAGTAGCGCGAGGAGTCGGGCGTCAGCACCTCGTCCATGAGTGTGAGCGTGCCGTCGGCGTCCAGGCCGAACTCGAACTTGGTGTCGGCAATGATGATGCCCTTGGTCAGCGCGAAATCGGCGGCGCGCTGGTAGAGCTGGATGGAGATGTCGCGCACGCGGGTGGCCAGCTCCGTGCCGATGATGCCGGCCGCCTGCTCGAACGAGATGTTCTCGTCGTGGTCGCCCATCTCGGCCTTGGTGGCCGGCGTGAAGATGGGTGTGGGCAGCTTGTCGGCATTGCGCAGGCCCGCGGGCAGCTTGACGCCGCAGACGCTCTGGCTCTGCTGGTATTCGGCCCAGCCGCTGCCCGCCAGATAACCACGCACCACGGCCTCGATCGGCAGGGGCTTGAGGCGCTTGACCAGCATGGTGCGGTCCTTCAGCTGCTCGGCCTCGGTTGGCGTGACGACGGACAGCGGGTCTTCGCCGGTCAGGTGGTTGGGGACGATGCCCTGCAGCTTGTCGAACCAGAACAGCGCCATGCGGGTCAGGAGCGCCCCTTTGCCGGGAATCGGTTCGCCCATGATGACGTCGAAGGCCGACAGGCGATCGCTGGCCACCATCAGGATGCGGTCGTCGCCGACGGCGTAGTTCTCGCGCACCTTGCCGCGGCCAAGCAGCGGGAGGGAGGTCAGGCTGGATTCGTACAGAGCTTGGGGCATGGCGGCGAGCGAAAGGGCAACGCCGCGGATTTTAGGTGCCGAGGTAGGACCGGACAGTCGCTGCAAAACTGTGCACATCAATCGGCTTGGTCAGATAGCCGTCACAGCCTGCTGCACGGAAGCGCTGCTCGTCACCCGGCATGGCAAAGGCGGTGAAGGCGATGACGGGCAGGTCGGCCAGGTCGGGCGTGGCCTTGATGGCGCGCGCCAGGCTCAGGCCGTCGGTGCCGGGCAACTGGATGTCGACCAGGGCCAGCGCGGGCCGGTAGGCGCGCAGCCGCGCCCAGGCCTCGTCGACATGCAGGGCACGGTCGACGATGAAGCCGTCGGCCTCCAGCACATACTGGGCGAGGTCGATGTTGAGCTCGTTGTCGTCGACGATGAGGATGCGTTCGCCAGCCATTTCAGCTCCCGGTTCCGTTGCGACGCCGGCCCCGGCGGTCCTGGCGCGCGGCATTCAGCAGCGCATCGCGCACCGCGGCCATCGGCTGGGCCTCGCCCGCATTGGCGATGGCCGTGGCCGAGCGCGCCAGGCTCTCGATGTCCTCGACGCCCAGCGCCAGTGCCGTCCAGACGATGACGGGCAACGTGGCCCAGCGCGGGTCGCCGCGCAGCTCGTGCAGCACCTGGAAGCCGTCGATGCCGGGCATCATCAGGTCGAGCACGAGGGCGGCGGGCTGCAGCACGGACAGGCGCTGCAGCGCCTCGGCGCCGCTGGCCGCCGCGACGGCCTCGACGCCGGCGCCCTGCAGGGCCGCACACATCAGTTCGCGCGACGCCGCCTCGTCGTCGACGACGAGCACGGGCCGGCCCGGGCCCAGCCGGTCACGCAAAGGCAGCAAGGCCCGCGCCAGGGCCGCCCGGCGCAGCGGCTTGGCCAGCACATCGGTGACGGGGAAGGCGACGCCCGCGCCGGCGCGCGGCGTCAGCGCCAGGGCCTTGACGGCCGCATGCATGGACGGCCCGCCGCTGCGCAGCGCCGCCAGCAGGGACAGGCCCGGCGCATCGGGCAAGCCCAGGTCGATGGCCAGCTCGGTATAGCGGCGCACGCGGGTCAGGCGCAGCACCTCCCCGGCGGTGGACGCGGTGTCGGCGATGACGCCGGCCTGCGACAGCTCGCGCGCCAGGCCATCGCGCAGCGGGTGGTCGCACAGCGCGATCAGCTGCTGGTGGGCCGGCCGCTCGGCCGGCAGCACCGCGTCCAGCGGCTGGCGCGGCAGCACGGCATAGAAACGACTGCCACGCCCGGGCTCGCTGTAGACGCCGATGCGGCCACCCTGGGCCTCCACCAGCCGGCGCGTCAGCGCCAGGCCGAGGCCGGTGCCCTGGTGGCGCTTGGTCAGGCCGTCGTCGAGCTGCTGGAACTCGACAAAGAGTTGATGGATGCGCTCGGGCGGGATGCCGATGCCGCTGTCTTCGACCTCCAGCCGCCACAGCCGGGGCCCTTCACCCACCATGCGCAGTTCGATGTGGCCGCCGGCCGGCGTGAACTTGATGGCATTGGACAGGTAGTTCAGCAGCACCTGCTTGAGCCGCGCCGGGTCCAGCACCAGGCCGCGCAGGCCCGGCTCGATGGAGGACTTGAGGCTCAGGGTGCGCTGCTCGGCGAGCACGGCGACGGTGGCCATTACGTCGTCGACGAGGGCTGGCAGTTCGACGGGCTCGGGGTGGAAGTCCATCTTGCCCGCCTCGATCTTGGACAGGTCGAGCACGTCGTTGATCATGGCCAGCAGATGCCGGCCGCTGCTGGCGATGTGCTGCAGCCATTCGCGCTGGCGCTGCGAGTCCGGCGGGTGGGCACCCATGGTCAGCAGGTCGGCGAAACCGATGACGGCATTCAACGGCGTGCGCAGCTCATGCGACATATTCGCCAGGAAGAGGCTCTTGAGCCGGCTGCCTTCCTGCACGCGACGGTTCTCGGCCGCCAGCCAGATGGACTGCTGGCGGGCCTGCTCGGCGGTGCGCATGGCGGTCACGTCGGCGGCAATGCCGACCAGGCGCGGCGAGCCCGCATCGTCGTGGGTGACGCGCGCGTCCAGGCGCAGCCAGTGCACGCTGTCGTCGGGCCAGACGACGCGGAACTCGGCATGCCAGGGCCGATGGCCCTCGGGCAGGGCCGCGAGGCCAGCCTCCACCATGGCGCGGTCGTCGGGATGGACGGCGGCCAGCATGCGCTCGCGACTCCAGTTGCCGCTGGCGTCGACGAGGCCGAAGCATTGGTCGTAGCGGCGCGAGCGGTGGATGGCGCCGCTGTCCAGCTCCAGTTCCCAGTCACCGATGGCAGCGGACTCCAGCGCGAAGCGCAGCCTTGCCTCGCTCTGGCGCAGCGCGGCCTCGATCTGGCGCTGGTGGGTCAGGTCGCGTGCCGACTTGATGCCACCGATGATGCGACCCGTCGCGTCGCGCAGCGGCGAGACCTGGGCCGAGATCTCGACGCGGCGGCCGTCCTTGGCGATGCGCACGGTGCGAAAGGGCGGCACATGCTGCCCCTGGGCAATGCGGTTCAGGATGCCCATCTCCTCCGCCTCGCGTTCGGGCGGGATCAGCATCTGCACCGGCTGGCCGACGACCTCGGCGGCGGTGTAGCCGAACATCTTCTCGGCGGCCGCGTTCCAGTTCGTGATGTGGYCGTCCAGCGTCTTCACGACGATGGCATCGGCCGAAGACTCGACGACGGCGGCCAGGCGGCGCACCTCGGCCTCGGCCTCGGTCAGGCGGCCGACGTCGCGGAACACGATGGCCACGCCGCGCTCGCTGCCGTCGGCATGGTGGGTCAGGTCGGCATGGACCTCGACGGGGCGCGAGCTGCCGTCCCGCGCGACACAGACAGCCTGGCTGCGGAAGGCGACGTCGGAAGTGCGGTCACGGACGACGTCGATGGGGTTGCGCGCCATCAGGTCAGCCGGCATGCCCTCACGCTGGAAGACCTCCCAGAGCGAACGGCCCAAGGCCTCGCGCGCCGGCCAGCCGGTGATGCGCTCGGCCACGGCGTTGATGCGCGTGACGCGGCCCTCGCCGTCGGTCGTGATGAAGCCGGCATCGATGGCCGCCAGCGTCGCGGCCAGGTTCTGCTCGGCCTCCAGTTGATGGTCCTCGGCGCTGTGGCGGCGGTCCATCTCGCGGCGCAAGGCTTCGTTGGCGGTGCGCATCTCGTCGATGGACGGCAGGGCCAGCAGCGTGGGCATCAGCCGCCAGGCGACGGCCGCGGTGAGCACCGAGGCGCAGGCGGTGAAGACCTTGCCGGCTGTCTGCAGTTCGTAGTCGGGGCGCCAGATCGTCCAGACGTCCAGCACATGGGTCACGCCACAGGCAAAGATGAAGACGGCAAACAGCGTCGCGATGCTGCCGAGGTTGACCTGGGGGCGTTGGCGGGCGTAGCTGGCGATGGCCAGCGGAATGGAGAAATAGGCCAGGGCGATGGACAGATCGGCGCTCACCATGGTCCAGAGCAGGCCCGGCGACCATTGGAAGCAATAGCCGTGGGGCAGGAACCCTGCCCGCGCGACGATTCCGGTCAGCTCGTCCATCCCATGCTCCCAACCCCAACTACCAAGGGGTTATGCCAATGCATTGTGGCCCCGCAAACAGGGGGTGCATCGGCCGAAACGTGGTTTATTCCCGGGGCTTCAGCGTGGCGTGATCAGGTCGAAGCCGACATAGCGGGCGATGAAGCGCTCACGGCCTTCGCGGCCGAAGGCATCGGCATCCCAGTCGCCGGCCAAAAGCCGGTCAGCGAACTCGGCGCGAAAACGGTAGACCTGGGCCGGCAGCGTGCCGCCATCGCCCGGTGTCACGACGATGTCGGCGCGCTCGTACTCGACGCCTTCGAAGGCATCGAGCCGCGCCCAGGCGTCCTGCGTCACATCCAGGTAGAGCCGCCCCTGCACGAGCCCGCCGGGGGCGGGCCGCAGGCCGGGATAGTCCTGGCCGCGTACCGGGTGGCGCTGATGATCGGCCAGCGAGGCAGGCTCGCTGGCGAATTCACGCCCGCAGACGCGGGCCATGATGTCGGCCCACATCAGTGAGCCGTAAGTGAAGCAGTGACGCGTCACTGAACCCTTATTGGACCTTCTGTGCCAGCTCGCCACGGGCGTAGGCGCCGGCGATGTCGACCAGCGTGCGGCCCTTGATCTTGCCGGCCTGGCCTTCGCAGCCGAATTGCATGTAGCGCTCCTTGGCGATGACCTTGGCGGCCTCGCGGGCCGGCTTGAGCCATTCGCGGGCGTCGAACTTGTCGGGGTTCTCGGCCAGGAACTTGCGCACCGCGCCCGTCATCGCCAGGCGGACGTCGGTGTCGATGTTGATCTTGCGCACACCGTGCTTGATGGCTTCCTGGATCTCCTCGACCGGCACGCCGAAGGTCTCCTTCATCTTGCCGCCGTACTGGTTGATGATGGCCAGCAGGTCCTGCGGCACGCTGGACGAGCCGTGCATGACGAGGTGGGTGTTGGGGATGCGCGCGTGGATCTCCTTCACGCGGCCGATGGCCAGGATGTCGCCCGTGGGCTTGCGGCTGAACTTGTAGGCGCCGTGGCTGGTGCCGATGGCGATGGCCAGCGCGTCCAGCTGGGTGGCCTTGACGAAGACGGCGGCTTCCTCGGGGTCGGTCAGCATCTGGGAGTGATCGAGCTTGCCTTCGGCGCCGATGCCGTCTTCCTCGCCGGCCTCACCGGTTTCGAGGTTGCCCAGGCAGCCCAGCTCGCCTTCCACGGTGACGCCGACCTGGTGCGCCATCTCGACGACCTTGCGGGTGACTTCCATGTTGTATTCAAAGGAAGCCGGCGTCTTGCCGTCTTCCATCAGCGAGCCGTCCATCATCACGGAGCCAAAGCCCAGGTCGATGGCGCCAGAGCAGACCTTGGGGCTGGTGCCGTGATCCTGGTGCATGACCAGCGGGATGTGGGGGTACATCTCGGCCGCCGCCTGGATCAGGTGCTTGATGAAGGGCTCGCCGGCGTATTTGCGGGCGCCTGCGCTGGCCTGCAGGATGACCGGCGCACCGACCTCGTCGGCCGCGGCCATGATGGCCTGCACCTGTTCCAGGTTGTTGACGTTGAAGGCTGGGATGCCGTAGCCGTTTTCGGCGGCGTGGTCCAGCAACTGGCGCATGGAAACGAGAGGCATGGGTTGTCCCCGGTGTAGTTGATAAATCTCGACCGACTGCGGTTCCCAACGTACTTGGTAACCGCGCCGTAACTGGTTGGGGATTCTATGGAGGCTGCCGGCCTTTGGGACGGGCGCGCGTTGACCCGCATTCGGGGGTCAGGCAAGGCGCAAAGCGGAGCCGGGTGGGATACCCGGCGAGTATTTGCAACGCCGCATGAGCCTCGAAGGCGGGTCAACCCGTAGGGCCGGGGCGAGTTGCCACGCCATCCAGCGTTGCGCCCGCCTCGTGGGAATGACCCCACAGCGGCGGCCGCGCCTTGTCTGGCCTGGCAACTTGCCCCGGCGCGCGCCCGCCCCAAAGGCCGGCAGCCTCCTGAGTCAGGGACCGCCCCACCCCCCGCAGTTGAAGTAGTCAGCACAATGCGTGCTCATGACAAGACTGGTGTTCGACCACCTCACCAACTGGATCACCGCGGCGGCCAGCGAGCATTCGCACGATCTGGCGACGCATATCGAGGAACGCACCGGCGCCAGCCACCGCGCCACGCTGGCCGCCCTCAAGCGCCTGGTCGAAGCCGGCTGGCTGGCCCGCGGCGGCAGCGGCCGCCGGCCGGTATTCACGCCGGGCAGCCTGCGCCAGGTGGCGCGCAGCTACACCCTCTATGGCCTGCAGGAAGACCTGCCCTGGCAGCGCGATTTCGCGCCTCACTTCGCCTTGCCCAAGCATGTCGAGCGCATGGTCCAGCATGGTTTCACCGAGCTCGTGAACAACGCCGCCGACCATTCGGGCGGCAGCAGCGTCACCGTGTCGCTGCGCCAGACGCCGACGCATGTACAACTGCTCGTCAGCGATGACGGCATCGGCGTCTTCGACAAGATCTGCACCGCCTTCCAGCTCGAAGACCCGCAGCACGCGATGCTGGAGCTCAGCAAGGGGCGGTTGACGAGCGCCCCCGACGCCCACACCGGCCGCGGCCTGTTCTTCAGCTCGCAGCTGGCCGATGTCTTCGACATCCACGCCAACAACACCGCCTACCAGCGCCGCGCTTGGGAAAGCGCCGGCTGGAAAAAGGGCCGGGCCCTGCCGCGCCAGGGCAGCAGCATCTACATGGCCATCGCGCTGAACACGACGCGCACGCTGGACGGCGTCATGGAAACCTGGAGCCTGGCAGGCGACGGCATCGAGTTCGACCACACCCGCGTGCAGCTGCGCCTGCTGACCAGCGAAGGCCAGGCCCTGGACTCGCGCGCCCAGGCCCGCCGCGTCGGCTCGCGGCTGTCGGCCTTCAAGCGCGCCGAGATCGATTTCGACGGCGTCACCGACGTCGGCCATGGCTTCACCGACGAGCTGTTCCGCGTCTTCGCCAAGGCCAATCCTCAGATCGAGCTGGTGCCGGTGAATGCCACGCCGCGCATCGAGGCGCTGGTGAAGAGCGCGCGCGCGGGATGAAAAGGGTTCTCGCGCTGGCGCTGGGCGCAAGCTGCGCCCTGGCGCAGGCCCAGGACCGCCAGGGCTGCAGCGACGCGATCGAGCAGGCGCTGCGGGCGGCGCGGCCAAGCGTCGTCGGGCTGGGCAATCTGGTCTCACAGCACTGCAAGCCTTGGCCACCCTCAGCGGGCCAGGTCTTCGCCGCCGTGATGGCCTTCGAGAGCACCGCCAAGTCACCCGAGGGCGACGCGGCCTGGGAGGTGGTCCTGGCCCTGCTCGATGCCCGTACGCAGCGCCCGCTGCAGATGCGTTGGACCCATGTCGACTCGGACGCGCTGACCGGTGTCGGTGAGTACAGCTTCAAGCTCGACACCGCAGCCTGGCAGCTGACGCCGCAACTGCGCGCGCTGGGGCTGCGTTTTCATTCCACCGCCCATGGTTCGCAATATGCCGAGGCCTACTGGGGCAACGAGCTGATGCTGTTCGTGCCCGCAGGCAGCAGTCTGCGCCAGGTGCTGAACGTCGCGACGCATGCCCGGGCCCGCCTCGAAAACGCCGAGGACCAGTGGCAGGCTGCCGAACTCTCCTTGGCCATGGGCCGGCCTGGTCCGGCGGGTTGGGCCGACATCATCGTGACCAACACCGACGAAAGAGCCAGCCGCCGGCCGCACCGATGGGCCTACCGCTACGACGGCAAGTCCTATCGACTGAACGCCGAGCCGGCGCCGTTCTGGAGCGGCTACTGCTGCACGCTGAATTGGTGAAGCGGCTCAGGGCTTCCTGAGCGCCGGCACCGGCGGCACCGGGATGCGCGGGCCGACATAGCCCTGCACGACGCCGAAGCGCCCGCCATCCTCGCGGGCCCAGTCCATCGCCCAGTCCTGCATCTCGGCCGGCTCGCGGCCGACGAAGTTCCACCACAGCAGCGGCGGCGCGGCCCAGGGCTCGCCGCCGAGCAGCAGCACCCGTGCGGCCGCCGGGCAGCGCAGTTCGACGGACTCACAGCCGGGGCCGATATAGAGCAGCGTGCCCGGCGTGATGGTCTCGACGGCATCATGCCCGGCGGGCGCTGCCTCGACCTCGCCTTCCAGCAGCATCAGCCCATGCTCGAAACCGGGTTGCAGCGCCAGCACCGCGTCGGCCGGGCCAGCGGCCACGAGGTCCACGCCGAGCAGCGGCGTGAAGCTGGGCACCGGCGAGCGCTGGCCATCGAAATCGCCGACCAGCAGCGTGCCGTCGAAGCCGCCGACCGAGCAGTGCGGCAGCTCGGCAAAGTGCTGGAAGCTCGGCGCCCTTTCCCGCTCGGCATCGGGCAGCGCGATCCACAGCTGGGCCAGATGGATGCGGTCGCTCAGCGACTCCTCGCTGTGGCTGATGCCGTGGCCGGCCGTCATCAGGTTGACCTGGCCGGGGCGCAGCACCTGCTCGGAGCCCAGGCTGTCGCGGTGCAGGATCTCGCCTTCGATCATCCAGCTGAAGGTGGACAAGCCGGTGTGCGGATGCGGGCCGACCTTCATGCGCTGCTCCGGCGGCAGCGTGGCCGGGCCGGCATGGTCGGCAAAGCACCAGGCGCCGATGATGCGGCGGCCCTTGTTGGGCAGGGCGCGCTGGATGGGGATGCCGCCGACATCGCCGATGTGGCTGGCGATGCGCTCGACGTGGACGCTCATGCGGCCCTCCGGCGCACGAAGTCGACAAAGCCTTGCACAAAGGTCTGCAACTGCTCGCGCACCTTGTCGTCGACGAGCTTGCCGTCGGCATCGAAGACCGTGCCGGCCCGGGACACCATCAGCCGCCCGCCCATCCAGAAGTCGCTGCCGAAGGTGCGGAAGACGGAAAGCAGCGCATCCTGCGACTGCACCGTGCCAAAGCCGCCCGGCGTCGCACCGATCAGGCCGGTCGGCTTGCCGCCAAACAGCTTGGCGCCCTCGCCGCTCGGTCGCGACAGCCAGTCCAGGCCGTTCTTCAGCACGCCGGGGATGCTGTTGTTGTACTCGGGCGTGCCGATGAGCAGCGCGTCGGCGGCGCGGATCTCCTCGCGCAGCGTCGTCACCGCCTCCGGGATGCCCTGGGCCTCGACGTCGCCGTCATAGAGGGGGATGCCGTGCAGGGTGCGCAGTTCGATGCTGACACCCTCGGGCGCCATCTCGACGGCGGCGCGCAGCAGGGCCGTGTTGTAGGAGGCGCGGCGCAGCGCGCCGCTGAGGGCAATGATGTGCATGGCAGTACGTCCAGCGGAGATGCGGGCATGATGCCAGCATGCACAGCTTCACATTGCCCGACATGAGCTGCGGCCATTGCGTGGCCGCCATCACCGAAGCGCTGAAGGCCGCCGACGCCCAGGCCCGTGTCGACATCGACCGCGAAGCCAAAACGGCCCAGGTCGACAGCGCCCTGCCCCGCGAGGCGCTGGCGGCCGTGCTGGCCGAGGCTGGCTACCCACCAGCCTCGGAATCAGCCTAGGCGAAGCGGAACGGCAGCTCGCGCTGGCGCTGGCCGGTCAGGCGCGCCACCGCATTCGCGAGCGCCGGTGCCAGCGCCGGCAGGCCCGGCTCGCCCATGCCCTTGGGCGGGTCGTTGCTCGGCACGATGCTGACCGTCATGACCTTGGGCGCGTCCGGCATGCGCGGCATGGCCATGTCGTAGAAGTTGTTCTGCTCGACGACGCCATCCTTGAACGTGACGCGGTGGGTCGGCATCGTCGTGCCCAGGGCCATGATGGCCGCGCCCTGCACCTGGGTCTCGACGGCCTTGGGGTTGACGCAGAGATTGCAGTGCACGCCGGCGTGCACTTCCTGCAGCACCGGCTGGCGGTCCTTGCCCTTGCCCTTGATGCTGGCGACGACGACATAGGCGACGACGGACTCGAAGCTCTCGTGCACCGCCACGCCCCAGGCCTGGCCGGCCTTGAGCTTGCGCTTGCCATAGCCGCTCTTGTCGACAGCGGCCTGCAGGGCGGCGCGATGGCGGTCGGCCTTGGCGTTGCCCTCCATCAGCTTGAGGCGGTAGGCGACGGGGTCCTGCTTGGTGGCGAAAGCGATCTCGTCGACCAGGGTCTCCATCACATAGGCCGTGTGCGTGGAGCCGACCGAGCGCCACCACAGCACCGGCACATTGACGTCGGGGTGGTGGACGCTGAGGTTCATCGGGAACTCATAGGGCTCGCGCATGCCCTCGGTCGTCGTGCCATCCACGCCCTTCTGGTAGCCAAAGCCCTCCAGCGGCGAACCCTTCAGGATGCTCTGGCTGACGATGCGGTGCTGCCAGCCCGCGATCTTGCCGGCCGCATCGAAGCCGATCTCGGCGCGGTGCACGGTCATGGGCCGGTAGTAGCCGGCCTTGACGTCGTCCTCGCGGCTCCAGATCACCTTGACCGGCATGGGCTTGCCGGCCTGGGCCAGCGCGACGGCCACGGCCGCCGCCTCGCGCGGCCATTCGGTCGCCGGCGTGGCGCGCCGGCCGAAGCCGCCGCCGGCCATCTGCACATGGATCTGCACCTGCTCGGGCTTGAGCCCCACCGTCTTGGCCAGGTTCATCGCGTCGATGCCGGGCATCTGGGCCGCGTAATAGAAATCGCAGCGGTCGGCCTTCAGGTCCACCGTGCAGGCCAGCGGCTCCATCTGGGCGTGGTTCAGGTAGGGGAAGACGAAGTCGGCCGTGATCTTCTTGGGCGCCTTGCTCCAGGCGCCCACGTCGGCCTGGAACTCGGGCTTGGGCGCCGGCGTGCCGGCCGTCCTGGCCAGGGCCAGGTACTGCTTGGTCAGCGCGGCCGTGTCGGGCTTGGCGACGCCGCCCAGGTCCCAGTCGACCTTGAGGGCATCGCGGCCCTTCTTGGCGGCCCAGTAGCCGCTGGCGACGACGGCCACGCCCTGGCCGCCGCGGTCCAGCGGCACGGTCAGCACGGCCTTGACGCCCTTGACCTTGAGGGCCTCGGCCGAATCGAGCTTGCCAACCTTGCCATTGAAGACCGGCGGGCGCTGGATGACGGCCACCGCCATGCCGGGCAGTTGCACGTCCATGCCATAGGCCTGGGTGCCCGTGCTCTTGGCCTTGCTGACGACCAGGCCGGTGGGCCGACCGATCAGCTTGAAGGCCTTGGGGTCCTTCAGCGTGACGGCCTCGGGCACCGTGCCCTTCATCGCGGCGTCGAAGAACTCGCCGTAGCCGGCGCTTTTTCCGCCGCCCGAAATGACGCCGTTCTCGGCCTTCAGTGACGCGGCCGGCACGGCCCAGCTCTCCGCAGCGGCGGCCACCAGCATGGCCCGGGTGCGGGCCCCCAGCTCGCGGTATTGCTGGTAGCTGTTCTTGACCGAGTTGGAGCCGCCGGTCAGGTGGATGCCGAACATCGGGTCCACATAGGCGGCCTTCTGGTCGCCAAAACCGGTGCGCACCTTGCTCCAGTCGGCGTCCAGCTCCTCGGCGCAGATCATGGCCAGGCCGGTTTCGATGCCCTGGCCCATGTCCATGCGATTGCACAGGATGGTGGTGGTGCCGTCCTTGGCGATGGTGACGAAGGCCAGCGGCTGCTCGGTCGGCTTGGAGCCGGGCTTGGGCGCCTGGGCRTGGCTCAGACCTGGCAGCAAGGCCAGGCCGACGGCGCCACCGACGGTGGTGGTGACGAAGCTGCGGCGGGACAGACCGCCAGTCAGGGCCTGGTCGATACGACGTGGGTTCAGCATGTCGTTCTCCTCAGGCGAGTTGAGCCGCGGCCGCGTGGATGGCGGCGCGGATGCGGGTGTAGGTGCCACAGCGGCAGATATTGCCGGCCATCGCCTCGTCGATCTGGGCGTCGCTGGGCTTCTTGTTGCCCTTGAGCAGGGCCACGGCGCTCATGACCTGGCCGCTCTGACAGTAGCCGCACTGGGCCACGTCATGCTCGACCCAGGCGGCTTGCACGGCCTGGCCGACCTTGTCGTTGGCCATGCCCTCGATGGTGGTCACCGGGCCCGTCACCGAGGAGATCGGCGTCAGGCAGGCCCGCACCGGCGCGCCGGCCACGTGCATGGTGCAGGCGCCGCATTGCGCCGCGCCGCAGCCGAACTTCGCGCCGGTGAGCTGCAACTCCTCTCGGACCGCCCACAGCAATGGCATGTCGGGGTCAGCATCCAGCGAGACGGCGCGACCGTTGACGGTCATGTTGATCATGGTTTCCTCCGAGGGGGGGTGGGACGGCGGGACTCTAGCCAGAAGCGGCCGCCCAGTACATCAGTCGGGCATTGCGACCCTAGGGGCGCAGGGCCCGGGCCAGCGCCTCCAGGGCGACCGGCTTGACGAGGTGGCCGTCGAAGCCCGCCTCGACGGAGCGCTGGACGTCCTCGGGCTGGCCATAGCCCGTCAGCGCCACCAGGCGCAGCGCCTGGCCTGCGGCCCTCAAGCGCCGTGCCACTTCATAGCCATCCATGCCGGGCAGGCCGATGTCCAGCAGCATCACGTCGGGCTGCCAGGCAGCCGCCATCGACAGCGCGTCCTGCGGGCCGAAACCGGTGCGCACCTCATGGCCATCGGCGCGCAGCATCATGGCCAGGGATTCGGCGGCGTCCTGGTTGTCGTCGATCAGCAGCACGCGCCGCGGCGCCTCGGCGGCGCTGACCGCCACCGGCGCGGCCGCCGGCCGCTGGTGCAGCAGCGGCAGGCGGATCTCGAAGCTCGAGCCCCGCCCGATGCCGGCACTGCTGGCGCCGACGCGGCCGCCATGCATCTCGACGAGGCGGCGCACGATAGCCAGGCCCAGCCCCAGGCCGCCCTGGGCGCGGTCCAGCGTGCGCGCGCTCTGCACGAACAGGTCGAAGATGACGGGCAGYGTCTCCGGCGCGATGCCGGCGCCGCTGTCCTGCACGCGGATGACGGCCTCTTCGCCGTCCCGGGCCAGCTCGACGCACACTTCGCCGCCGCCGTCGGTGTATTTGGCCGCGTTGGACAGCAGGTTGACCAGGCATTGCTGCAGCCGCGCCGCGTCACCCAGCACAGCCAGCACGGCCAGCGCCGGGCCGGACACGACCTTCAGCCGGTGGCGGCGCTCCAGCATCGCCGGCCCGACGGCCTCGACGGCCGCGTCGATGACGCTGTGCAGCTCGACCGGCTCGCACTCCAGCTCGATGCGGCCATGGGTGATGCGCGACACGTCCAGCAGGTCGTCCACCATGCGCGCCATCTGCTGCACCTGGCGGTCGATGATCTCCACCGCGCGGCGCTGCGGCGCGCCGGGCTGGGTGGTGCGCAGCATCAGCGCCGCCGCCGTGCGGATGGGCGCCAGCGGATTGCGCAGCTCGTGGGCCAGCATGGCAAGGAACTCGTCCTTGCGGCGGTCCGACTGGCGCAGCGTCTCCTCCAGGCGCTTGCGATCGGTCATGTCGAAGGAGATGCCGCTCAGGCGCACGGCCTCGCCGGCGTCGTTGCACAGCGCCTGGGCGCGCGTCTCCAGCCAGCGCAGCTCGCCGTTGTCGGGCCGCACGATGCGCTGCTCCAGCGTGAAGCCGCCACCGTCGCGCGCCGCCGTTTCGATGCTCGTGCGTATTTCGTCGACGTCCTCGGGATGGACGAGGGCAAAACCCTCTTCGAGATGGCGCAGCGTGGCGCCCAGCACGTCGGCCGCGTTCTCGGACACGGTCAGCCGGCGCGTGCCCAGGTCGATCTCCCAGGTGAACATGCGCGCATGGGCCAGGAAGAGGCGCAGCTGCTGCTCGCCGCCGCGGCGCGCCAGGTCCAGCTCGATGAGGGCGGACACGCGCGCCAGCAGCTCGCGGGCCGTGAAGGGCTTGATGAGGTAGTCGTCGGCACCGGCGCCCAGGCCCTCGATGCGGGCCTCCTCGCCGGCACGGGCCGACAGCAGGACGACGGGCAGGGTGTGCAGCGCATCGTCGGCGCGCAGGGCCGCCAGCACCTCGAAGCCATCCAGCCTGGGCATCATCACGTCGGACAGCAGCAGCGCCGGGCGCTCACGGCGCACGGCGGCCAGGGCCTGTTCGCCGTCGGCCGCCTCCTCGACGCGGAAATAGGGCGCCAGCAGCCGGCGCAGGTAGTGGCGCATGTCGGCGTTGTCGTCGGCCACGACGATGCGGGCGCCCAGCGTCGCACGGTAGCGGTCGCCGATGCCGACCCTGTCGACGCCGACCGGGGGCGCGTCCTCGGCCACCGCTTCGGGCAGCCAGCGCAGCGCCTCCTGCACATAGGAGGGCGCCTGGCTGCCACTGCGTGTCTCGACCCGCTCGTGCCTGACCTGCTCGGCCGGCAGATGCGCATGGCCCAGCGGCAGGCGCAGCGTGAAGCGCGTGCCGCGGCCGAGCTCGCTGTCCACGTCGATGCGGCCGTGATGCAGGCGCATCAACTCCTGCACCAGGGCCAGGCCGATGCCGCTGCCCTCGTGGGTGCGTGCCTGCACGCCCTCGACGCGGTGGAAGCGCTCGAACAGCCGCGGCAGCTCCTCGGGCGCCACGCCGATGCCGCTGTCCTCGATCTCCACGATGGCCCAGTCCGCCTCGGCGCCGACCCGCACGCCGACTTCGCCCTGCAGCGTGTACTTCAGCGCGTTGGACAGCAGGTTCAGCAGGATGCGCTCCCAGTGGTCGCGGTCGACATAGACCGGCTCTGGCAGCGCCGGGCAGGTGACGCGGAAGACCAGGCCCGCGCTCTCCATCGCCGAGCGGAAGCTGCTGGCCAGTTCGCCGGTCAACGCCGCCAGGTCGGTAGGCTGGAACACCGACGTCACGCGGCCGGCCTCGATGCGCGAGAACTCCAGCAGCGCATTGACCAGCCTGGACAGGCGCAGCGCATTGCGCTCCACCATCTGCAGCCGGCTGCGCGCCGAGGGCGGCAGCTGCTCGTGCTCGAGGGCATCGCGCAGCGGCCCCGTCATCAGCGTCAGCGGCGTGCGGAACTCGTGGCTGATGTTGGAGAAGAACTGGGTCTTGGCCCGGTCCAGGCGGGCCAGTTCCTCGGCCTTGCGCTGCTGCATCTCATAGGCCTCGGCATTGCCGATGGCCGCCGACAGCTGCTGGGCCACCAGGCCCAGGAAATCGGTGTAGTGGTCGCGCGGCAGGCGATAGGGGTTGAGGCCGACGATGAGCACCCCCTCCTGCCCGGCATCGCCGCTGGGGCGGATCGGCAGCACCATGGCCTTGGCGGCGGCCTCCTTCCAGTCGCCACGGGGCCAGGCCACGCCGGCCGGCAGCGCGTCGACGATCCAGGGGCGCTGGGAGCGCAGCACCTCGCTCGCCCGCCAGGGCTCGCCGCGCACATCGAGCGCTCGCAGCGCCTCCAGCCACGGGCCCTTGCCACCCGCGGTGCCGGCCAGCGCGAAGGCGGACTCGCCATGCTCGCGCAGCAGCACGGCCGCAAACAGCGCGTCCTTGCGGTTGGTCTCCAGCGCCTCGGTGCAGCGCTGCACGGCATCGGCGACGGTGCGGGCGTCCGCCGCGCGCAAGGCGAGTTCGCGCAGCAGGGCCAGCTGGCGCTCGCCGACGACGCGCAGCGTCTCGTCGGAGTTGGCGCAGATGATGCCGGCCGGCACGCCGTCGTCGCCGGGAATGGGGCTGTAGGAGAAGGTGTAGTAGGTCTCCTCCGGGTAGCCGTTGCGCTCCATGATGAGGAGCTGGCTCTCCACGAAGATGCCGTCGCCCGTCATCGCCGTGCCCAGCAGCGGCGCGATCTCGGGCCAGATCTCGCGCCAGACCATGGCGGTCGGCTGCCCCAGGGCCCAGGGATGCCGGCCGCCAATGATGGACTGGTAGGCGTCGTTGTAGAGATAGATGAGCTGCGGACCCCAGCCGATCCAGATCGGCTGGCGCGACGTCAGCATGATGCGCACGACCGTCTTCAGACTGCGCGGCCATTGAGCCGGCTCACCCAGCGGTGTGGCGGTCCAGTCGTGGGCGCGCATCAGTTCGCCCAGCTCGCCGCCGCCGGCCATGAAGGAGGTGTCGAAGTCGCGCGGCGCGGGCAGGCTCATGCGGCGTGACGATAGCGGCAACATGCCGGCCCAGGCTGCCTGTCCAAAGAAAAAGGGGCTCCGAAGAGCCCCTTGCGATCGCGCCCTGGGCGCGAGTCATTTCACTTGAACTGATAGCTTGCTGTCATGTACCAGAAGCGGCCGCGCGGGTCGACGAAGGAGCCGGCATAACCGGTCACATGCGAGCCATAGCTGGACACGGCCGTGAACGGCGGATCCTGGTCCAGCAGGTTGCGCGCACCCAGGCGCAGGGCCAGGGTCGGGATGGGCTTCCAGCCGACGGCCATGTTCCAGCGGCTGGTGTCCTTGACCTTGTGCTCCACCAACGGGCCGACATTGGCCTCCACCAGGCCGGCCGACTCGGTCCAGCCCTTGATGAAGACGTTCTCCAGCGTCAGGTTCCAGTTGCCCAGGTTCCAGTCCAGGCCCAGGGTGTGCTGCCACTTGGGCACCGGCTGCACGCCGGCGCCGTCGCCGGCCGTGCCCTCATAGGACACGAAGGGCGTGCCCTTGCCGTTCTGCTGCTTCCACTGGTTGATGTAGCTGCCGGTGAAGCTGGCGCCCAGGCGGCCCATGCTGCCCAGCGGCCAGCTCGCCTTCACGTCCACGTCGATGCCGTTGGTCTTCAGGTCGCCCAGGTTCTCGACCGGGGTCTCGATGTAGCTGATGAAGTTGTTCGGCGCGGCCAGGCGGTGGATGCGGGCGTTGTAGCGCTGGTAGAGGGTCGCGTCGGACATGATGGCGTCGCCGCCAATGGTGCCGATCTGGTCCTTCTTCTGGATGTGCCAGTAGTCCAGCGCGATGGACAGGTCACGCACCGGCTCGAACACCGCGCCGATGGAGTACTGGCGCGACTTCTCGGGCTTGAGGTTGGGGTCGCTGGACAGTCGCACATTGAACTGCGTTTCGCAGCGCGGGTCGCCGGCCTGGCCGGCCGGGCAGTTCGGGTCGACCAGGGAGTTGGCGGTGTTGGTGAAGGCCGTTGGGCTGTTGACGTCCCACAGCGTCGGCGCGCGGAAACCGGTGCCGGCGCTGCCGCGCAGCAGGATTTCCTTGCTGGGCTGGAAGCGCAGCGTCACGCCCGGGTTGAAGGTGCTGCCGAAGTCGCTGTACTTGTCATAGCGCGCCTTGACGGTCGCCTCCCAGCCCTTGGCGAAGGGCATGGAGAGCTCGCTGAAGACGGCGTAGATGGTGCGCGAGGCCACGGTCTTGGGCACGGTGCCCTCGCCGCCGATGTGCAGGCCCAGCTCGTAGTCCGGGTTCACGGCATGGTCGTCAGCCTTTTCCTTGCGCAGGTCGGTGCCGACGGCCAGCATCATCGGGCCGCCCGCCATGCTCATCAGCTCCTTGCTGGCCTTGGCGTCGAACGCATAGGTCGTGCTCTTGGAGCGGCGCATCGGGCCTTCCATGCGGGCGCGGTTCAGTGCGGCCAGGCCGGCCTCGTCCTGCGGGCCGAAGGGGTTGATGATGCCCTTGGCCAGCTCGGCGATGAAGCGGCCTTCGTGCAGATAGTTGTAGTAGTCCAGCGAGCCCTTGGCCTGCGACATCGTCAGGCCGGCGTCGTAGTCCCAGCCCTGGAAGATGCCGGAGGCACCGGCCACGAAGCGGGTCTGCTCGTTCAACACGTTGTTGGTGCGCGGGCCGACCGGCACGGAGCGCATCGCGATCTCGGTGAAGCCGCCACCCAGCGTGTCGAACTGGGCCGGGGTGTAGCCCAGGCTGGTCAGCAGCGCCGCCGGGAAGTACTTGCTCGAAATGGGCAAGGCAAAGGACGGGTAGGTGCCGTCGGCCTTCACATGACCCGCTGTCGAGTCGATGGGCACGGCGGCCGTGCGGCCGATGGAGTCGTTGCGTGCGTAGCTGGCCTCGAAGAAGACCTGCGAATCGTTGCCCGTGTCCAGCGTGAAGCGGCCGAAGGCATCGGCCTTCTTGGAGTCGGGCAGGTTCTCCTGCATGGCCGGATAGATGAAGCGGCAGCGCTTGATCGGCGTGCCGTTGGGCGTCGTCGCCGCCAGCGTCTGGATGGTGTTGAAGTTGGGGTCGCAGGGGCTGAAGTCGGCGCCCGCGTTGGCATAGGCGCCCGGCGTGATGTTGAAGTCGACGAGGCGGCCCGGGAAGGAGCGGCCCGAGGTCGGGGGATCGGAGCCGGGGATTTCGTCGATGCCGCGCAGATACCACTTCTGGTCGAGGGAGCTGACCTTGGTCTGCTTCTTGACGTTGCCGGTCAGGAGCAGGTTGTAGCCGTCGGTCTTGAGGCCGCCCATGCCGAAGGCGATGGAGGCGCTGGTCTCCTTGCCGCCGATGCTCTTCTCGGGTGCGCCGTACTTCAGCGTGATGGCGCCCTTGTCGTAGTCCTTGCGGGTGATGAAGTTGATGACGCCGCCGACGGCGTCGGTGCCGTACACGGCCGAGGCGCCATCACGCAGCACCTCGATGCGATCGATGGCCGCGAAGGGGATGCTGTTCAGGTCGACCGACGAGTTGCCGCCGATGGAGCCGAAGGCGAAGTTGGCCAGGCGCCTGCCGTTGAGCAGCACCAGCGTGGAATTGGGGCCCAGGCCGCGCAGGTTGGCAAAGCTCTGGGAATAGCCGGCGCCCTGCGTCGAATCCGACTGCATGGCCGTGTTGGCGCCGATGCGGCGCAGGATGTCCTCGACATTGGTGGCGCCGGTCTTCTCGATCTGGTCGCGCGTCATCACGGTGACGGGCAGGGCCGTCTCGGACTCGACGCGCTTGATGGACGAGCCGGTGATGGTGATGCGCTCGAGCTGCTGCTGTTGGGCCGGCGCGTTCTGCGCGGCGGCCGTGCCGGCGATGCCGGCGGCCAGCAGCGCCAGCGCCAGTCGGGTGTGACGGTGTTGCATGGAAGCAGTACTCCTGTCGTTTGGGGCTTTGTGAAGAGGTCGCCCCGACCCCCGCCGCGGCGCGGCTTGTTGCCCTCGTGCAAAGAAGTGTGAGCGGCACTTCATGCGGTTTCCCCTGCGGGAAGTCAGGCTGTGGCGCAATCGCAGCACCAAGAACTAGGGGCTGACTTTCCACACGGGCCAGGCCGGCCCCTAACGACTCAGACTCGCGCGTACTGGGCCAGGGCCTGCAGCAGCGCCGCCAGGCTCAGGGGTTTGGTCAGGTGCGCGTCGCAACCGGCAGCGAGGGACTGCTGCACATCGGTGTCGAAGGCGTTCGCCGTCAGCGCGACGATGGGTGTGCGAGGCAGGCCCTCTGCGGCCTCGATGGCACGCCACTGGCGCGTGGCCGTGAGGCCGTCCATGCCCGGCATCAGCATGTCCATCAGCACGAGGTCGAACTCGCCGTCGCCCGTACCCTTTCGCAAGGCGGCGAGCGCCTGCTCGCCGTCGCGCACCCGCGTGATGCGGTGGCCCAGGGGCTGCAGCATGCCCTCGATGACGAGCACGTTGACGTCGTTGTCCTCGGCCAGCAGCAGGGCCAGCGAGCGGCTCGGCGCAATACGGTCAGCACGTGGTTCGGCGCGCGCCTCGGTCAGGTCGGCATGCGGCGGGCGCGATTCCGGCAGGTCCAGCCTGACCTCGAAGCGGCTGCCCTCGCCGAGGCGGCTCTGCACGCCGACGTCGCCGCCCATCAGCCGCGCCAGGCTGCGCGTGATGGCCAGGCCCAGGCCCGTGCCGCCGAACTCCTGCGCGATGGACGCGTCGGCCTGGGCGAAAGGCTGGAAGATGCGTTCCAGCCGGTCCGTCGCGATGCCGATGCCGGTGTCCTGCACGCTGATCAGCACGCGGCCCTCGCCATCCCGCGACAGCTCCACCGTCACGCCACCGGTCTTGGTGAACTTGATCGCATTGCCGACCAGGTTGGTGACGATCTGGGCGACGCGCTGCTGGTCGCCCAGCACCCAGCCGGTGGCCTCGGTGCGCGCGAACACGCGCAGCCACAGGCCCTGGCTCTGGGCGCGCGAACGCAGCAGCTCCAGTTGCAGCTCGACGAGATCGACGAGGTTGAAGGGGTGGGGGGCCAGCTCCAGCCGTCCACTCTCGATGCGGGCGTTGTCGAGCAGGTCGTTGATGAGGGCGAAGACCTGGCGGCCGGCGTGGCCCAGCACCTCGACGTAATGGGCCTGCTCGGGCCGCAGCGGCGAGCGCGCCAGGATGTCGGAGAAGCCCAGCACCGCGTTCATCGGCGTGCGCATCTCGTGGCTGACCTGGGCCAGCAATTCGGTCTTGGCGCGGCTGCGCGCGTCGGCCAGCTCGCGCTCGCGGGTCAGCTCGCGTTCGCGCTCGCGATGGGCGCGCTCATGCTCGATGGCGGTGAACAACAGGCCCAGGGCCAGCAGATAGAAGGCCGGCGCCGGCGTGGGCAGCCGCCCTGCTGCCACGGCCAACCACGCAGCAAGCACCATGGCCGTCATGGCCACACCGGCGGCAAGAGCCTGGCGGCGCAGCAGCAGTGGCAACAGGCCCAGGGCCAGCAGGCCGGCATCGACAGCCCAGACCGCCGCGCCACGGTCACGCAGCAGCGGCAGCGGCTCGCCGCCCAGCGCTTCGAAGACGGCGGCATTCAGCGCGGTGCCCGACAGCCGTCCCTGGGGCGTCATGACCTCGTCGGCAAAGAAGGCGCTGCTGCCGACGAAGACGCTGCGACCGGCCAGCAACCGGGCCAGTTCGGTGTCCTCCACCTCGCCCAGGGCCGCACGCATCAGGCGCTGCCAGGACACCCGCGGTGGCGCGTCGCCGTTCAGCGGCAGGCGCAGGCGCAATTGGCCGGCCTCGTCCACCGGCCAGCGGCGCGCCCCGGCGAGCAGATCGCCACCGTCGCGCCGCCAGGCCAGCGCGCCATCGGCCCGCAGCCGTGCCGCAAAGGCCAGGCTGGGCAGGCTGCGGCCCTGCACGCGGTGCAGCAGCGGCACATGCCGCAGCAAGCCGTCGTCGTCCAGGGCCACCGAGATGACGCCGAGGCTGGACGGCTCCGCCAGCGCGTCCAGCAGCGCGTCGGCAGGCGCCGTCAGCGCGTCCCAGTCCAGCCCCGGCGCGTGGGCGGCGCC
>NZ_JBFUAB010000017.1:0-175543 GCF_056406535.1 Roseateles sp. P1_C1_2
ACGATCAGCACGATCAGCTGTCGCTGGCGGTGGGCGAGAACGTCTACGGTCTCGGCGAGCGCTTCACGCCCTGGGTCAAGAACGGCCAGATCGTCGAGAACACCAACAAGGACGGCGGCACGGCCTGTGAGCAGGCCTACAAGAACGTGCCCTTCTACCTGACCAACCGCGGCTACGGCGTGCTCGTCAACGAGGCCGGCCCGGTGTCCTTCGAGGTCGGCTCGGAGAAGGTCGCGCGCGTGCAGTTCAGCCGCGAGGGCGAGAGCCTGGACTACTGCGTCATCGCCGGCCCCACACCCAAGCAGGTTCTTGGCCGATTGACAGCGCTGACAGGCCGCGCCCCGCTGCCCCCGGCCTGGAGCTTCGGCCTGTGGCTGACGACCTCGTTCACGACCCAGTACGACGAGGCGACGGCCACGCATTTCATCGACGAGATGAAGCGGCGCGAGCTGCCGCTGGCGGTCTTCCACTTCGACTGCTTCTGGATGCGCGAATTCCAGTGGTGCGACTTCGAATGGGACCGCCGCGGCTTCCCCGAGCCCGAGGCGATGCTGGAGCGCCTGCACGCCAAGGGCCTGAAGATCAGCTTGTGGATCAACCCCTACGTTGCGCAGAAGTCGCCGCTGTTCGCCGAAGGCGTGAAGCACGGCTACTTCATCAAGAGAAGCAACGGCCTGACCTTCCAGACCGACCAATGGCAGCCCGGCATGGCCATCGTGGACTTCACGAACCCGGCCGCCAAGGCCTGGTACCAGGGCCATCTGCGCCGCCTGCTGGCCACCGGCGCTGACTGCTTCAAGACCGACTTCGGCGAGCGCATCCCGAGCGAGGGTGTGACCTATTTCGACGGCTCTGACCCCGTCGAGATGCACAACCTCTACGCGCTGCAATACAACCAGGCGGTGTTCGAGCTGCTGCAGGAAGTGCAGGGCAGCGATGCCATCGTCTTTGCCCGCTCGACCTATGCCTCGGGCCAGCGTTTCCCGGTGCACTGGGGCGGCGACTGCTGGTCCACCTTCGAGTCCATGGCCGAGAGCCTGCGCGGCGGCCTGTCGCTGACGAGCTGCGGCTTCGCCTTCTGGAGCCACGACATCGGCGGCTTCGAAGGCAACCCGCCGCCGGCTGTCTACAAGCGCTGGATCCAGTTCGGCCTGATGTCCTCGCACAGCCGCCTGCACGGCAGCAGCTTCTATCGCGTGCCCTGGCTCGTCGACGAGGAGAGCTGCGACGTGCTGCGCGTTTTCACGCGGCTCAAGCACCAGCTCATGCCCTATCTCTACGCCAAGGCTCACGAGGCGACGCAGACCGGCGTGCCGATGATGCGCGCGATGCTGCTGGAGCACCCGCAGGACCCGGCCTGCGCCACACTGGACCGCCAGTACCAGCTCGGCGAGTCGCTGCTCGTGGCGCCCGTCTTCACCGAGAACGGCGAGGTGGACTTCTACTTGCCCGAGGGCCAGTGGACCCATCTGCTGTCCGGCGAGAAGAAGCAGGGCGGCCGCTGGCACCGCGAGACGCATGGCTTCCTGTCCATGCCGCTGTATGCCGCGCCGGGCAGCGTCATCGCCTGGGGCGCCGAGACCGAGAAGCCGGACTACGACTACGCCCGCGGCACCGTGCTGCGCGTGTTCGAGCTGGACGACAGCGCGAGCGCGGCCTTCACGGTCGTCGCAGCGGACGGCAGCGTTGCCGCGCGTGGCACGGTCAGTCGCCAGGGCGGGCAATACACGGCCCAGGTGACCGAGGGCGCACTGCGCGACTGGTGCCTGGACGTTGACGGCAAACGCAGCCCGACGCGATCCGAAGGTGGCTCGCTCAGCTGGACGGCATGATGCAGCCAAAGCTGGTGGATGTGCCTGCCCGGGCCTTCCACCGGCGCACTACTTGATGGAGAAACTTGTGGCTTGGCGTGGCGTTCTGTTGATGGTCTTGCTGGCAGTCGCCAGCTTCGCTCAGGCCGCCCCGCGCGAGCGCCTGTCGCTCGATCAAGGTTGGCTGTTCCACCCAGGCGAGGTCGTCACGCCACCCGTCAAGGGCCATGGGGCCTCTTACAACAGCGCCAAGGCCGGTGGCGCCACGGGGGCGGCGGCGACCGACTTCGACGACTCCGGCTGGCGCCGCCTGGACCTGCCGCACGACTGGGCGGTGGAGGGCGGTTTCGACGCCAACGAGAACATCTCCCAGGGCTACCGCAGGCGCGGCATCGCCTGGTACCGGCGCTACTTCCAGCTGCCTGCATCCGATCGTGGCCGCCACATCGAGCTGCAGTTCGACGCCATTGCCACGCACAGCACGGTGTGGGTCAACGGCGTCGTCGTGAACCGCAACTGGTCGGGCTACAACGGCCGCAACATCGACATCACGCCCTATCTGCGCTACGGCGAGGACGTGAACAACATCGCCGTGCGTGTGGACGCCGACGCGCAGGAAGGCTGGTGGTACGAAGGCGCCGGCATCTACCGCCACAGCTGGCTGGTCAAGCGCAGCGCCGTGCACATCGCCACCGACGGCATCCATGCCAACCCGGTGAGTGCTGACGGCAAGCGCTGGTCGCTGCCGGTCGAGATCGAGGTGCAGAGCAGCGGCCGCGCGGCGCAGGATGCCGAGGTCGAAGTGAGCCTCGTCGACCCCGCCGGCAAGGAGGTTGCGCGCTCTCGCAGCAAGATGCGCGTGCAGCCGCTGGGCATGAGCACGGCAAAGCTGCAGCTCGCCATACAGCAGCCGCAGCTGTGGACGCTGAAGGATCCGCGGCTGTACCGCGTGCGCGCCCGCCTGACCGCGGGCCAGGCCTTGGACGAGGCCGAGATCCAGACCGGCTTCCGCACCCTCCGCTTCGACGCCGACCAGGGCTTCTTCCTGAACGGCCAGCACGTCAAGCTGCAAGGCGTCTGCATCCACCAGGATCACGCCGGCGTCGGCGTCGCCGTGCCTGAGGCCCTCTGGGAATTCCGGCTGCGCCGCCTGAAGGACATGGGCGTCAACGCCATCCGCTTCGCCCACAACGCGCCGGCCGCCGAGGTGCTGGACCTGGCCGACCGCATGGGCTTTCTCGTCATGGACGAGAACCGCAACTTCAACCCTTCGCCCGACTATCTGCAGCAGCTCAGCTGGCTGGTGAAACGCGACCGCAACCACCCCAGCGTCGTGCTGTGGTCGGTGTTCAACGAGGAGCCCATGCAGGGCACCGAGGTGGGTTACGAGATGGTGCGTCGCATGGTGTCTACCGTGAAGGCGCTGGACGCCACCCGCCCCGTGACGGCGGCGATGAATGGCGGCCTGTTCGCCGACATCAACGTATCGCAGGCCGTTGACGTGGTGGGCTTCAATTACCAGATCGGCGAGTACGACCGCTTCCACAAGGCCAACCCCAAACTGCCACTGACCAGCTCGGAGGACACCTCCGCCTTCATGTCGCGCGGCGAGTTCAAGACGGATCAAGCCAAGCATCTGATGGCGTCGGATGACAGCGAGGCCGCCTACTGGGGCAACACGCACCGCCAAGCCTGGAAAGCCATCGCCGAGCGGCCTTTCATCGCCGGCGGCTTTGTCTGGACCGGCTTCGACTACCGCGGCGAACCCACGCCCTTCGAGTGGCCCAGCGCGGGTTCGGTGTTCGGCGCGATGGACTTGTGCGGCTTCGCCAAGACGGCGTTCTGGCTGCATCGCGCCCAGTGGGTGAAGCTGGAGGAGCAGCCGGTCGTCAAGATCGCGCCGCACTGGAACTGGCCGGGGCGGGAGGGGCAGCAGCAGCGTGTCATGGTGCTGAGCAATGCGCCGCGCGTGCGCCTGCTGCTCAACGGTCAGACGGTCGGTGAGCGCGATGTCGATCCCTTCGAGATGGTCAGCTTCGACGTGGCTTATGCGCCCGGCAAGCTGGAAGCGGTCGCGCTGAAAGGCGGCGCCGAGATCGCGCGCGACGTCGTCGAGACCAGCGGAGCACCCGTGCGCCTGCTGCTGACGCCCGACCGCACGGCGCTGGCCGGCGATGGGCTTGACGCCATGCCCGTGACCGTCAGCGCCCTCGATGCTCAGGGGCGGCCGGTGCCGACGGCGCARCAGCAGGTGCGCTTCGAGCTGCTCGGGCCGGCCAGCGTCATCGGCGTGGGCAATGGCGACGCGAACTCGCACGAGCCTGAGAAGGCCAGCGAGCGCAGCCTCTACAACGGGCTGGCCCAGGTCATCCTGCAAAGCCGCCGCGGCGGCAATGGCGAGGTGAAGCTGCGCGCGCTGGCCGATGGCCTGCAGCCCGCCGAGATCACGCTGACCGTGCAGGCCGCGCCTGCGCCGCCAGCGGTGGCTGCAGCCGAGCCTGTGACGCAGTTGCTGTACTGGCGCATCTCGCCCGCACAGGCCCAGCGACCCGACCCCAACGTCCAGCTTGCAGACAACGACATGAACACCTGGGGCTGGGGCGAGGTGCCGATCAAGCAGGCCGCCGAGTCGCCGGCATGGCGCCTCTACCGCACCGAGCTGCGCCTGCGCGCCGACCTGAACGACGGCCGCGCCCGGCTGGTATTCCGCGAGCTGGCCGGCAAGGCGCAAATCTGGCTGGCGGGTGCGAAGCTGGGCGAGAAGACGAGCGCCGCACCGGCCGAGTTCTCTGTGCCGCTGCCCAAGGGCGCTGCGCAGCGGCAGCTGACGGTGATGATCGAGTCCGACCCCGCGCAGCCCTCGGGCCTGCGCGGCAAGGTCGTCGTGCAGAAGCCATGAGTGTCTTCAGGTCGCTGCTGTTTGCGCTGCTGCTTCTTTGCGGCCACGCGTCGGCACGGCAGGTCACCGCGCTGGACGAGGGCTGGCGCTTTGCGCGTGGCGACGTGGCGGGTGCGAGCGCCGTCGATTTCGACGACACCGCCTGGACCGCAGTACGCCTGCCGCACACCTGGAATGGCATCGACGGCGAGGCCGGTGGCGCCTACTACCGCGGCCCCGGCTGGTACCGGCGCGAGCTGCCGGCATTGCCCGCGGGGCAGCGCTTCTTCCTGCAATTCGACGGCGCGGCGCTGCGGGCCGAGGTCTGGGTAAACGGCCAGCTGGCCGGCCGGCACGACGGCGGCTACGCGGCCTTTCGCATCGACATCAGCCGCTGGCTCGCGGCCGGCCGCAACCGGGTTGCCGTGCGCGTGGACAACGCGACGGCCCCGCATGTGGCGCCGCTGGGCGGCGACTTCACCGTCTTCGGCGGCCTCTACCGCGGCGTGAAGCTGCTGGCCGTGCCGGCCGCGCATTTCGACCTGCTCGATGACGGCGGGCCGGGTGTCTATGTGTCGGCCACCGATGTCAGCACAGAGCGTGCGCAACTGGCGCTGCGCGCCCGCGTGCGCAACGACGGCGGCGAGGCCCGACGGTTGGTGCTGAACCTCGGCCTGCGCGACGCCACCGGCCGCGTCGTGGCGCAAGGCCAGCAGGCAGTGCAAGCCGCGCCCGACAACACCGTCGTGGTCGAGCAGCCCTGGACCCTGCCCAGGCCCCACCTCTGGCAAGGCCCAGCCGACCCGCACCTCTACACGCTGACGGCCGAACTGCGCGACGGCGCCGACCTGCTCGACACGATCACGCTGCCGCTCGGTCTGCGCAATGTGCAGGTCGACCCGCAGCGTGGCCTGCTGCTGAACGGCAAGCCCCATGCCGTGCATGGCGTCAACCTCTTCCACAGCGGCCGCCCGGGCCACGGCCTGGCCGTCGGCGACACGCAGATCGACGAGGACTTCCGCGTCCTCGGCGACTTGGGCGTGACCGGCCTGCGCTTCGTGCACTTCCAGCACCCGCAGCGCGCCTACGACAACGCCGACCGCGCCGGCCTGCTGGTGTGGACCGAGATTCCGCTGAACGCGGCGATGGGGGAGGACGAAGCCTTCCGCGCCAACCTCGCGCAGCAACTGCGCGAGCTGGTCAAGCAGAACCAGCACCATCCGTCGGTCTTCATCTGGGGCGTGGGCAACGAGGTCTATCGCTCGGACGACGCGGTGGTGAAGCTGCTGGCCGACATGAGYCGGCTGGCGCACGAACTGGACCCGACGCGGCCCAGCAGCTATGCCCACTGCTGCGCCGCCGACGACCATGCGATGGCGCGGCAGACCGACGTCATCGGCTTCAACCGCTACTACGGCTGGTACGACGGCCAGTTCAGCGACATCGGCCCCTGGGCCGATCGCGTGCATGCCGGCCAGCCCGACCGCGCGCTGGCGCTGGCCGAGTACGGCGCCGGCGCCAGCGTGCTGCACCAGCAGGACCCACCGCAGCGCCCCAAGCCCACCGACCGCTGGCATCCCGAGCAATACCAGGCGCTGTTCCATGAGGCCTACTGGCCGCAGATCGCCGCGCGGCCCTGGCTGTGGGGCAGCTTTGTCTGGGTCGGCTTCGACCTCGCCTCCGCCGGCCGCAACGAGGGCGACCGCCCCGGCATCAACGACAAGGGTCTGGTGAGCTACGACCGCCAGACCCGCAAGGACGCCTTCCTCTACTACCAGGCGCAGTGGAGCCGCCAACCGGTCGCCCACATCGCCAGCCGCCGTGCCACGCCGCGCGCCGCCGGCCGTGTCGACGTCAAGGTCTACGCCAACGGCACACGCGTCACGCTCCATCTCAACGGTGCCGACCTGCCCGCGCAAGCCGTGCGCGGCGGCATCGCGACCTGGCCCGGCGTCATGCTGCAGCCGGGCCGCAACCGCCTGCAGGCCCGCGCCGACAACGGCGCCACCGACACCCTCACCTGGATCGCGACGCCATGAACCGACATTTCCACCGCCTCGGCGCGGCCTGCCTGCTGGCCGCCGGCCTGGCGCGCGCCGATGGCATCGAGGTCAACCAGGTCGGCTTCACACCCGGCGCGGCCAAGTGGGCCGCCATCCCCGACACGGCAGCGCGTGGCTTCAGGCTCGTGCGTGCCGGCACCGACGAGGTCGTGCTGCAAGGGGCGCTGGGTGCTGGCGCGCGCTGGGCGCCGGCCGACCGCGTCGTGCGCCTGGCCGACTTCTCGGCGCTGAAGGCGCCGGGCGACTACGAACTCGTCGTCGACGGCCTGCCGCGCTCGCCGCGCATCCACATCGCGGCCGATGCCTATGCCGAGCTGAGCGCCGCAGCTCTCAAGGCCTATTACTTCAACCGCGCCAGCACGCCGCTGTGGGGCGTCAACGCCGGCCGCTGGGCACGCCCCGCCGGCCATGCGGACGACCATGTGCTGGTGCACGCCTCCGCCGCCGGCCCCGGCCGGCCGGAAGGCACCGTCATCAGCGCGCCCAAGGGCTGGTACGACGCTGGTGACTACAACAAGTACATCGTCAATTCCGGCATCACCGTCTACACGCTGCTGGCTGCGTGGGAGCATTACCCGGCCTTCTTCAAGGCGCAGAAGCTCAACATTCCCGAGAGTGGCGACGGTCTACCGGATGTGCTGAACGAGGCGCTGTGGAACCTCGAGTGGATGCTGGACATGCAGGACCCGGCCGACGGCGGGGTCTATCACAAGCTCACCAACAAGGGCTTCGACGGCGTCGTCATGCCGGTCGATGCGAGGGGCGAGCGCTATGTCGTGCAGAAGAGCACCGCCGCGGCGCTGGACTTCGCCGCCGTGATGGCGCAGGCCAGCCGCGTGTTCGCCGCTTTCGAGCCGCAGCGGCCGGGCTTGTCGGCCCGCATGCTGGCAGCGTCACAGCGCGCCTGGGCCTGGGCGCAGGCGCACCCCAAGGACATCTACAAGCAGCCGCCCGACATCCGCACCGGCGGCTATGGCGATGAGGCCCTGGCCGACGAGTTCGCCTGGGCAGGCGCCGAACTCTGGGTCACGACGGGCGACAGGCGCTACCGGCCCGACCTTGAAAAGCTCGCCATCGGCGTACCGGGCTGGGGCGATGTGAAGGGCCTGGCATGGGTAACCCTAGGCCAGAACCGCGGGCATCTGAGTCAAAATGACAGCGTTGTCGTTCGGGCCCGTCTGATGGAACTTGCTGATGAACTCGTCGCCCAGTGGCGCGGCTCGGCCTACCGCGTGGGCATGGGCGCCAAGGACTATGTCTGGGGCAGCAACGCCGTGGTGCTGAACCAGGCGCTGATGCTGATCCAGGCCTACCGGCTGCAGCCCAGGGCCGACACGCTGGCCGCGGCCCAGGCGCTGTTCGACCATRTGCTCGGCCGCAACCCGCTGGGCCAGTCCATGGTGACGGGCTTCGGCAGCAAGCCGCCGCTGCACCCCCACCACCGGCCGTCCGAGGCCGACGGCGTCGAGCCGCCGGTGCCGGGTTTCCTCGTCGGCGGCCCCAACCCGGGCCGGCAGGACCAGAAAAGCTGTCCCGCCTACCCCTCGGCGCTGCCGGCCATGGCCTATCTCGACCACTTCTGCAGCTATGCCAGCAACGAGGTCGCCATCAACTGGAACGCGCCGCTGGTCTATGTGTCGGCGGCGTTGCAGGCATTGACGCCCAAGCCTCACTAATTCCAAGAAAAGAAAACCGGAGACCCCATGTCCTCGACCTCCCGCCACCCGCTCGTCTGGGTGCCCTCGCTCTACCTCGCCATGGGCCTGCCCAACGTCATGGTCGGTGTCGTCGCGGCCATCATCTACAAGAACCTGGGCGTGTCCAACGAGGACATCGCGCTCTACACCTCGCAGATGTACCTGCCCTGGGTGCTCAAGCCGCTGTGGGCGCCGCTGCTGGAAACCTACCGCAGCAAGCGCTTCTGGGTCATCAGCATGGAGTTCACGATGGCGGCCGCGCTGGGCCTGGTCGCGCTGTGCCTGCCGATGGAGAGCTTCTTCAAGCTCTCGCTGGCCTTCTTCTGGATCGTCGGTTTCGCCTCGGCCACGCAGGACACCTGCGCCGACGGCGTCTTCATGACCACCGTCTCCAAGACCGACCAGGCGCGCTACGCCGGCCTGCAGGGCATGTGCTGGAACATGGGCGCCGTCGTCGCCTCCGGCTTGTTCGTGTCGCTGACCGGCTATCTGCACAACCACGTCGGCATGGGCTGGGTGCAGTGCTGGATGGTGGTCGTGTCGCTGGCCGCTGCGTCGATGGCGCTGTTCGGTCTGTGGCATGTGCGCGTGCTGCCGCCGGGTGCGCCGTCGACGCTGCACGGCCAGGGCCTGGGCGGCGGCCTGCGCGCCACGCGCGACGCCTGGGTCACGCTGTTCCAGAAGCCGCAGATCTGGATGATGCTGGCCGTCATCTTCTTCTACCGCTTCGGCGAGGGCTTCATCGAGAAGTTCGGCCCGCTCTTCCTGCTCGACGCGGTGAGCGCGGGTGGCCTGGGCCTGGACAACGAGTCGCTGGGCCACATCAACGGCACGGTCGGCACGCTGACCTTCATCGCCGGCGCCTTCCTGGGCGGCTTCCTGGTGGCCAAGCGCACCTTGCCGCGCAGCTTCTTCACGCTGGCCCTGGTGCTCAACATCCCGCACCTGACCTATTTCTACCTCGCGCAGACGATGCCGACCGACACGACGACCATCGCCGTCATCGTCGCCATCGAGAAGTTCGGCTTCGGCATGGGCTCGGTCGGCCACATGCTCTACATGATGCAGCAGATCGCCCCGGGGCCCTTCCGCATGGCCCACTACGCGATGGCCACGGGCGTCATGGCGCTCACCAAATGGGGCACCGGCAGCGTCAGCGCGCTGCTGTGGAGCGCGGTGGACCATCACTATGTGGGCTTCTTCGGCTGGGTGCTGGTCTTCTCCATCCCGCCGGTGATCCTGGCGTGGCTGGCGCCCTTCCCGCATGACCATGAGGAAGCCGCCGAGTTCAGCGGTCAGGCCGCTCCGGCGGGCGGTCACTGATGCGCTGGCTGCTGGGCATGGTGTTGGCGACGGCCACGACCGCGGCCACCGCCGCTGACCCCGTCTGCGCCGCCGACGTGCTGGGCACCGCCCGCACGCTGACGCTCAAACGCGAGGCGGCCGCCTGGGGCAAGGCGCAGCATGCGGCGCTGCCGACGCTGGCGCCGCGCGAGGTGGTGCTGAGCTTCGACGACGGCCCGCGGGCCGAGTCCACGCCCCTGGTGCTGAAGGCGCTGGCCGACCAGTGCGTGAAGGCCAGCTTCTTCATGAACGGCGAGCCCTTGCAACAGCATGCCGCCCTGGCCCGCCAGGTGCGCGACGCCGGCCACACGGTGGGCATGCATGGCTACCGGCACGAGCACTTCTCGCAACTGCCGCCGGCAGCGCAGACGGCCGACCTCGATGCGATGGTGGCCACCTACCGCGCCGCGCTGGGCGCCGAGCCCGCTGCCTGGCGCTTCCCCTTCCTGGAAGAAACGCCCACGCTGATGACGGCCCTGGGCGAGCGCCGCATCACCGTCATGTCCATCGATGCCGGCGCCGAGGACTGGCTGCCCGACCAGACGCCGCAGATGCTGGCCGACAAGCTGCTGGGCCAGCTCAGCAAGAGCGGCGGCGGCATCGTGCTGCTGCACGACGCCCAGGACCAGACGGCGCGGGCCTTGCCATTCCTGCTGCAGGCATTGAAGGCTCAGGGTTACCGCGTCGTGCACCTGCGCTGGAGCGATGCAGCGCGCTGAACTGCCCGACAAAGGAATGCCCGTGCGATATCTGCTGGCCCGACTGCTGCTTGCGCTCGCCATTGCGGCCCCTGTGTCGGCCCGTGCTGCTGACTTCGCCGCCGTGCCCGGCCCCTACGCCGTTGGCAGCACCCATATGCAGGTGTCGGCCGGCGCCGCCGGCGATCGGCCGCTGGTGGACTATCTCAACGGCAAGACCGACGGCGCGCGCAGCCTGTATGTCGATGAACTCATCAGCCAGCGCGATGCGGCCCTGCTGCTGAAGCTGACCGTGCCGGCCGACTACCCGGGCGCGGGCGCGCTGGCCGGCCAGCAACTGCCGCTGTTGCTCTACGTCCTCTACCCGACCCGGGCCGACAACGTCCGGCCGAACTACGTCTTCCCCTACAAGGACACCGGCGACAACGTTTTCCCGCACATGCAGGCGCCCGGCGAACGGCCCGTCTTCGCGGACGCCGCCACCCGATACCCGCTCATCATCTACTCCGGCGGTTACAACACCCACGGCCTCTGGCATCTCGCCCACCTCAAGCAGCTGGCCTCGCACGGCTACATCGTGGTCGACATCTTTCATGGCGACGGTCGCGCCCGCGGCTATGACGAATCGGTGGCCTTGCGGCGCCTGGCCTTCACGGCGGCCCTCGACCATGTGCTGGCCCACCCGGACTTCGCAGGCGCCGTCGACACGGCCCGCATCGGCGCGTCGGGCGCCAGCGCCGGCGGGCAGACGGTGCTCGCCATGCTTGGCGGCGTCGACCCGGAGAAGCCCGGGCGATCCTTTCGCGATGCCCGCCTCAAGGCCGGCTTCGGCCTCGTCCCCTTCATGGGCGCGAGCTTCGGCATCTGGCCCTTCCAGGTGAATGCCTGGCACTTCGGCCGCGACTTCAGCGGCCTGGCGCAGGTCAAGCAGCCCTTCTTCGCCGTCTACGCCGACAAGGACTCCTCCGTTTCGCCCGATGCCGTGAAGGCTGGCGTGCGCCGCCTCGGCGGTCCCGCCTGGGCCGTCGAGATGCCGGGGGAGGGTCATCTGCTCAGTGCCCCCGCCGAGCGCGAGGCCACGGCCTGGGAGCTGCTCTTCTTCGACGCCTTCCTGCGCGGCAACGTGGCCGCGCGAGCCCAACTGGCTGCCGCCAAGCCGCTGGCCAACGGCCGCGGCCAGATGAACTTCGCCGGCAGCACGCGCTGATCCTGTCGAGCGGCAGGCGGCGCCGGGCCGCCCGCCGGATACCACCTCGAACCCCAGGGTTTGTCCTGCGCCCGGTGCCGCATCCAATTGCTTGACGTTTGAACTATTGATTTCTAAAGTGGTGCGATGCGCATCACCTGTATCGGCGGCGGACCCGCCGGCCTCTACTTCGCCCTGTTGATGAAGAAGGCCGACCCGGCACACGAAGTGCGTGTGCTGGAGCGCAACCGCCCCGGTGACACCTTTGGCTGGGGCGTGGTGCTGTCCGACCAGACGGTGGATGCGCTGCGCGAGGCCGACCCCGAGACCGCCGAGCAGATCAGCGAGGCCTTCAACCACTGGGACGACATCGCCGTCCACTTCCGCGGCCGCAGCATGGTCTCCAGCGGCCATGGCTTCTGCGGCATCGGCCGCAAGAAGCTGCTCAACCTGCTGCAGGCGCGCTGTGAGGCGCTGGGTGTGGAACTGGTTTACGAGACCGACGTCGCCGACGATGCGGACATCGACGCCGACCTCATCATTGCCGCCGACGGCCTGAACAGCCGCATCCGCCAGAAATACGCCGCTACCTACCAGCCCGACGTCGACCTGCGCGCCTGCCGCTTCGTGTGGTTGGGCACGACCAAGCTCTTCGACGCCTTCACCTTCGACTTCCAGCAGACCGAGTGGGGCTGGTTCCAGGCCCACGCCTACCGCTTCGACGCCACGCACTCGACCTTCATCGTCGAGGCGCCGGAAAGCGTCTGGCGCGCCGCCGGTATCGAGGACATGAGCAAGGAGGAGGGCATCGCCTTCTGCGAGAAGCTCTTTGCCAAGGTGCTGGACGGACACCCGCTGATCTCCAACGCCAGCCACCTGCGCGGCTCGGCGTCGTGGATACGCTTCCCGCGCGTCGTCTGCAAGACCTGGGTGCATCGCAATGACCGCGGCACGCCTGTCGTGCTGATGGGCGACGCGGCCCACACGGCCCACTTCTCCATCGGCTCGGGCACCAAGCTCGCGCTGGAAGATGCCATCGATCTCGCGCGCGACATCCAGGCGAACACGGATCTGTCGGCGGCGCTGCAGGCGTACGAGGCCACGCGCAGCATCGAGGTGCTGCGCATCCAGAACGCAGCGCGCAATTCCACCGAGTGGTTCGAGAACGTCGAGCGCCATGCCCGCCTGGCGCCCGAGCAGTTCGCCTATTCACTGCTGACCCGTTCACAGCGCATCTCGCACGAGAACCTGCGCCTGCGTGATGCGAACTACGTCGGCGAGTTTGAGCGCTGGCTGGCGGGCCAATCTGGCGTGGATGCACAAGTGCCGCCGATGTTCACGCCCTTCAAGCTGCGCGGCCTCACGCTGAAGAACCGCGTCGTCGTCTCACCCATGGCTCAGTACAGCTGCGAGGACGGCATGCCCGGCGACTACCACCTGGCCCACCTCGGCGCTCGGGCCCTGGGTGGTGCCGGCCTCGTTTTTGCGGAGATGACCTGCGTGTCGCCCGACGCGCGCATCACACCCGCCTGCCCGGGCCTGTGGAACGACGCCCAGGGCGCGGCCTGGCAGCGCATCGTCGAATACGTGCATACCCACAGCAGCGCCCGCATCGCGATGCAGCTCGGCCATGCGGGTCCCAAGGGTTCCACCCGCGTGCCCTGGGACGGCGAAGACCTGCCGCTGCCCGATGGCAACTGGCCGTTGGTCTCGGCTTCGCCGCAGCAATATCTCGACGGCATCAGCCAGGTCGCGCGCGCCATGACCCGCGCCGACATGGACCGCGTGCTGGAAGACTTTGTCGCTGCCGCCCACCGCGCTGCCGACGCCGGCTTCGACTGGCTGGAACTGCACTGCGCCCACGGCTATCTGCTGTCCGCCTTCATTTCGCCGCTGACCAACCGCCGCGACGACGATTACGGCGGCTCGCTGGAGAACCGGCTGCGCTACCCGCTGGAAGTCTTCACGGCGCTGCGCGAGGTCTGGCCGCTGGACCGTCCCCTGTCCGTGCGCATCTCGGCTCATGACTGGGTGCCCGGCGGCACGACGCCCGAGGATGCCGTCGCCATCGCCAACGCGTTCAAGGAAGCGGGCGCCGACCTCATCGACGTGTCCTCCGGCCAGGTCAGCAAGGCGCAAAAGCCCGTCTACGGCCGCATGTTCCAGACGCCTTTCGCCGAGAGCATCCGCAACCGAGTCGGCATCGCGACCATGGCCGTTGGCTCCATCTCCGAGGCCGACCATGTCAACAGCATCATCGCCTCGGGCCGTGCCGACCTCTGCGCCATTGCGCGGCCGCACCTGGCCAACCCGGCCTGGACGCTGACCGAAGCGGCGCGCATCGGCTACCGCGGCCCCGTCGGCCTCGAATGGCCCAGGCAATACCTGTCCGGCAAGAGCCAGCTCGAACGCGAGTTCGAGCGCCAGCGCGCCGGCAATGTGGCCGCGGCGGAACAGGCCAACAAGGCATTGGGCGTATGAAAAAACACGCAGTGGTGACCGGTGGCGGGAGCGGCATTGGCGCCGCAGTGGCAAAGCGCTTGCTGGCCGACGGCTGGCGCGTCACCTTGATGGGCCGCAGCCTGGAACGCCTGCAGGCCCAACAAGCCGCACTGGGCGATGTCGCCATCCAGGTCTGCGACGTCGCCGACGAAGCCAGCGTCAGCGCGGCTTTCGCGGCCGTGGGCGATGTGGACCTCCTCGTCAACAACGCCGGCCAGGTTGAGACGGCGCCACTGCACAAGACCTCGCTGGAGCTCTGGCAGCGCCTGCTCAATGTCAACCTGACCGGTACCTTTTTGTGCAGCCGCGCCGTGCTGCCCGGCATGCTGGCGCGCAAAGACGGCCGCATCGTCAACGTGGCCAGCACGGCGGCGCTCAAGGGCTATGCCTATGTGGCGGCCTACTGCGCCGCCAAGCATGGCGTGCTCGGCCTGACCCGTGCGATGGCGCTGGAGGTGGCCGCCAAGGGCGTGACGGTCAACGCCGTCTGCCCCGGCTACACCGAGACCGACATCGTCGCCAATGCCGTCGACACCATCGTCGCCAAGACCGGCCGCACGGCCGAGCAGGCACGCGCCGAACTCGCCAAGGCCAACCCGCAAGGCCGCTTGATCCAGCCCGAGGAGGTGGCCGACACGGTCGCCTGGCTCGCTGCTAGCCCGGGCGTCAACGGCCAGGCCATTGCCGTCTGCGGCGGGGAGACGATGTGAACGACATCGACATCGATCTCGAAACGCGCATGTCGGATGACGACCACCAGGCGCTCAAGCTCTGGCTGCGCCTGCTGTCCTGCACCACGCGCGTCGAAGACCAGATCCGCCAGCGCCTGCGCGCCGACTTCGGCACCACGCTGCCGCGCTTCGACCTGCTCGCCCAGCTGGAGCGCCACCCCGACGGCCTGACCATGCGCGAGCTGTCCAAGCGCCTGATGGTGACGGGTGGCAATGTCACCGGCATCACCGACCAGCTCGAAGCCGAGGGCCTGGTGCTGCGCGAGACGCGCGCCGACGACCGCCGCAGCTTCATCGTCAAGCTGACGCCCCAGGGCCGCCGCCAGTTCAAGCGCATGGCGGCCACGCACGAGGGCTGGATCGTCGAGCTCTTCGCGGGCTGGACGCCGGCGCAGAAGACCCAGGTCCACGACCTGCTCGCCCAACTGAAAACGCATCTGGCCAAGGACAACGCCCCATGACGCCCCATCTGACCTCCGGCAACCACCTGAGCCTGGTCGGCCACGAAGCCCAGCACTTCCTCTGGCAGCAGCAGGGTTCGGTCGGTGTCATCACGCTGAACCGGCCCGAGCGCAAGAACCCGCTGACTTTCGAGTCCTATGCCGAGCTGCGCGACCTGTTCCGCGCGCTGGCCTATGTGGACGAGGTCAAGGGCATCGTCATCGAAGGGGCCGGCGGCAATTTCTGCTCGGGCGGTGATGTGCACGAGATCATCGGCCCGCTGACCGGCATGAGCATGCCCGACCTGCTGGCTTTCACGCGCATGACGGGCGACCTCGTCAAGGCCATGCGCGCCTGCCCGCAGCCTATTCTCTCGGCCATCGACGGCGTCTGCGCCGGCGCCGGCGCCATCATGGCCATGGCCTCCGACCTGCGCGTCGGCACGGCCCGCAGCAAGACGGCCTTCCTGTTCAGCCGCGTGGGCCTGGCCGGCTGCGACATGGGCGCCTGCGCCATGCTGCCGCGCATCGTCGGTCAGGGTCGCGCGTCGGACCTGCTCTACAGCGGCCGCAGCCTGGGCGGCGAAGAGGCGCTGTCCTGGGGCTTCCTGAACCGCCTCGTCGAGCCCGAGCAGCTGTTGAACGAGACGCTGAAGTGGGCCGGCGAGATCGCCAGCGGCCCCAGCTTCGGCCATGCAATGACCAAGCGCATGCTGCATCAGGAATGGTCCATGGGCGTGGACGAAGCCATCGAGTCCGAGGCGCAGGCCCAAGCCATCTGCATGATGACCAAGGACTTCCATCGGGCCTACGAGGCCTTCGTCGCCAAGCAGCGGCCGGTCTTTCAGGGGGACTGACATGCAACACCTGGATTGGCCCTTCTTCGACGCCAAGCACCGCGAGCTGGCGACTTCGCTGGACGCCTGGTGCGCCGCGGACCTGCATGTCGACCATGACGCCGACGTCGACGCGCAATGTCGCGCGCTGGTCGCCCAGCTCGGCAAGGCCGGCTGGCTCAACCATGCGGTGGCTGGCGAAGGCCAGGCCATCGACACCCGTGCCATCTGCCTGATCCGCGAGACGCTGGCCAGGCACGACGGCCTGGCCGATTTCGCCTTCGCGATGCAGGGCCTGGGCTCGGGCGCCATCTCGCTGCAGGGCACGCCGGCCCAGCGCGAACACTATCTGCCGCGCGTCGCGCGTGGCGAGGCGTTGGCGGCCTTCGCGCTGTCCGAACCCGAGGCCGGGTCGGACGTGGCCGCCATGCAGTGCAGCGCCACCGAGGATGGCGACGCCTATTTGCTGAACGGCGAGAAGACCTGGATCTCCAACGGCGGCATCGCCGACTTCTATGTGCTGTTCGCTCGAACCGGTGAAGCGCCCGGCTCGCGTGGCCTCTCGGCCTTCATCGTCGATGCCGGCATCCCGGGCTTCGAGATTGCCGAGCGCATCGACGTCATCGCGCCGCATCCGCTGGCCCGCCTGCGCTTCACGAATTGCCGCGTGCCCAAGAGCCAGATGCTCGGCGCACCCGGCGAAGGCTTCAAGCTCGCGATGCGCACGCTGGACGTCTTCCGCACCTCCGTCGCCGCCGCTGCCCTGGGATTTGCGCGCCGCGCGCTGCAGGAAGGCCTGGCCCAGGCCAAGGCGCGGCCGATGTTCGGCGGGCGCCTGGCCGACCTGCCGTTGACCCAGGTCAAGCTGGCCGACATGGCCTGCACGGTGGACTCGTCCGCGCTGATGGTCTACCGCGCCGCCTGGCTGCGCGACCAGGGCAAGACCATCACCCAGGAAGCCGCCATGGCCAAGCTGATGGCGACCGAAGGCGCCCAGCAGGTCATCGACGCCGCGGTGCAGCTCTTCGGCGGCCGCGGCGTGCGCCGCGGCGAGATCGTCGAGTCCCTCTACCGGGAAATCCGCGCGCTGCGCATCTACGAGGGCGCCAGCGAAGTGCAGCAACTCATCATTGGTCGCGAACTCCTCAAAAGGGCGTGAGAGAACCATGCATCCATCGGCGCATCTGGACAGCTTCGCAAGAGATCACCTGCCGCCGCAGGACCAATGGCCCGAGCTGGTGTTCGACCTGCCGGAGCTGCAGTTCGGGCCCAGGCTGAACGCGGCGACCGAGCTGCTGGACCGTTGGGTCGAGCAAGGGCAGGGCGGCCGGCCCTGCGTGCAGGGTGCCGGCCTGCGCTGGACCTATGCCGAGCTGCAGGCCGAGGCCAATCGCATCGCCAACGTGCTGGTCAACGAATTGGGCGTCGTGCCCGGCAACCGTGTGCTGCTGCGCGGCAGCAACACGCCGCAGATGGCCGCCTGCTGGTTCGCCGTCATCAAGGTCGGCGCGATCGCGGTCGCGACCATGCCGCTGCTGCGTGCGGTCGAGCTGGGCAAGGTCATCGCCAAGGCCGAGGTCACGCATGCGCTCTGCGACGCGGCGCTGGCCGACGAGCTGGCGGCGGCGCAGTTGCAGAACCCGGTGCTGCGCGGCATCTGTCATTTCCGCAGCGACCAGCCCGACGGCCTGGAAGCGCGTGCGGCCCGCCAGCCCGCCAGCTTCGCGAATGTCGACACGGCCAGCGACGACTGCGCACTGATCGCCTTCACGTCCGGCACGACGGGCCAGCCCAAGGGCACGATGCATTTCCATCGCGACGTCATCGCCATCTGCCGTTGCTGGCCGGTGCACTGCTTGCGCGCACAGGCGAGTGACGTCTTCATCGGCAGCCCGCCGCTGGCCTTCACCTTCGGCCTGGGCGGCCTGCTGCTGTTCCCGATGAGCGTGGGCGCGTCGGCGGTGCTGCTGGAGAAGGCGGCACCCGAGTTGCTGCTGGCCGCGATTGCCGAGCACCACGCGACGGTGTGCTTCACGGCGCCGACGTCCTACCGCGCGATGGCGCAGGTCGCTGCTCAGCATGACCTGTCGTCCCTGCGCAAATGCGTCAGCGCCGGCGAGGCGCTGCCGGCGGCCACGAGGGCGCTGTGGAAGCAGACAACCGGCCTTGAGCTCATCGACGGCATCGGCGCGACCGAACTGCTGCACATCTTCATCTCGCACACCGAGGCGGACGCCAAGGGCGGCGCCACGGGCAAGCCCGTGCCCGGCTACCAGGCCTGCATCCTCGACGACGCCGGCCAGCCGCTGCGCGCGGGCCAGGTCGGCCACCTCGCCGTGAAGGGCCCGACCGGCTGCCGCTATCTCGCCGACGAGCGTCAGCACCAGTATGTGCAGGACGGCTGGAACCTGACGGGCGACTCCTACCTCATCGACGACGAGGGCTACTTCGTCTACCAGGCCCGCACCGACGACATGATCATCTCGGGCGGCTACAACATCGCCGGCCCCGAGGTCGAGGCGGCGCTGCTGAGCCACCCGGCCGTCGCCGAGTGCGCCGTCATCGGCGTGGCTGACGAAGAGCGCGGCCAGTTGGTCAAGGCCTTCGTCGTGCTGCGTGCCGGCCATGCGGGTGACGTCAAGGCGCTGCAGGAGCATGTGAAGGCCACCATCGCGCCCTACAAATACCCGCGCGCCATCGAGTTCCGTACCAGCCTGCCGCGTACCGAAACGGGCAAGCTGCAGCGCTTCCGTCTCAGAGACACTGCCTGACCTTTTCCGTGGAGATCTCGCACATGAAGAAGACCCTGGTTGCCCTGGCCTTTGCCACGTCCCTGCTCCCCGCGGCCCAGGCCGCCGACAAGCTCAAGATCGGCTTCCTGAGCACGCTGTCCGGCCCCGGCGCCGGCCTGGGCGTGGACATCCGCGACGGCTTCGCGCTGGGGCTCAAGCACAGCGGCGGCAAGCTCGGCGGCATGCCCGTCGAGATGGTCACCGCAGACGATCAGCAGAACCCCGAGGTCGCCAAGCAGAGCGCCGAGCGCCTCATCAAGCGCGACAAGGTCGACTTCATGACCGGCATCGTGTTTTCCAACATCATGCTGGCCGTTGGCCCCTCGGTGTTCGACGCCAAGATCCCCTACATCAGCGCCAACGCCGGCCCGTCGCAGTACGCCGGCGAGCAGTGCAACCCTTACTTCTTCAACGTCGCCTGGCAGAACGACAACCTGCACGAGGCCGTGGGCAAGACGGTGACCGAGAAGGGTTTCAAGAAGCTGGTGCTGCTGGCGCCCAACTACCCGGCGGGCAAGGACGCGATGACGGGCTTCAAGCGCTACTACAAGGGCGCCGTCGTCGAGGAGATCTACACCAAGCTCGGCCAGCTGGACTACGCAGCCGAGCTGGCGCAGGCGCGGGCGGCCAAGCCGGATGCGATGTACATCTTCCTGCCCGGCGGCATGGGCATCAACTTCATCAAGCAGTTCGTCGGCGCGGGGTTGTCCAAGGACGTGACGCTATTCGGCCCGGGCTTCTCGGCCGACGAGGACGTCATCAAGGCGGTCGGTGAGCCGATGCTGGGCATGTTCAACAGCTCACACTGGGCGCATGACATGGACAACGCGGCGAACAAGAAGTTCGTGGCTGATTTCCTGAAGGACTACGGAAGGCTGCCGTCCCTGTATGCGAGTCAGGGGTATGACGCGGCGTTGTTGATGAATGCGGCGGTGAGGGATGTGAAGGGGAAGGTCGAGGACAAGCCGGCGCTGTTGAAGGCGATCAAGGCGGCGAAGTTCGAGTCGGTGCGGGGGGCGTTCAAGTTCAATCGGAATCAGTACCCGATTCAGGATTACTACCTGCGGGTGATCACGAAGGATGGGCAGGGGCGGGTGACGAACCGGACGCTGGGGAAGATCTTTACGCAGCATGAGGATGCTTATGCGGCTTCTTGCAAGATGAGCTGAATCGCGTTTGGTTGCTTGTGCCAGAGGCTTTTATGACTCGTCGCAGTGAGCCGGGAGTCCGCCCCGGCAGGGCGGGTAACTTTTCTCTGACGCGCCAGAGAAAAGTCACCAAAAGAGGAGCGCTCAATGCAATCCGCACTCGAGTGGCGGCATGCGCTCGCGATGCTCGGACCGGAGCGCGCCACCACGCGACCCGCTGCGCTCTCGCTGCTGTCCCTGTGACGAGCGCCATCCATCGCCCCTTCACGCCGGTTAACGCCGGCTGCACGCCGGGCTCATCAGGAAATACCAACCAGCCGCGTCGCCCGAGCGACGCTGTATTGGGCTGTTTTGATGAGCACGGCGTGCAGCCGCGCGTCGAACGGGCTGCTGGTGCGATGGATGTTGCTCGTGACAAGTCAGACGCGAGAGCGCAGCGGTTCGCTTCTTGCCGAGATGCTGCTGGCTGTTTTCGCGCGCCGCTCATCGCGGCGCCGCGATCGCGTGCGGTTCAGGGCCTCTTCTTTGGTGACTTTCTTCTGGCGCCGCAGAAGAAAGTTACCCCGCCGCCGGGCGGGACTCCCGGCACCGCACTGGCCAGCAACCAGAAGTAGCGAGCGCCACGCCCACCATGGACTGGATCCTCATTACCGAGCAATCCCTCAACGGCCTCCAATTCGGCCTGATGCTCTTCCTGCTTGCTGCCGGCCTCACCCTCGTGTTCGGCATCATGGACATGATCAACCTGGCGCACGGCTCGCTCTACATGGTCGGCGCCTACCTGGCCGCGGCGGTCGCAGCCGCAACCGGCTCCTTCCTGCTCGCCGTCCTCGCCGCACTCGTAGGCACCGCCATCCTCGGCATGACCCTCGAAGTCACGCTGCTACGACGCCTGTATGCAAGAGACCACCTCAGCCAGGTCCTCGCCACCTTCGCGCTGATCCTGATGCTCAACGAAGGCGTGCGCATCCTCTGGGGCGACCAGCCGTTGATGCTGAACACGCCCGCCGCGCTGTCCGGCCCCGTCGAGCTGCTGCCCGGCCTGTTCTACCCGGCCTACCGCCTGCTCATCATCGGCGTCGGCCTTGCGGTGGCGCTGCTGATGTGGTTGCTGGTCACCCGTACCCGCGCCGGCATGTGGGTCAGGGCCGGCGCGTCCAACCGCCAGATGGCCACCGCCATGGGCATCGACATCCGCAAGCTGTTAACTGCCGTGTTCGGCCTCGGTGCGGCGCTGTGCGCGCTGGCCGGCGCGCTGCTCGGCCCGCTGCTGGCCGTGCAGGTCGGCATGGGCGAAAGCATCCTCATCCTCGCCTTTGTCGTCATCGTCGTGGGCGGCATCGGCTCGGTGCGCGGCGCGCTGGTGGGCTCGCTGCTGGTCGGCGTCGTCGACACCGCCAGCCGCACGCTGCTGCCCGCCGCGCTGCGTCAGCTCGCTTCGCCCGAGGTCGCGTCCAACCTCGGCCCGGCGCTGGCGTCCATCCTCATCTATGTGCTGATGGCCGCCATCCTGTTCTGGAAGCCGCGTGGCCTCTTCCCCGCCCATGGCTGAAGCGCGCAGCCTCCACCACCGCGGCCTCGGCCGTTGGATCTGGCCGCTTCTGGCCGTGCTCGCTGCCCTGCCGCCGCTGTTGCAGAGCATGGGCCTGGAGTTCTACACGGTCGTCGGCACACGCATCCTCATCTTCGCCATCGCAGCGTCCAGCCTCAACCTCATCCTCGGCTTCGGCGGGCTCGTCAGCTTCGGCCACGCGGCCTACATCGGCCTGGGCGGCTACACGGTTGGCGTGTTGATGGACGCGGGCATCACGTCCGCCTGGGTCGCCTGGCCGGCGGCGATGGGGGTCAGCGCAATCGCTGCGGCCCTCATCGGCGCCATCAGCCTGCGCACCCGCGGCGTCTACTTCATCATGATCACGCTGGCCTTTGCCCAGATGTTCTATTTCCTGGCCGTGTCGCTGAAGGCCTATGGCGGCGACGACGGGCTGCCGTTGGTGCAGCGCTCGGCCCTGGGCTTCGGTCTTGATCTGAAGGACGACGCCAGCTTCTACTGGGTCGCGCTGCTGCTCTGCGCCATCGTCATGGCCGGCCTGCAGCGCCTCGTGAACTCTCCCTTCGGTTGGCTGCTGCAGGGCGCGCGTGAGAACGAGGTGCGCGTCGCCGCGGCGGGCGGCCGCGTGTTCGCGCTGCGCTGGCAGGCCTTCGTGCTCGCGGGCGCCATCGCGGGTCTGGCCGGCGCGATGCTTGCGAACCTGAACGGCCTGGTGTCGCCGCACCTGATGCACTGGTCGCAGTCCGGCCAGCTGATGGTCATGGTCATCATTGGTGGCGCGGGCGCGCTGTGGGGCGGGCCTCTGGGCGCGGCGGCGCTGCTGTTGCTGGAGGAGCTGCTGTCAGGCTACACGCTGCATTGGCAGCTGGGCCTGGGCGCGCTGCTGCTGTTGGTCGTGCTGTATGCGCCGCGTGGTCTGGCCGGAGTGTGGCGCCGTGCTTGAGGTCAAACAGCTTGTGAAGCGCTTCGGCGCGTTGGCCGCGACCGATGGCGCCAGCTTCGAAGTGAAGGCGGGTGAACTGCATGCCCTGATCGGCCCCAACGGCGCCGGCAAGACGACGCTCATCCACCAGATCTCCGGCGCGCTCGCGCCCGACTCAGGTGCCATCGTCTTCGACGGCCAGGACGTCACTCGGCAAGGTATGGCTCGCCGCGTGCAGGCCGGCCTGGTGCGCAGCTTCCAGATCACCAGCCTCTTCAAACCCTGCTCCGTGCGTGACAACCTGGTGTTGGCTGTGCTGGCTCGGCGCGAGGGTGCACCGTCGTGGTGGCGCAGTGCGCGAGCCGACGTGGCCGCGCATGCAGAAGCCGATGCGCTGCTCGCGCGCGTTGGGCTGACGGCTCAAGCCGACCGCATCGCCGGCGAGCTTGCGCATGGCGAGCAACGCCAGCTGGAAGTCGGTCTCGCGCTCGCAGCCAAGCCGCGCCTGCTGCTGCTGGACGAGCCGCTGGCCGGCATGGGGCCGGATGAATCCGCCCGCATGGTCGAACTGCTGCAGGCGCTGAAAGCTGAAGGCTTGACGCTGCTGCTCGTCGAGCACGACATGGACGCCGTCTTCCGCCTCGCCGACCGCATTTCGACGCTGGTGGCAGGGCGCGTCATCGCCAGCGGCACGCCGGCCGAGATCCGCGAGCATGCCGAGGTCAAGCGGGCTTATCTCGGTGATGAGCTGGAGGCGGCCGCATGACTGCCTTGCTCGAAATCAAGAACCTGCAAGCCGGCTACGGCGCCAGCCAGGTGCTGTTTGGCCTCGACCTGAGCATGAAGGCTGGCGAAGTGGCGACGCTGCTGGGCCGCAACGGCATGGGCAAGAGCACGCTGCTGCGCTGCCTGTGCGGCTGGATGGCACCCAGCAGCGGCCGCATCACGTTCTGCGGCCAGGACATCACCGGCTGGCCGGCCGACCGCATCGCGCGGCTGGGCCTGGCCCTGGTGCCCGAGGGGCGGCAGGTCTTCCCCAACCTCAGCGTGCACGAGCATCTGCGCGCCTTCGCGGCCAACCGCAGCGGCGCGGCCGAGCCGTGGACGGTGGAGCGGGTCTACGGCCTTTTCCCGCGCCTGGCCGAGCGCGCCGGCCACATGGGCCAGCAGCTGTCGGGCGGCGAGCAGCAGATGCTGGCCATCGGCCGTGCTCTGGTCACCAATCCGCGCTTGCTGGTGCTGGACGAAGCGACCGAAGGCCTGGCACCCCTGGTGCGCGAGGAGATCTGGCGCTGCCTGGACCTGCTGCGCGCCGCCGGCCAGACCATCCTCGTCGTCGACAAATATGTGCAGCGGCTGATCCGCCTGGCCGACCACCACACGGTCGTCGAGCGCGGCCGCGTGGCCTGGGCGGGATCGTCGGCGGCGTTGGCGGCCGACCCTTCGCTGTGGCAGAAGCACGTGGGGGTGTGACGGTGAGCTCTTTCGCCTTTCAACGTGAGCAACTCGTGCGCTTCGGCCATTGCGACCCGGCCGGCATCGTCTTCTACCCGCGCTATTTCGAGATGCTCAACGAGCTGATCGAGGACTGGTTTGCCCACGACCTCGGCCTGCCATTCGACGTGCTGATCGGCCAGCGCAGCGTCGGCATGCCCACGGCTCAGCTCGACACGCGCTTCCTGCGCGTCAGCCGCCATGGCGACCGTCTCGTGCAAACCATCCGTATCGAACGCCTGGGCGGGGGCTCGCTGAAGCTGAACATCACTTTCATTGGCGACGACGGCACGCGCGTCGAGTTCACCCAGGTGCTGGTCTGCACCTCGCTCGCCACCCACAAACCCCAGGCCTTTCCGGCCGATCTGCGTGCCGCGCTGGAGCGCTCGCTCGCCGCACAACAGGAGACAAACACATGAGCACCAACAAGCAGATCCTGCAGCCCGCCGGCTGGACCCAGCCGCGTGGCTATGCGAATGGCGTGGCGGCCAGCGGCCGCCAGGTTTTCGTCGCTGGCCAGATCGGCTGGAACGAGCGCTGCGAGTTCGACAGCGACGACTTCATCGCCCAGGTGCGCCAGACCCTGCTCAATATCCGCGCCGTGCTGGCCGAAGCCGGCGCGGCGCCCGAGCACATCGTGCGCATGACCTGGTATCTCATCGACAAGCGCGAATACATCGCCCGCGGCCGCGAGGTGGGCCAGGCCTACCGCGACGTGCTGGGCCGCGACTACGGCATCGCGATGAGCGCCGTGCAGGTGTCGGCGCTGATGGAGGACCGGGCGAAGGTGGAGATCGAGGTGACGGCGGTGGTGCCGGGATCTGAATGAGACGGCTATAGGCCTTCTCTGTCTGCAAAGCCCGTCAAGCTTGCTTCCGAATATCCAGTTCGATGACCGGATAGGTCTTGCTTGCCGGGTCATACGACACGACGAGATAGGCGCGGTCTAGCTGCTTGTAAGGACCGAACAACTTGGTAGCTAATTCGACCTCCAGACGGTCGATAGTCAGCAGTGGCTCATCGGTGAACATGCAAACCGCGATGCTTGCAAACGGTCCGCCATGAAAGGTCTTTGAATCCTTCTCGGCAAGCAATCTAGCGATGTGCGTTGTTAACTCACCTGGCGCCCAGTTTCGAAAAACGTCTACTCCTTGCGCGTTCAAACGCGCCGCGTCTTGACACACAACTTCCACGACTTCGAACGCGACTTTTCCACCGGCCGAATTCGTACAAATGCAGTCAGGCGGATCTGGACTAAACGACTCAGGTGCACCGAGGACGAAAGATTTATCGCGATTCAGCGCCTTGACGAGCTCCTCAACGACGCCGAGCTCTTTCCGAGCTTTGTCCGGCCATTCGAAGAAAGAGGCGTAGCGCTTCATAAGTCCAGTGCACAGTGCCTTGATCGCTCGCGCGAGCTACCTCAAGCCAACACCACCTCAATCCCCCGCCCCCGCAACTGATCCACGATGGCCTGGTCCGCGCCGCTGTCGGTGATCAGCATGTCCAGTTGCTCCACCGGCGCAATGACCGACAGGTTGCGCTTCATCAGCTTGGAGGCGTCCGCCACGGCCACGACCTGGCGGCTGATCTTCATCATCTGGGCGTTGAGCTGTGCTTCCAGCAGATGCGGCGTCATCAGGCCGATGTCGGGGTCGAGGCTGTCGACGCCGAGGAAGAGGCGGTCGGCGTAGAGGCCCTGCAGCGCGGCCACGGCCTGGGGGCCGGACAGCGAATAGGAGTTGGGCCGCAACTGGCCGCCCGGCATGATGAGGTTGATGTGCGGCACGGTCGCCAGCAGCGCGGCAATGTTCAGCGCGTTGGTGATGACGTTCAGCGAATTCAGCCGCAGGCCGCGGATCTGCTTGGCGATCTCTTCGGTCGTCGAGCCGGAGTCGAGCAGGATGGTCTCGCCGTCGCGGATCATCTTGGCCGCTTCGGTGGCGATGCGCACCTTCTGCTCGTGGCGCAGCTTCTGCTTGACGCCGATAGGCACTTCCTCGGTGTCGCGCTGGGCGAGCGCGCCGCCGTGGGTACGCAGCACGGCGCCGGTGGAGGCCAGCGAGTTGAGGTCGCTGCGTATGGTGACGACGGAGGTGCCGAAGCGCTCGGCCAGTTCGTCCACCGTGACGCGGCCCTGGCTCTGCACCAGCTCGCGGATCAGCCGGCGCCGCTCGTCGATGAGCAGCGGGCTTTCGGTTTTCGCGGGCAGTGACAGGGAGGTTGGCATGCGGGGACAGAAGGCGGGGCCGACTTTCGAATGATATCGACCGCTCAGCCGTCGAGCCTGGCAAGCGCTGCTGGCGACAACGGCCTGCCAGCCAGGCGGGCGGCATAGAGCGCAGCGCCAAGCTCGGGACCAAAGCGCGGCGTCTTCAACACCGAACCCGGCAGGCGACGAGCGAGGGCGGCTTGCAGCGGCCCCAGCACCAGCTCGCCGGCCGCGAACACGCCGCCGGAGTAGGAAACGGGCACGGCCTGGATGCCGCTGACGCCCAGGTTGCGCGCGACGCCGGCGGCGAGGGCGGCCAACTCATCCCCGGCGCGCACGAGCAGCTGGCGGGCCTGCACGTCGCCCGCGTTGGCGGCGGCCGTGGCCAGGCGGGCGACCTGGGCCAGCTCGCTGCGCGCGGCGCTGCCGTTGATCTCGCCGCAGAGGTCGAGGTCGTGCTTCAGCTCGAAGTGATCGCGCACCAGGCCCAGCAGCGGGCCGGGTTCGGCGCGGCAGTCGGCCATGCGCGAGAACAGCGCCAGCACCTCGCGGGCCAGCCAATGGGCCGAGCCTTCGTCGCCAAAGACCTCGCCCCAGCCGCCGCAGCGCGCGCCGCGGCCCATCCATTCGCCATAGGCGATGGAGCCGGTGCCGGCGACGAGGCTGATGCCATCGGCGCCCGCGAGTGAGCCGGCCCAGCTGCAGATCATGTCGTTGCCGACGCGGCTGTGCGGCACCACGCCGGCCAGCAGCTCATCGAAGGTGGTGAGCAACTCGCTGTCTTCGCCATGCGCGGGCAGGCCGGCGAAGGTGTAGCTGATGTCGCTGGCCGTCACGCCCGCCTGGCGCAGCGCGGCCTGCACGCCGTCGCGCAGCAGGGCGCGCAGCGCGTCAAAGCCGATCTCGATGTAGTAGCTCGTCGTCGACTCATGGCGCGCGAGCAGGCGGCCAATCTCGTCCACGAGGACGAAGGCGGTCTTGGTGCCGCCGCCGTCGATGCCGAGGAACATGGAGCTCATCCTTGAGGCTGTTGGTTCACGGGATGGATGGTGACACCGCTGACGACGCGAGTCACGGTGCCGGACGCGCTGGGGTTGTCGGGCGTGATGCCAAGCTGCAGCGAGGCGAGCAGGGCCAGGCATTGCGCAAAGACGAGGGCCACTGGCGCCAGCGCCAGGTCGGGTGCGCTGGCGGGCAGGGCCAGGGTCACGTCGTCCGCATGAGGCGCCTCGGCACCGTTCAGCGCGGACGTGCGCAGGGCCAGCACGCGGGCGGGGCCTTGCTTGCGCAGCTCGCGCAGCAGGTCGAGGTCGTACTGGCGCGTGTAGGGATCGTTGGACAGGATGATGACGACCAGCGTCTTGTCGTTGAGGATGGTCTTGGGGCCATGGCGGAAGCCCAGCGTCGAGTCGGCCATGGCGACGAGCTTGCCGTCGGTCAGCTCCAGCATCTTCAGCGCGGCCTCGCGGGCCAGGCCCAGCAGCGTGTTGCTGCCGAGGAAGACGATGCGCTCGAAGGACTGCTCGGCCAGTGCGTAGAGGCGGTCGCCTTCGCCCTCAGTCAGGACCTGCGCCGCGCGAGCCAGCTCGGCCACCGGCGCCAGGGGCAGGTCAAACGCCCAGGCGGCGGCCAGCAGCATGCCGCTGAAGCTGGACGTCATCGCAAAGGCGCGGTCGTTGGTCTCGTCGGGCAGCAGCAGCACCTGGGCGCCGGCCTGGCCGGCCATGCGGCGGTTCAACGTGCCGTCCGCCGCGCAGGTGATGACGAGGTGGTGGCAGGTCTTGATGAAGCGGTCGGCCAGCTCCACGGCGGCCAGGCTTTCGGGGCTGTTGCCGGAGCGGGCGAAGGACACCAGCAGCGTCGGCACCTCGGGCTGCAAACACTGCTCGGGGCTGGAGACGATGTCGGTCGTTGCCACGGCTTCGACGCGGATGCCGGGGCGTTGGCCGAGGTGGCGCAGCAGGGCCGGCGCGATGCATTGGCCGATGAAGGACGAGCTGCCGGCGCCGGTCAGCACGATGCGCAGCTGGGGCAGGGCGAGCAGGGGCGCCAGGAAGGCGTCGAGGGCGGGGCGCTCGGCCTGCAGTTGGGCGTAGACCGTTTGCCAGACAGCGGGCTGATGAGCAATCTCACGGGCCGTGTGCGCGGCGCCGCGGTGATCGAGGTCGGTGGGGTCGAGGTGAAGCAGGGTCATGTCAAGCTGCACAGGCATGGAGATAAGGCCGCAGGGCCTGGACGGTGCCGTCGCGCAGCAGCGCGTCGGTGTGGGTGGTGATGCGGCCGTCGCGCACGGCCTCGTACTGGCGGGGTAGGTACTGGCTCAGCAGCGTCAGCGGTGGCGGCGTGGCGTCCAGGCGGGCCAGCATGGTCCGGCAGGCTTCGCGCACGGCGGGGTGGGCCCAGTAGTAGCGGATGCGGTCGCTCAAGCTGTAGGCCAGGTCAACATTCAGCCGCGCCGGGTCCTGGTAGTAGCCGCGCCAATGCTCGGGCTCGGCGCGCATGACGCCCAGCACGGTGTCGACCAGGCCTTCGCCCTTGCCCACCCACTCGCGCTCGACGGCGGCCAGCGCCCACAGCGTCTCGCGCAGCGCAAAGGTCACGCCGGGGCCGACCTTGAGGATGGCGAAGTGGTCGCGGGCCAGCTGGGCCAAGCGCTCGGGGGTCTGGTAGTCGGTCGAGTGGGCTTCGAAGACGAGGCCGGGCTGGCTGGCGATGAAGGCGCTCAAGGCCTGCGCTTTCTCGGGCCGGTAGTCGATGACCTTGTGGTGGTCGAACTCGACGCCGGGCTGCACGACCATGGCGATGACGCGCTCCCACGCGGCCTCCAGACCGGCGCGCTGAAAGGCGATGCGATGCAGTTCCAGCGTGGACGCGGCAGCGTCGGGCGAGGTCACTTCCAGCTCGCCCAGGTCTTCGTGTGCGCCGCCCGGCACGGGCACCTCGGTGCCGATGACGTAGACCGGCGGGTCGCCACGCTCGGGCGACTGCAGCCAGGCCATCTCGGCCGCGCGGCACAGGCGCACGGCGCGGGCGGCGATTTCGGGTTCGGGCAGGGGCACGAGGTCACCGGCGCAGGACATCGAGCAATCCAGGTGGATCTTGCGAAAGCCCGCACTCACGTACTGGGCCACCATCACTTCGGCCTTGGCCATGGCCGCATCGGCCGGCAGCTTGCGCCAGGCGTTGGGGCCGAGGTGGTCGCCGCCCAGCAGCAGCAGTTCGGGCGCCAGGCCTTCGGCTTCGGCCAGGCCCTGCACGTAGCGGCGGAAGTCCAGCGGCGTCATGCCGGTGTAGCCGCCGTCCTGGTTGACCTGGTTGGAGGTGGCTTCGATGAGGGCCGGCCGGCCCTGGGCGGCGCATTCGCGCAGCGTGGCGGCGATGACGACGGGATGGGCGGAGCAGACCGACGGAATGCCGACGGCGAGGTTGCCGTTGGCCGCTTGCTTGTGGCGGCGCACGAGGTTGAGCATGAGCTTCATGCGGCGTCTCCTTGAACGGGTGTGGAAGAGGGCGGGGTTTCGGGTTGCAGCGCGAGCAGCAGGGCCGCGAGCAGGGCGAGGGCGACGCCGGCCAGCTTGGAGCCGCTGGGCGCGGCACCGCTGAGGGCCATGGAGAGCACGGCCGTCAGCAGCGGTGCACCGGCATTGACGAGGGGCGACACGACGAGGGCCTTGCCGTAGCGGAAGGCATAGACCAGCGTCAGCGCGCCGATGGCGTTCAGCACCTGGATGACGGCGGAGAGGCCGGGGCCTTGCCAGCCCCAGTTGATGGGCTGGGAGAAGTCCGTCATGGCCAACGCCACCGGCGCGCAGGCCACCGCGCCGACGGCCATGTAGAAGAAGATGCTTTCGGCGCTGCTGCCCGCGTTGGCCAGCTTGATGAAGTAGGCCTGCAGGCCCCAGGCCACCAGCACGAACAGGGCCAGCACGAACCACAAACCTACGGTCTGATTCGCTTGGCCGCCCCCGCCGAGCTGCAGGTCGAACAGCGGCAGAGAGCACAGCGCGAGCACGATGCCTGCCATGCCCAGCTTGCCGGTGCGCTCGCCCAGCAGGCCGAAGGACAGCGCGATGGTCAGCGCCGGCGACAGCGACACGATGGGGAAGATCAGATAGGCCGGGCCGGACTGCACGGCGCGGAACAGCAGCATCTGGCCGCCGGCGCCCAGCAGGCCCACGGCCAGGCCGAGCACGACGGAGCGGCGGTCACGGTCGATGCGCCAGCCGGCGCGGGCCAGCACGATGACGGCGGGCACCACCATCGTCAGCGCCCAGACGACGTAAATCAGCGTGTCTGGAAAGCCGTGCTCGGAGGGCAGGCCGGTGAAGGCGCCCCACACGCCCCAGAGCAGGGTCGTGATCAGCGTGTAGATGAGCCAGTTGCTCTGCATGGGAAGTCTTTCGTGGGGTCCGGTAGCGCGTTTGCGACTTTCGAGCGAAAGCATAAACGAACAAAAACGAAAACACAACGGCGGAAACACTTTCGTATATCAAATCCCGCGGGTGAGGGATGAAACGCCGTATAGCTCTGGGTGTTCCCTCTATGTCAGCTCCGCGGAAGGCTTTCGTGGCATGATTCATCGAAAGCATTCGGCATCAGTGAAAACTCTATACGAAATCAAACGAAAGAATTCGTAGACTTGCGTCAAGCCGGTTCGGGGCACCTTCCGGGGCCGGCACAACGCACCGGGGGAAGCTGCCCCGGCACCCATCCGCAGATTGCTTCTCGCTGCCCTGACGGCAGCCACGACACATAAAAGGAACCGTTCGATGAGTCCTCGCCTGCAACCCCGCTTTGCCCTGCATCCGCTGACCGCGGCCGGCCTGCTGGCCCTGGCGGCATTCAGCGCCCCGGCCTTCGCCCAGGAGACCGCGAAGACCGATGCCGACAACACGCTGGACCGCGTGGAAGTGACCGGTACCCGCGCCAGCCTGCAGAAGTCCCTCGCGCTGAAGCGCAATGCCGCCGGCGTGCAGGACAGCATCAGCGCGACCGAGCTGGGCCGCTTCCCCGACAACAACGTGGCCGACTCGCTGAGCCACATCACCGGCGTGTCCATCTCGCGCACGGCCGGCGGCGAAGGCCAGAAGGTCAGCATCCGCGGCCTCGGCCCGGAGTACACGATCACCACCTTCAACGGCCGCCTGCTGGGCACCGACAGCGCTGGTCGCTACTTCGCCTACGACGTGCTGCCGGCCGATGTCATCAGCGGCGCCGACGTCGTCAAGTCCACCCAGGCCTCCCTCATCGAAGGCGCCATCGGCGGCCTGGTGAACCTGCGCTCTGCCAGCCCCTTCGACCAGAAGGGCCAGCGCGGCCTGCTGCGCGTGGAGGCCGACCGCAACCAGATGAGCAGCCTCAATGGCACCAAGGTGTCGGGCACCTACAGCAACACCTTCGGCGACCAGGTGGGCGTGCTGCTGGGCGTGGTGTATGCGAAGCGCGACGTGCGCACCGACACGGCCGGCAATGACGGCGGCTGGAGCCGCAACCCGGCGCCGAACAAGCCGGAGCTGTTCTGGCCCTGGGGCAACACCTGGGGCGGCAACATCGACCCCAATGGCAATGGCCAGCTGGACCTGGACGAGGAAGGGCTGATCGCCCCGGGCCAGTTCCGCTTCGGCACCATCATGGAGAAGAAGGAGCGCCTGGCGCTGTCGGGCAAGGTGGAATGGCGGCCCAGCAGCGACGTGAAGGTCGTCGTCGACGGCTTCAAGACGCGGCTGGACTCGCCGCAGGTCGGCTATCAGCTGTCGTTCTATCCGCTGTACGCGCCGGGCCGCTGGTCCAACATGAAGATCAGCAACGGCGTGGTGACCGACTTCACGCTGGCCAATCCCAACCCGGAGATGGCGCTCAACCCGGAGCTGCTGAACAAGACCGAGTACCGCGTGGTGGACACCGCGCTGTACGGCGCCAATGCGGAATGGAAGATCTCGCCGACGCTGAAGGCGACCGGTGACATCTACGAGTCCACCTCCAGGCGCCACTCCGGCGGCAACGACAGTTATGTCGTGTTGCGCATGAACCAGCCCAACGTCACGCGCATCCAGTTGACCGGCTCAGCCGTGCCCGATGTGAAGACCACCTTCGCCGACGGCCGCGACCTGCAGACCGGCCTGGCGCAAGGCCTGTTCAAGGCCAGCGACTTCAACACCCACTACTACAGCCGGGCCGGCGACAACATCGACGACAAGATCGATGGCGCGAGTGGCAACCTGGAGTGGAAGCTGGACCGCTTCTACATCGATCAGTTGAAGTTCGGCCTCAGCCAGACCAACCGCAAGAAGTCGCGCGACCTGATCAACAACGCCTTCAATGCGGGCGACGGCCATTACTCGGGTGCCAGTGCCATCAACGTCGGCGCGCTGGGCGGCAACGTCATCAACCAGTCGCTGAGCCCCAATGGCTTCCTGGACGGCGTCAGCGGCAACTTCCCGCGCAGCTTCCTGGGCTTCGATGTCAACAACTACGCCGAGGCGCTGAAGGCCTACGACGGCAAGCCCCGCCCGGGTGGCGGCGTCTACAGCTCGGCGGCCTCCGCGCCGGCGTGGAACCCGCTGGAAAGCTACCGCGTGACGGAGAAGACGACCACCGCCTTCGTGCAGGCCGATCTGTCGGGCGACGGCTGGAACGCGGATGCCGGCGTGCGCTTCGTGAAGACCAAGACGACCGCTCAGGCCTGGGACGCCAAGATCACCAACATCATCGAGAACGGCGCGTTCAACTACACGGCCATCTACGCGGCGCCGTCCGTCGTGCAGCAGGAGACCAGCTACAGCTTCGCGCTGCCGTCGGTCAACTTCACCTGGCTGTTTACGGACGCCCTGCAGCTGCGCCTGGGTGCAGCCAAGACCATGGCGCGTCCGTCGGTGGACAAGCTGGCGCCCACGAGCACGACAGCCAGCATCTCCTGGGGCGACTTCACGCAGGTCTTCGGCGGCAATGCCGAGCTCAAGCCCTACAGCGCCCGCCAGGTCGATGCGTCGCTGGAGTGGTACTACGCCAAGGACTCGGCGCTGACCTTCGCCGTCTACCAGAAGAACATCAAGAACCAGATCACCAGCATCTGGCTGACGGGCCAGGACATCGGCGCGCCGGGCGGGCGGCTGTTCAACATCAGCAAGCCCATCAACGGCGACAAGGCCCTGGCGCGTGGCTTCGAGATCGGCCTGCAGCATCTGTTCGACAACGGCTTCGGCGTGCGGGCGCAGTACACCCGCAACAAGTCGCGCAGCTGGGTGGGCGGCGAGGAGCGTGCGCTGGAAGGCATCGCACCGGCCACGTCGTCGTTCGGTGTGCTGTACGAGAGGGGCCCCTGGAGCATGAGCGCCACGGCCGACCACACCGACGCCTTCGTCACCGCCACCAATGTGTTGGGTGCCGGTTTCAACGAGCGCGCCAAGGCCGTGACCTGGGCGACGGCCCAGATCGCCTACGAGGTCAACAAGTGGCTGCGCATCAGCCTGGAAGGCAACAACCTGACCGATGCGACGCAGGAGTACACGCTGGGCAACGACAGCGTGAAGCTGCCCCAGGGCTACTACCGTTATGGCCGCTCGTTCACCGTCGGCGCGTCTATCAAGTTCTGATGAGAGTTCTCCTCCGTGTTGCCGCCCTGCTTGCCGGGGCGGCCTTTTTCTCCGCCAGCGCAGCGGACGCGCCGAGCTACACGATGGCCGACTACGGCCGGGTTTCGAAGATCGACGTCCACCTGCATCTGCACAACCCCGCGCCGGTCTTCATGGCGGCGGCGAAGCGGCAGAACTTCAAGGTGTTGACGATCAACGTCGACTACCCGGACTTCCCGCCGCTGGACGACCAGCAGCGCGTTGCCATCGAGCTGCAGAAGCAGTTCCCCCAGGACGTGGCCTGGGCGGCCAGCTTCTCGGTGGACGGCTCTGGCCAGGCTGCGTGGCTGCCCGCCACACGCCAGCGCATTGCGGCTGCCATGAAGGCCGGCGCCGTCGGCGTGAAGGTTTGGAAGAACATCGGCATGAGCCTCAAGGGCGCCGACGACAAGCTCGTCATGATCGACGACGCTCGCTTCGCGCCGCTGTTCGACGACTTCGCCAAACAAGGCATCCCGCTGCTCGGCCACCAGGGCGAGCCCCACAACTGCTGGCTGCCACTGGAGCAGATGACGGTCAACAATGACCGCGAATACTTCAAGGCCCACCCCCAGTACCACATGGCCCTGCACCCCGAGATGCCCAGCTGGGAAGCGCAGATGGCGGCGCGCGACCGCATGGTGGCCGCCCATCCAGGGCTGAACTTCATCGGCGTGCACCTCGCGTCGCTGGAGCGTAGCGTGGACGAGTTGGCCGCCTTCCTGGACCGTTTCCCCAACGCCAAGGTCGACGTGGCCGCGCGCATCGGCCAGCTGCAGTACCAGAGCCAGAAGGACCGCGAGCGCGTGCGCCGCTTCTTCATCAAATACCAGGACCGCATCCTCTACGGCAGCGACATGTCGCAGGCGCCCGACCAGGACGGCGCCGCGCTGGCCAAGGAAGCCGAGGGTGTGTGGCGCATGCACTGGCGCTACTTCAACACGGCGAACAGCTTCAAGGTGGCCGACCTCGACAAGCCGGTGAAGGGGCTTGCGCTTCCGCGTGCGGTGGTCGACAAGCTCTACCACCTGAACGCCGAGCGGACCTTCCCCGGCGCCTGGGGCGGCAAGCGATGACGGCACGCCGGGCCTTCCTGCAGTGGCTGGGCGCCGCACCGCTGGCCGCGCAGTTGCCGCTTGCCCGCGCTGAGGGCAAGGGCCATGTGCGCGTGCAGGACGGCGCGCTGTCGCTGCAGTTCGACGACCAGATGCGCTGCCGCGTCGTCAGCTTGGCTGGCAAGCAGCCGGTCGAGTTGACGGGCTTTGATGCCAGCGAGCATCTGGTCGTGAAAGGCAAGACGCTGAGCCGGTTCACGCTGCAGCAGGCTGAGCCCGGCAAGGCCGCCACGCCGTTCGGCGCTGGCCAGACGCTGCGTCTCGTCGGTCGTTCGGTTGACGGCATCGAGAAGCGCGCCACCGTCACGCTGTTGGACGAACACCCCGGCGTTGCGCTGCTGAACGTGGCCTACGTCAACACCAGCGACAAGCCGCTGACCATCGACGCCTGGGTCAACGCCGCTCACCGCCTGGCCGCCGCGCCCCGCCATGCGGGCGGTTCGTGGACGTATTCCGGCGCCAGCCACGCCGACCGGCGCGACTGGGTGCAGCCTGTGAAGCGAGGCTTCGAGCAGCGCAATTTCATGGGCATGAATGCGTCGGACTACGGCGGCGGCACGCCGGTCGTCGATGTCTGGCGAAAGGATGTCGGCCTGGCCGTCGGCCACCTGGCCCTTCAACCGCAGCTGGTCGCGCTGCCCGTGAAGGCAGTGGGTGATGCCGTCGAGATCTCGCTGCGCGGCGATGCGCCGCGGATCCTGGAGCCGGGCCAGGTGCTCACCACGCCGCCCAGCTTCATCGCCGTGCATCGCGGCGACTTCTTCGTGCCGCTGGACCGCTACCGCCGCCTGATGGCCGCGCAGGGCCTGGCGGCACCCCAGCCGCCGCAGAGCGCCTACGAGGCGCAATGGTGCGCCTGGGGCTATGAACGCGACTTCTCGCTGGACTATGTGCGCGCCACCCTGCCCAAGGTGCAGGCGCTCGGCTTCAAGTGGGCCGTGCTGGACGACGGCTGGCAGGTCAAGACCGGCGACTGGACGCCCGACCTGGCCAAGTTCCCCAAGGGCGAGGCCGACATGAAGGCGCTTGTCGCCGACATCCATGCCCGCGGCATGAAGGCGCGGCTGTGGATCGCACCGCTGGCCGTCGCGCCCGGCAGCGACGAGCTGCACGACCACACCGATCTGCTGCTGCTGGACAAGGACGGCGCGGTGCAGAACGTGACGTGGTGGAACAGCTTCTACCTCTGCCCAGCCTACGAGAAGACGCAGGCCCGCCTGGCTGCCACGGTGAAGAAGATCATCGGCGACTGGGGCTTCGACGGCCTCAAGGTCGACGGCCAGCACCTCAACGGCGTGGCGCCCTGCTTCAACCCGGCACACAAGCATGCGCGGCCGGAAGACGCGGTCGAGAAGCTCGCCGACTTCTACAAGGTCATGCACGCTTCGGCCCACGCGGCCAACCCGGAGGCGGTCGTCGAGGTCTGCCCCTGCGGCACGGGCTATGCCTTCCACAACATGCCATTCATGGACCAGGCGCCGGCGTCCGATCCGCTATCCAGCTGGCAGGTACGCCACAAGGGCAAGACGCTGAAGGCGCTGATGGGGCCCTGGGCCGCCTACGCGGGTGACCACGTGGAGCTGAGCAGCGGCGGCCAGGACTTCGCGTCCAGCGTCGGCATCGGCGCCGTCGTGGCCAGCAAGTTCACCTGGCCGGTGGATCCCAAGCCCAAGGACTCTTTCCTGCTGACGCCCGAGCGCGAGCAGCATTGGCGCCAGTGGGTGGACCTCTACAACCGCCAGCGCCTGGCCGAGGGCCGCTACCGCGGCGAGCTGTATGACCTGGGTTTTGACAAGCCCGAGACCCATGTCATCGAGCAGGGCGGGGCGCTGCACTACGCGTTTTACGCGGAGCGCTGGGAAGGCCCCGTCACGTTGCGTGGCTTGAGCGCAGGAAGCTGGACCTTGCGCGATGCATTGACGGGCAAGGAGATCGGCAAGGTCAGCGCCGACAAGCCGACGCTGCCGGTTCGCTTCACGCACAGCCTGCTCATCGAAGCGCGCCCCGACGTACCCGACACGCTGTCCGTCGCCTTCGCCGGCAAGGTTGCCCAGGTCGGCACCGACGGCTTCCCGCTCGCGTCGCAGTGGGCCGAAGCGCCCACCACCTTCTTCCGCCACGATTGGCAAGGCCAGGCGCTCACCGGCCCGCAGTCCACCCGTGTGCAGCTGCTGCGCGGTGCGAGCCAGCTCTATCTGCGCTTCATCTGCAAGTTCGAGGCGCTGAGCACCTTCGAGCGCGCCGGCTCGGCCACCGACATCTGGCCGCTTTGGGAGCGCGATGTCGTCGAGGTCTTCCTGCAGGCGCCGGACCGCGCAGGGCTGAAGAGCTACCGCGAGGTGGAGGTGTCGCCCAACGGCTTGCTGCTGGAGATCGCCGTCGAGGCCTCGGGCAAGAAGCGCATCGTCGGCGAGAGCCGCGCCAGGGCGCACATCGATACCGAGGGCAAGGTCTGGACGGCGGAACTCGCTGTGCCGATGCGTGGGGCGGAGGACGGCTGGCGCCTGAACCTGTTCCGCGTCGAAGGCCAGGGTGCCGGCCGTGTCTATTCCGCGTGGAGTCCGACCCGGACCGCCACGCCCGACTTTCATGTCCCGGCCGCGTTCGGCCGCCTGCTGCCCGCCGCATGAAGCTGATCGCCCTCTCCCTGCTCGTCGCGTTCTCCGCGCAAGCCCAGCAGCCGCTGGCCGCCACCGGCCGCTGGCAGCACCAGCCGGTCGGCAGCGCGCCCACGCCGCCCATGGGCTGGTCGAGCTGGAACGCCTTCCGCGTCGACATCACCGAGCAGAAGGTGCTGGGCTCGGCCCAGGTCATCGTCGACTCGGGCCTGGCCAGCGCGGGCTACCGCAGCATCAATATCGATGATGGCTGGTGGCTGAAGCGCCGCACGAGTGACGGTCGGCTGCAGGTGCGCACGGGCCTGTTCCCGAGCGCGGCCACGGGCAAGGACTCATCGCTGCGGCCCTTCACCGACAAGATCCACGCCATGGGCCTGAAGGCGGGCCTGTACACCGACATCGGCCGCAACGCCTGCTCGCAGGCCTACGACGCCGACAGTCCCAACCTGCCCGAGGGCACGCACGCCGAGCGCGAGGTGGGACTGATGGGCTTCGTGCGCCAGGATGTGGCGCTGTTCTTCGGCGAGTGGAATTTCGACTACCTGAAGGTGGATGGCTGCGGGCTGTCGTCCTATGGCCGCGACCGGCCGCACGTGGCCTCGGGCCAGTACCGCGAGTACAAGCCGACCATCGTCGAAGGCAATATCAACCAATCCGATGTCGAGGGCACGAAGAAGCTCTACACCGGCCTGAAGCAGGCGCTGCACGAGGTGAGGCCGCGCGGCGACTATGTGCTGTCGGTCTGCCTGTGGGGTACGGTCAATGTCCGCTCCTGGGGGCAGGACACCGGCACCATGTGGCGCACCAGCCGCGACATCGCCAACAGCTTTTCGCAGATGGTGCACAACTTCGACACCGTGGCCACGCGCGAGTTCTATGCCGGCCCAGGCCGCTGGAACGATCCCGACATGCTGGAGATCGGCAATGGCGAGTTCGACGGCAACCACCTGAACGAAGCCCGCACCCACATGGGCCTGTGGGCCATCGCGGCGGCGCCGCTGATGATCGGCACCGACCTGTCGAAGGCCTCGCCCGCCGTCATCGACATCCTGAAGGCGCCCGAGGTGGTGGCCATCAACCAGGACGCGGCCGGCCACCAGGGCGTGCTCGCCTACGCAGACAGCGACCGGCAGATCCTCGTGAAAACCTTGGCCAATGGTGGCAAGGCGGTGCTGCTGTTCAACCGCACCGGCGCGCCCGCCAAGTTCACACTGACGGCCGAGCATCTGAAGATGGATGCGACGGCGCCCATCGCGCTGCGAGACGCCTGGGCGCGCGCCGACGCCGGCACGTTCACCGGCCAGCGCGAGTTCGAACTGAAGCCGCGCGAGGCGCTGCTGTTCACTGCCACCGGCAAGCATCTGCTGCCACGCGGTTACTACGTCTCCGAGCGCCCAGGCAACGTCTATGTCGCGCGCGACGGCATCCGTGCGCTGGAGCAGGACCCCATCGGCTATCGCGCGCTGGCGTCGTGGTCCACCACCGACAACGGCGGCACGCGACCCGCCTATGCCGGCTGGGGCGGCCCGCGCGCCGACTCGACGCCCTATGACCAGGCCCTGAGCGTGCAGCGCCAGGCCTTCCGTCATGGCGTCGGCGCAATGGCCGATTCACGGCTGCAAGTCCAGGTGCCCACCGGCTCCCAGCGCTTCGTTGCGCGCGTCGGCGTGGACGACTCCACACGCGGCAAGGCCGCCGCCGTCAGCTTCGAGGTCTGGGGCGATGGCCGCCGCCTCGCAAGCACCGCACCCCTCAAGTTCAACCAACCGGCGCGCGAACTCAGCGCCGACCTGCGCGGCGTGAAGCTGATCGAGCTGATCGCGCGCCAGCACGGGGCCGACACCACCGGCCCCCTCATCGTGACCTGGGGCGAGGCTCGCATCGAGTAGCCGCCCGCCACGCTCTTCTCTCTCATCGCCAATGGCACCGGTCGCGCCGGTGCCCCGGCCGCGTTCGCGCTGACGCGGCCTGGCCCCTCCCGTTCAGCGCCCCGTCGTTCATGAGGAGAACCCGATGCACTCCATGCGTCCCTGTCCCTTGCCCCGCTCTCGTGCCGGGCTGAAGTTCGCCTTCCCGCTCGCCCTGATCGCCGCCTGGCCCGTCGCCGCGACCGCGGCGTCCCTGGTGTCCAACCCTCTCGGCGCCTGCCTGGAAACCAAGGTCGACACCTGGGATATCCGCCTGGCGACCTGCAACACCAGCGCGGCTCAGGACTTCAGCCTCACGCCGGTCAGCACCGGCAGCACCATCTACACCCTCAAGAACGCGCAAGCCAATCTGTGCGTCTCCGCCACCGGCACCAGCTCCGGGTCCTTTGTGGAGCTGAACACCTGCCAGCCCAGCCAGACGGGCCAGCGCTTCTCGGTGGTGGCGCTGGCGGGCGGTTCGACGTCCCAGCTCAAGCTGGCGGCCAACAACCTCTGCCTGACCGCGCCGACCCAGTTGGCCCAGGTGGGCTTTTCGGTCGCGACCTGCAACACCGGCAATGCCAACCAGGCCTGGCGCCTGAACGCCCCGACGCCCGCGCCTACCCCAGCGCCCACGCCCGCCCCGACGCCTGCTCCCACACCGGCGCCCACGCCCGCGCCGACGCCGGCACCCACCCCTGCACCGACTCCCGCGCCGACGCCGGCTCCCACGCCTGCCCCCGCACCTGTCGAGACCAGTTTCACCGTCAGCACCGCCGAGATCGCCAACCCCGAGCGCGGCATGTACACCTGGGCGGCCGACAACCTGCTGCTGTGGACGCAGGCCGATGCCGATGCTCAGTTCCAGGCCGGCTATCGCGTCGTCTACGCGCCCGTGCGCCTGGACGCTTATGCCAACGCCGCGTTGCCGGCCAGCCTGCTGACGCAGCTCACCAACGGATTCGCGATCGCGCGCCGTGCAGGCCTGAAGCTGGTGCCGCGCTTCCTCTACAACTACCCGGCCAATGAGACCGAGTACCTGAACGTCAAGGACGCACCGCTGACCCGTGTGCTCGGCCACATCGACCAGCTCAAGCCGGTGCTGACGGCCAATGCCGACGTCATCGCCTATCTGCAGGCCGGCTTCATCGGCGCCTGGGGTGAATGGCACACCTCGTCCAACAACCTCACCGCGGTCAGCCCGCGCACGCAGATCCGCGACGCGCTGCTGAACGCGCTGCCGACCGACCGCTTCCTGCAGCTGCGCTATCCGCCCTATCTGATGCAGTGGGCGCCTCAGGTGCCGAGCTGGCGCGACGGGTCGGCGGCCTCGCGCATCGGCGTGCACAACGACTGCTTCATGGCCTCGGCGACGGACGTCGGCACCTACAGCGAGGACGCCGCGACGCGCCAGACCGAGCGCAACTACACCGCCTCGCTGTCACGCGTGGCGCCGTTCGGCGCAGAGACCTGCAACCCGGCCGACGAGGAGGGCGCGGTGCCGCGCACCAGCTGCACGGACATCCTGGCCGAGGGCAAGCAGTTCGGCCTGACCTATCTGAACAACGACTACTACCGCGACATCTTCCATGTCCGTTGGGAGCAGCAAGGCTGCATGGCCGAGGTCAAGCGCAGCATGGGCTACCGCTTCGAGCTGAGCACCTTGAGGCACAGCGCGGCTGTGACGGCCGGGCAGTCGGGCGACCTTCTCCTCACCGTGAAGAACAGCGGTTGGGCGCGCGCCTTCAACCCGCGCGCGCTGCAGCTGCTGCTCAAGCACAAGACGACGAACGCCGTCGTGCGCATCGCGCTGACGGCCGTCGACCCGAGAGGCTGGCTGCCCAACAGCACCAGCACCGTGTCGGCGGGCTTCACCGTGCCGGCGGGAACGCCCACGGGCGCCTATGACGTGCTGCTCGCCCTGCCCGACGGCGCCGCATCGCTGAGTGCCGACGTGCGCTACAGCGTGCGCCCCGCCAATGCGGACAACACCGCCAAGGCCCAGGCCTGGGACGCGGCGCTGGGCGCCTTCCGTGCGGGCACGACGCTGACCGTCCGTTGAACAACCTTCTCCAGGAGAAACGAATGTCCAATTTCCCATTCAAGCTCGCCGCCGCGAGCCTGCTGACCCTCGGCGCCACGCTGGCCTGCGCCGCTCCGACCGGCTTCGGCATGGTGGCCTACTGGGGCGAGACGCCCAGCACCTATGGCGGCCAGATCCCGAGCGGGACCCAGGTCGTCATCAACCCCAACAGTGGCGCCACCGGCCTGAGCGCCAGCCAGATCACCAACTGGAAAGCCGTCATCGCCAGCATCCGTGCCCAGGGCGGCAAGGTGCTGGGCTATGTCGCCACCGGCTACAACTACAACACCGCCGACGAGCTGGCGCGCTACAACGCCATCAACGCCAACCTGACCGCCTACAAGACGACGCTGGGCGGCGTGGATGGCTTCTTCTTCGACGAGGCCGCCTTCGACGACGCGGCGCTGACCGACGCGCAGAAGTGCAGCGGCACGCCGTCCAAATTCAGCGCCGTGCGCGCCAAGATGGCGGCCACCGGCACCGGCGGCACGGTGGTGTGGAACGCCGGCTGGCCGGGCGCCAGCAGCTGCTTCGTCAATGCGGCCAGCTATGGCGAGCACCTCGTCATCTACGAGGCCAAGTACAGCGACTATGTGGCGGCGGCGAGCTGGCTCAACGGCGGCGTGCAGAGCTTGGCCGCGTCCCTCGGCGTGAAGACCTGGCTGCTGGTGCACTCGGCCACCCAGGCCGAGATGCGCTTGACGCTCAAGGGCAGCGCGGCCAACTACGTCTACGCGACCAGCATGACCTACAACCCCAGCCTGCCCTGGGGTGGCCCGATCTGGAACTACACGCCGACCTACTGGGGCAACGAGACGCTCAGCGGCTCCGAGCGCTGGTGCCTGAAGAGCCTGAAGACCGGCGGCAGCTGCTGAGGCGAGGAACGAACATGAAGCACTTGAAGACCCTGCTGGCCACGCTGGCCCTCGCGACAGCCGCGCCCTTCGCGTCGGCCATCGAGATCGTCGTGCCGGCCTATTTCTACCCGTCCTGGATGCCGTCGCAGAACGAGTGGCATCAGCTCACCTGGGCGTCCCAACAGGGCGCCCAGGTCACGGCCATCATGAACCCGGGCAATGGACCGGGCCTGGCCTCCAACAGCGACTATGTGTCCTCGGTCAACGAGTTCCGCGCGGCTGGCGGCAAGGTGATCGGCTATGTCTACACCTGCTATGGCGTCAACCATTGCACGCCCGAAGTGCCGCCGACGCGCTCGACAACCGAGGTGCTGGCGGACGCGCAGAAGTACGCGAACTGGTACGGCGTGGACGGCGTCTTCCTCGACGAGATGGCCACGCAGCCGGGGGCGCTGCCCTTCTATCAGGCGGTCAGCAATGGTCTGAAGGCCGCACATCCGGGCTGGGAGATCGTCGGCAACCCGGGCGTGACGCCCACCGCAGGGTATCTGCCGCTGGCGAACACGCTGATGAGCTTCGAGGGCTCGTACAACGACTTCATCAACGGCTCCTTCCTGAGCGGGCTGACGAATGCGGCGTCGACCGGCGCCATCGTCCACAGCGTGGGCACCGTGGCGCAGATGCAGCAGGTGATGGGTCTGGCCAGGCAGTACGGTCTGGGCGCCATCTACGTCACCGACGGCACGATGGCGAGCGGCAATCCCTATCTGCATCTGCCGAGCTACTGGACGGCGGAGGTGGCGGCGGCCACTGCCGCTGTGCCGGAGCCCGCCCAGGCCGGCCTGCTGGTCGCAGGGCTGGGGCTGCTGGCCTTGTCACGGCGCCGGAGATCGGCGTGAAGTTCCAGATTGACGCGCATGGCAGGCCGCTGGCAGACTTCGCGCCTCATCAACACAGCCCCAAAGGAGATGGCCATGGAACAAGCAGATCGTGTCGCCCCCTTCGTGTCGGCTGCCTGAGCGCCAAGCACCACTGAACTTGCGCTAGACCCTGCGTTCCCCGCGGGTCCATTGATCGCCGCGTCAGCCGCGGCCGGCTTTCCCCCCTGCTAGACCCTCGCGCGTCACCGCGCGAGGGATGGGTCCGCGTACGCGCGGACGAAGCCAAGTTTCAATGGATTCCCATGATCGAAATCGAATTTGAGACGCTGCGCGCTCTCGGGCTTACGCACGCCGTCGCCAGCCGCGCACTGCAACTCGCCGGATCTGAACCGGGCACGCGGCTGGCGCGCGTGACCGAGGCGCAGCGCGACTGCTTCACGCTGCATGACGGCCGCGCCGAGCAGCTGGCGCGTGTGCGGCCGAGGCTGGTGCAGCTGCTGCAGGCCCAAGGCCAGCAACTGACCGTCGGCGACTGGGTCAGCCTGCAACTCGACACACACGACCAAGCCTGGATCGTCGACCGGGTCGAGCCCATCACCCAGATCGCCCGCCGCGCCAATGACGGACGTCGCCAGCCGCTCGCGAGCAACGTGGATGCGGCACTGTTGGTGATGGGGATGGACGCGGACTTCAACGCGCGCCGCATGGAGCGCTATATCGCGATGGTGCGGGCCTGCGAGGTGGCGCCGGTGGTCGTGCTGACCAAGCTCGACATCGCGCCGAACGCGAAGGAGCGCATCGCCGAGATGTATGCCCGCCTGCCCGCAACGGTGCCCGTGCTGCCGGTCAACGCGCTGTCCCGCCAGGCCTGCACCGACATCGGCCCCTGGCTGCATGCGGGCCAGACGCTGGTGCTGCTCGGTTCTTCGGGCGCCGGCAAGTCGACGCTCATCAACACCTTGGCCGGTGCGGGGCAGTTGACGGGCTCGGTACGCAGCAGCGATGGCCGCGGCCGCCACACGACGACGGCGCGCTCCATGCATTGCTGCCCGCATGGCGGCTGCATCATCGACACACCCGGCCTGCGCACCTTCCGGCCCGATGCGGATGCCGGGACGCTGGCCGCGACCTTCGATGACGTGCAGGCGCTCGCCCAGCAATGCCGCTTCCGCGATTGCCGTCACGAGAGCGAGCCTGGATGCGTCGTGCGCAGCCACGTCGATGCGGACCGACTCGACAACTACAAGAAGCTGTTGCGCGACGCCGAGCGCGGCGAGTTGAGCCCGCTGGAGCGCATCGAGCAGCGCAACAAGTGGAAGGCCATCGGCAAGGCGGGCAGCCAGCGCGCGCGCGAAAAGCGCGCCTGAGCAGGCGCGCAAAAGAGAGGGAGGTTGCCCGGAACTGGGCAACCTCCCTCTTGGCTCAAGCTGCCATTGCAGCGCGAGCCGGCACTTCGGCGTAGTGGCTCAACTGCATCGTGAAGTGCGCGCGACCGGAACTGATCGCCCGCAGATGCCCGATATAGCCAAACATCCGCTCCAGCGGCACATGCGCCGTCACGACCACCGCGTTGCCGCGCGCGTCCTGTCCCTGCACATGGCCACGCCGGCGCAGCAGGTCGCCGATGACGTCGCCCAGGTAGTCGGCCGGCGTGATGACCTCGACGGCCATCAGCGGCTCCAGCACCACGGGCGCCGCCTTCATCACCGCTTCGCGCAGCGCCGTCGCCGCTGCCAGCTCGAAGGCCAGCGCCGACGAATCGCGCACGTGGAAGCTGCCGTCGACCAGCGTGGCTTCGAAGTCCACCAGCGGATGGCCCGCGAACGGGCCGGCCGTGGCCGCACGACGGATGCCCGCCTCGACCGCCGGGATGAACTCGCGCGGGATCGCGCCGCCCACCACCGTGTTCTCGAAGCGGATGCCCGTGCCGCGCGGCAAGGGCGCCACACGCAGCGTCAGCTCAGCGAACTGGCCGGGGCCGCCGCTTTGCTTGCGGTGCAGATGGTGCACCTCGGCCGCTGCCGCGATGGTCTCGCGGTAGGCGACCTGGGGCTGGCCCACCTGCACCTCCACGCCGAAGCGCGAGCGTAGCTTCTCCACCGCCACTTCCAGCTGCAGCTCGCCCATGCCGGACAGCAGCGTCTGGCCCGAGTCGGCGTCCTGGCGCAGGCGCAAGGACGGGTCCCCGCGGACGAGCACGCCCAGGCCCTTGGCGAGGGCTGCAGTGCCTTCCTGGCTGCGCGCTTCGATGGCGACGTCGATGACGGCTTCGGGCACGGCGATGCTTTCCAGCACCGGCGCGTCCTTGGCCGACGCCAGCGTGTGGCCGGTCAGCACGTCCCTCAGGCCGACGACGCCCGCGATGTCGCCCGCGACGAGCTCGTCGCGTTCGACGCGGCGGTCCGCGTGGATCTCGTACAGGCGTGACACGCGTTCGGCCTTGCCGGTGCTGGCGTTGAAGACCGTGTCGCCACGCTTGAGCGAGCCGCTGTAGACGCGCACGAACACCATCGCGCCGTGGTCGTCGGCGGTCAGCTTGAAGGCGAGGGCCGACAGCGGGCCGCCCGTGTCCGCCGCGCCGGGGGCTTCACCGGGGCGCGGCAGATACGAGACGACGGCATCCAACAACGGCTCGACGCCGCGGTTGCGGAAGGCCGAGCCGGCCAGCACGGGCACGAGTTCGTTGGCGCTGGTCGCGGCACGCAGGCCGGCACGCAGGGCGTCGACGGACGGGCTCTCGCCGCGCAGCCAGGCGTCCAGCAGCGCATCGTCGCGTTCGACGACGGCTTCGACCAGGCGTGCACGAGCGGCCTGGGCGGCAGCGAGCAGCTCAGGGGGAATCTCGGTCACGCGCGGCGGCGCCGACGCATCGTCGCGGTCCCAGACCAGGGCTTGCATGTCGAGCAGGTCCACCACGCCACGGAACTCGGCTTCGGCGCCAATGGGCAGCTGCAGCGGCAGCACGCGCGCACCGAGGCGCTCTCGCATCATGGCGACGACGCGAGAGAAATCCGCACCGGTGCGGTCCAGCTTGTTGACGAAGGCGATGCGGGGCACGCGGTACTCGTCCGCGAGGCGCCAGTTGGTCTCGGTCTGCGGTTCGACGCCGGCCACGCCGTCGAAGACGACGACGGCACCGTCGAGCACGCGCAGCGAGCGCTTGACCTCGATGTTGAAGTCGATGTGCCCGGGCGTGTCGATCAGGTTGATCTGCGTGCCCTGCCAGTGCACGGTCGTGGCCGCGCTGTGGATGGTGATGCCGCGTGCGCGTTCCTGGGGGTCGAAGTCCATCGCGGTGTTGCCGTCGTTGACGTCGCCGATGCGATGGTTTTCGCCCGTGTAGAACAGGATGCGTTCGGTGGTCGTGGTCTTGCCGGCGTCGACGTGGGCGATGACGCCGATGTTGCGCAGCTTGCGGAAATTGTTCGAGTTCATGGTGGTTCCTGATTCGGGTGGGTTTGCCAGCCCGATGGGGGAACCACGGGGCTAGCGCAGAGGCAGGACGCCGAAGCGCACGAGCGACGAGCAGGACTCGGCCGCGCTCCGGCGCTCGGGAATCGTGGCGATCAGCTTGTCGAAGGTGCGCATGCGCATGATTTGAACTCTGGAAAAAACGAAACCCCGGGAGGGACTGCCTGCCGGGGTTTGCTTGAACCGGAAGGCGCGGCGCCTTCCGAACACGGTCGAAGGGCGCTCAGGTGTTGAGGCGGGCTTGGATCGTGTGGTTGAGCTTCATGGTGTGCGGGATTGTCGTGCGGGCCGCGAGGCCTTGGTGCTTGTGGGGAGATGTGGCGGCGCGGCAGTGGAATTCACACCGGCCCGTGTTTGCACTTCGTGGCTCAGCCGCGGCGCGACGCGCAGGTGTCGGACAAACCAACGCTAACACGGTCTCGCGCGCCCAGCCGTCCGAAGACGCTCAGCATTATTGATGCAACTCGATGCACGCAGGCTACTGTCCGTCTATACCAATGCCTTGTGAGGTGGATCGCGCATGCCGCGCCCTCGCGCTTCGTAGGCTCTGCATCAGGACATAAGCATATTGAGGGCGTCGTTGGCAATATGAAGGGTGATTTATGACGCGTCGCCCCGCGCGACGCGCAGATTGCACCTGGGCGACGCATATTGGCTCGGCTAGCAGAAACCCGACCTAGCAAGTTTGCTGGGTGGGAATGGCGATTCGCTTTTGGTAAAACGCAGCACCTGAGCATGATGACCAACATTTCGCCGTCCCCGCAAGGCTTGTGAACCGAGCCTAAGCGCATCAACAAGTATTGTTACGGCATTTCCGCATCAAGCCTATGCAGCTGTTCATCTCAATTTGAGCAATTCCAATTTCGGGAGGTAATTCTATGAAAGCCGAAGTCGTTTTCAAATGCCGGCATGTTGACTTGCGCCCAGTCGCGCGGTTTGTACTGGCGGTTGGATTTGCCACCGCTTCGATCAACGCAGCTGCCACCAGAGAAGACCTCCTAGGAACTTACACGCTGCCGAGATGTGTTTGGCCCAACTGCGTCGAGATCACCGGCCATTCGATTGGCGATATCAAATACAGCAGCGTGGCCTCGCAGTTTTTTCGCAATTCGAACGGAACCTTCCTTCAAGGTGGCGCCAGTGCGGGCGCGCCCACTAAGACCAACAAGGAAGTTCCAGAAGCCAATCAAAACTCGGACACCAAGAAGGACGACCCGTGCCCAAAGACCACCACGAAAAACCCTGTAATCATCGCGACCGGGGAAAAATTCAAGGTTGAGCAAGACATCATTGCCGCGGGGGATTTTGGACTTGGGCTTGAGCGCACGTACAAAAGTTTCTATGCCGGTTACGGTGCATTCGGATCAAAGTGGCTTTCATCATACGATTATCGTCCACTGAGCATTGCAGGCTGTCTCACCAATACTGACTATCCGGGCAAGTGCTTTCCATCGACAATCGTATTTACGAAGCCTGACGGCAGCACCTACACCTTTGTCCCTACTTCGACGTTCTTGCAATATCAGGTCAGCGGCGCCTCGTCGACCGGCACCCTTTATGTCATTCCAAGCAATTCGACGTACAAAATCGTATTGGATGACGTAACGTATACGTACGCGACCAATCGCACGATCAAAACCATTTTGACGCGCGGCTCCTCTCAACTGGTATCGTACACCTACGCCGGCCCCGATCCGACCTTGCCTAGTAGAGTATCGAACTCGGCTGGTCATTTTGTCGACTTTACCTATAACGCTCTTGGCTTGGTTTCTCAGGCGAAGGACCAAGACAGTAATACGTGGACCTACGGCTACAACGCTCAGAATATGCTGAGCTCCGTGACCGCGCCAAGCGTCGGTGGAGTTTCTGATGTTAGGACATATTTCTACGAGGCGACGGGGATTGATCCGACTTTACTGACCGGCATTGCGATTAATGGAGTGCGCTATAGCACCTATAGCTATTACGCCAATAAGAAGGTTCAAGAAAGCAAACTGACGGGTGGCGAGGTTGACGACAAGTTCACGTATGGCACGAATACCACGACATTGACCGACGCCAAAGGGCAGACCACCACGTACAACTTTGTGTCTTTGCAGGGCGCGTTGAAACTTTCGTCGGTCTCCCGCACTCCAACAGCCAGCTGTCCGGCGGCGGCAGCAAGTACGGTATACGACGCCAATGGCTGGACCGACTACACCCTGGACTGGAACGGCAACAAAAATGACTATAGCTTTGACGCAGCGGGCAAGCTTTTGCAATTAACCACTGCGGCGGGCACATCTTCTGCACGGACGACGGTCAATACGTGGAACGGCGATTTATTGGATAACACCGTCGTTAAGGATGCCAACGGGACGGCTACGAACAAGGTCGTATACGCATATTTCACGACGGGCTATGCCACCAACATGGTCCAAACTGAGACTTATACGGACTTGATCAGCGGAGGTACTCGTAGCCTGGCCTATGGGTACACCTTCAATGGCTCAGGCATCCCGGCCACCATGACCGTCACCCGAACACTGCCAAGCGGCTCAGCGGTGACAACCTATGCTTTTGATGCCGCGGGAAATCTTTCATCCCTCACCGACGCCGTTGGCAACCAAACGACCTTCTCGAATTACAACGGCCGCGGATTCCCTGGTCGTGTTGTGGACGCCAATGGCGTTGCGACGACTCTTGTCTATGACGCCAAAAGCAATTTGATCAGTAGTACGTCAACGATCGATGGCGTGGCTCGCACGACCACGTTCGCTTATAACGCCGACCGCCTTGTCACCGACATCACCTATCCCGATGGCGCTGTCAGCCGGCTGCGTTACACCGATTCAATGCGGCTTTCGGACGTGGGTAACACGCAGAACCAGTTCGTCCATATAGCCGTTGACGTGCCAGGCAACAGTCAGGCTTCAACGTCCAGTCGGGAGACGCCCTCCTCGAGTGGTGGCGCTCCGGTTGCCAATTCTGCCGGCCAGTTCGCCTCGACCCAGAAGGTCGATTCCTTGGGGCGTCCCCTGACAGACCTCTACAGTGACGGCATCAGCATTCGAGCAAGTTACAGCTACGACAAGAACAGCAACGTCAAGACCGTAGTCGACGGTCTGGGATATACGACCAGTTATAACTACGATGCTGCGAATCGGGTGACTCAGATCACACGCCGCGACAGCGGCGCCATCGGTTACGGCTACAACCCGGCGGGTCAGCTCCAGACCGTGACCGATCCGCGCGGTCTTGCAACCCAGTACACATACAACGGCCTTGGTCAGACGCTCACGCGCTCAAGCCCTGACACGGGCTCGACGACATACGCCTACGATTCTGCCGGCCGACTCGCGACGGAAACCCGAAACAACGGTCAAGTCATCACCTACAGCTGGGATGCCGCCAACCGCCCGACCGGCCGCAGCGCGGGCGGGGTGACGGAAGCCCGCTTCTATGACGAAGGCACGAATGGCAAAGGCCACCTGACCCGCTTCACCGACGCCTCAGGCCAAACCACCCTTGCCTACAAGCCTGACGGCCGATTGGCGAGCCAGACGACCGTGATCGCGGGTCAGACCTACAGCACCAGCTACAGCTACGACGGCGCCGGCCGGCTGACCGGGATGACCTATCCCAGCGGGTTGAGCTTGAGCTATGGCTATGACGCATACGGTCGGCTCGCAACGGTGAGCAGCAACCACACTGGTACGTTGAGCACCGTCGCCAGCAATTTCCTTTACCAGCCGGCGACTGACGCTCTATACGCATGGCAATTTGGAAATGGCCTGCCGCGCATGGTCACGCTGGACACTGAGGGCCGCGTGCAGCAATTGCAAAGCCCTGGTGTCCACAATTTAAGTCAAAGCTACGATGGCGCGAGCAACCTGACCACCCTCCTCGATAACGCCTACGGCAGTCAAAGCAGCGGTTTTTTGTATGACGCCGACCAGCGACTGAAAAACGTCACCAAGTCCGGTGACGACCAAAGCTTTGGCGTCGATGCCGCAGACAACCGCACCAGCCATCTGCGTGCTGGCAGCAGCGCGAGCTATACGCTCGCCTCCACGAGCAATCAGCTTGCAAACGTCTCGGGCACCTACTGGCGTAACCTCGTCTACGACCCACTGGGCAACCTCTCCAGCGAAACGCGCTGGGATGGCAGCCGGGTGTACGGCTATGACGCTTTCAACCGGGTGAGCAGCGTCACTGTAAACGGCAGCACCGTTGGGCAATATCTGAACAACGCGCTGAACCAGCGCGTGCAGAAAATCACGGCCCTGGGCACCACGCGCTATGTCTACGGCCCCAGTGGGGAATTGCTGGCAGAGCTCGGGCCGCAGACCACGAGCTACGTGTGGGTGCAAGGGCAACTGCTGGGGATGGTCAGAGGAGGACAGTTCTATGCCAGCCACAACGATCATCTGGGGCGGCCGGAAGTGCTCACCAACGGCAGCGCGGCAGTGGTCTGGCGCGCAAACAATTCAGCGTTTGATCGCGCTGTCGTCGTCGACAGTGTCGGAGGAATGAATGTCGGCTTTCCCGGCCAGTATAAGGATGTGGAGAGTGGACTTTGGTACAACTGGAATAGGTACTACGATGCTCAGATTGGGAGGTATCTTCAAAGTGACCCGATAGGATTGGCTGGGGGCATTAATACCTATGCGTATGTCGGCGGAAATCCCATTCGACGTATTGACCCACTAGGTCTTGCAAGAATAAACCCTGTCACGGGGCAGCCGGTCTGGACAGGACCTACTCGTGCACCCCAGACCGACTTTGCCAAAGTGGATCCTCAAACACTGTTGCCCTTAAGCAAGGCTGAATCAGTTTCCTCTGCCCCCTTAGTCCCAATGTATCCAGATGCACCATCTTTTTCCGCGTGCATGGATAGTTGCGTCAGCGAGTTAAATCCATGGTACACCACGCCGCTATTTGGTGCTGTTGGGGTTGCCGGAGCCGCAGCCGCACAAGGAACGGCAACGGCAGCGGCATGTGGAGCGGTCGGCGGCGTATCGGCAGCTTGGGGTCTTGGAACGAGTACCGGATGTGCCATCACATGCGCAGGAAAAACTGGTATGCGACAACAGTAAGGAGAATCGCATGACTCAGCCCGCACCGGTTCCCGATTGGCAACGAGTAACGTGTGGAGTGTTTGGCGCTCTTGGCTGGCTTACATTACTAATCTGGCTCGGTGCACTAGTCAGCGAACAACGGTTTCCCACCTTGGAATCTGCTCTTGTAATAGCATTTCTACTACCGGTAGGAAGTTTCGTGTTTACATACATCTCTCTGAAAGGGGTTTACCCTTTCTCTGGCCGTCAGAAATAATGACCGTGATCGTTGACTGCTACTTCTTTATGAGGTTGAGGCATCGGTTCATTGGTGCCGCGCTCCATGTCCTCGAACAGCCCGGTAGGCTGGGCTGAGTTCACCAAGCCCAGCGCTTTGGCCGGCTTCAGTTCGAGCCTCTAACGAGGCCCTCTTCGCTGCTGCCGCCGTGGTCAGGTCCAGCGTCTTCTGGTGATGCACAAACCCAATCAGCCGCTTGGCCGGCTCAGGCTCAGTGCATCGGCCAGCGGCCGGCCTGCTCGGCGGGCTTCAAGCCTGGCTTGGCTGTCGGCGTTGACCGCTGCTCGCTCCACCTCGTAAAGCTGGCTGAAGAACTTCGACACCTGCTCGCCGACCTGACTGCCATGGTTGGCCGAGAGCTCATGGAACTTGCGCCGGGCGTGCGCCTTATGTGGTGCTCGGTATAAGGCCCATGCCCGGCGCAAGTTCATCGAGCTGCACAAGGCCACAAGAGCACCGTCGCCGCGGCGGCCATCGACCTCATCGGCCAGTTCTACGGGATCGAGCGAGAGGTGAAGTTGCTCAGCCCACCGCAGCCGCTGCACGAACGACGAACACGCGCAGCGCCAATCGCCCAGGCGCTGCATGACTGGCTCCTTGCGCAGCGCGGCGAGATCATGGACGGCACCGCTACGGCCAAGGCCGTCGAATGCAGCCTCAATCGCTGGGCGGCGCTCACGCACTACCTGGATGACCCGGCGCTCCCGATCGACAACAACCATGACGAGCAGCAAATCCGTCCGTGGGCCACGGGCCGCAAGAACTGGCTATTCGCTGGGACGCTATTGGCGGGACAGCGCGCCGCGGCCATCATGAGCCTGATCCAGTCGGCCAAGTTGAACGGGCATGACCCGCATGCCTACTTGAAGGACATCCTGCAGCGGTTTCCGACGCAACGGGCCAGCGGTATCGACGAGTTGCCGCCTCACCGGCGGGCATCGGCCTCTGCCTTGCGACCTTCTCGGAGAGAGGGGGTTCCATACCGGTAAGGAGTAGTTCTCGCCGAGATGCCGCGTTGTGGGTTGCTCATACTTTGGGCAAGAATCGTTGCCAATCCATCTACGTCCACGGCAGTCCTTGCTTGCTTAGCGCATGAATTTCGTCGCCGCGGTCCTCATTGGTGTCGGAGCCTTTTTCTCCGTCTGCAACTGGCTCTGCTTGCTGAGTTCGCTCCGTCGCCGGCGCTTTGTGTCGCCCGTGTTTCCGGCTCCGTCACTGCTCACCACGCTCGGTCTTGCACTGGCCGACTCAACACGACCGTATTGGTGGGTTGGCCTGCTCACTGACTACACATTTTTTGCGTTACTCGCAGCTGCACCGCGCCTGATTTCCGAGGCCTGGCGCCTAAGTTCGTTCACCCGACAACAGCTTCTGGTTGCCGATGATGGTCCTCGGCACTTCACGTTCTCGCTTCATCGGCGGGGCCACTTCCTCCTTCGCGCGACATTCGATGCCGGCGTGCCATGCGGGCAGGACCGTTCCATTCGGTCACCATCATGCACAAGGTGCGTATGTCTGCGCCTCCCAGTGCGCACGCGAAACATCCGCGGTCGAGCGCCACCTTCTGCAGCACTCATGTACGCGGACACAGCGCTTGTGCCCATCGAAATCGACATGCCCAAAGCTCGACGAGCGCAAGCGTTGCGGCAAAAGCCAGCCTGCCCCCCAAGCCGCACCAGCCCTCAAGCCCGCAGCGGCGTGGCCGCCAGTTGCGCCGTCGAGGCGTTGCGGTAGGGCGCGCACAACTGTTCGATATAGGCTTGGTGGCTGGGCAGGCCGGCCACGATGCGCGAGACCTTGAGCTGGATGTCACCGAGGAACTGGTTCAGCTCGGCCGGGCCCATCAGGTCGGCGACCGGGTGGTAGCTCTGCGGCGTGATGCCCTGGCCCATCATGACCTGGATCCAGGAGTTCTCGGCGAACAGCTCATCGCTGGCGCGGAAGACGCGGGCGCTTTCGGTGAAGAGCTCGATGCGGTGCTTGAGCGTGGCGGGCAGGTCCATGGTGCGCACGTGGTTCCACAGCGCGGAGTCGGTCCGGTTGGTCACGGTGTAGTGCAGGATGATGAAGTCGCGGATGTGGGCCAGCTCGCGCTCGCACTGCAGGTTGAACTCGGCCACGTCGGCCGGGTTGATGCCCTGGGTCGGGAAGAGCTGCATCAGCCGGATGGCCGAGCGCTGGATGAGGTGGATGCTGGTGGATTCCAGCGGCTCGATGAAGCCGCTGGCCAGGCCGACGGCGATGCAGTTGCGCTCCCAGACCTTGTGGCGCTGGCCGGGCAGGAACTTCAGCACGCGCGGCTGGATCAGCAGCTCGCCCTCGACGTTCTTCTTCAGCACCTCGGGCGCATCCGCGTCGCTCATCTCCTTGCTGCTGTAGACGAGGCCGTTGCCAACACGGTGCTGCAGCGGGATGCGCCACTGCCAGCCGAAGGGGTGGCAGATGGAGCGGGTGTAGGGCCAGGCCTCGCGGACCGAGGCGGTCTGCGCGGCGACTGCGCGGTCGCAGGGCAGCCAGTAGGACCAGTCTTCGTAGCCGACGCCCAGGGCCTCGCCGATCAGCATGGCGCGGAAGCCCGTGCAGTCGATGAAGAGATCGCCGTCGATGCGCGTGCCGTCCTGCATCTGCAAGGCGGTGATGTCGCCATCGCGGCCCTCGGGGCCGTCCATCAGCACCGCGGCGATCTTGCCTTCGATGCGCTTGACGCCGTTGGCCTCGCTGATCACGCGGAGGTATTTGGCATAGCGGCCGGCGTCCAGGTGGTAGGCGTAGTTCAGGCCGTTGCGCGGTACATGGGCGAAGCGGTCGGCGTAGGCGGCGACCGTCTCGGGGTTGTAGTCCGTGTACTCCCTGGCGATGCCGGCGGCCTGGCCCTTGAGCCAGAAGTGCTGGAAGCCGGCGCTCCAGTGGTCGTTGCCGGTGGTGCCGAAGGAGTGGAAGTAGTCCTGGCCGATGTCCTTCCAGCCCTCGAACTTGATGCCGAGCTTGAAGGTCGCGTTGGTCGCGGCCATGAACTCGGCCTCGTTGATGCCGAGCAGGTTGTGATACGTGTGCAGCGCGGGAATGGTGGCTTCGCCGACGCCGACGGTGCCGATCTCCTCGGACTCGACGAGCTTGATGTCGAGCTGCTTGCCGAGCAGCTTGCCCATCAGGGCGCCCATCATCCAGCCGGCAGTGCCGCCACCGGCGATGACGACGCGGCGCGGAGGCTTGTTGGAAGTGTTCATCGTTTGAGTTGGGTCAGGAGTTGCGCGCGGGCCTTGCGCGAGACGGTGTCGTCGATGGGGCCGAGCAGGCCGCGGGCGGCCTCGGGGATGTGGGCCCAGGTGTTGGCGTCGGCGTCGAAGACGAAATGCTGGAAGTGGCGCTGCCAGATGCGACGCTCCTTCTCGGGCAGGTCGCGCAGCGTCATCAGCGCCAGGTGCAGGGTGGACAGCGGCGAGTCGACGTAGTCGGGCGTCTGGCGCCACCAGGCGTTGATGAGGAGGTTGACCGGCGCCAGCCCCTCGATGTGGTGGAACCACATGCTGGGGATGAAGATGGCGTCGCCGGGTTCGAGCTCGGCCGTCTCGCCGGCGTCCAGCGCGCGGGCGAAACGCGGGAAGCGCTCGAGGTCGGGCTTCTCGAAGTCGACCAGGCTGACGGGCTGGCCGGCGGGCGTCGGGTCCAGCGGGCCCATGTAGAGGTTGGCGATCTGCTCGGGCGGGAAGACGGTGAAGCGGCGCCGGCCCGCGGCGACGACGGCGAAGTTGTCCGGCAGGTCGTAGTGGGCGGCGATGCGGGTGCGGTTGCCCAGCCACAGGCTGACCAGGGCGTCACGCGCGCCCAGGCCCATGACGTTGGCGTCCAGGAAGCCGGGCAGCACGGCGTCCACCGTCGTGGAGCCGACGTAGAGGGCTGGCGGCTCGGGCGTGGCGCGCACGCCGAGCAGGCCGGTCAGCACCTGGTCCAGCGTGGCGGCGTAGCGGCTGAAATTGAAGCCGGTCAGCGTCTCGTCGGCATAGAAGACCCGGCCGCGGGCTTCGGGCGCCAACTGGAAGAGGCCGATGCGCACGCCGTTGTACAGGCCCATCAGATAGCGGGCCAGGGCCTCGTCGGACTGGCGTGCCGCCTGCACCACCGGCCAGTGCGCGAAGCCGCCGCGCACGACATAGGGCCGGTCGCCGGCCAGCAGCTCGGCGGGCAGGTTGTCCGGGTCGAACGGCCCGGTCCAGGCGGGTACTGCTCGCATGGGATCTAGAGTTTGCTTTGTCGCTCGACGAGGCCTTGCAGCTGCTGCAACGAGGCGATCTGCATATGGATGGGCAGCAGATGGCCTTCGCGCGCCAGGGCCTCCAGAGCGGCGCCGGGCAGGGCGGCCAGGCGCTCCTCGTGGATGGTGAAGAGGCCCGTCAGTCGACCCGGTTCGTCGCCCGGCCTCTCGATGTCGATGACGAAGGGCTCCAGCAGCTGGTGGCGGGTCAGCGCCTCGATGAAGGCCGGCAGGTGCTGGGCCTGGGCGTGCAGATGCTCCATCAGCTGAACGACATGGTCGAGGTGGTCGCTGAAGCCGCCATGGGGCATGAAGAGGGCGGTGCCGACCTCGCCCTCTTCGGGACGCACGATGCGCGGGCTGTCCATGTCGATGTGCAGCTGCAGCGTGTCGTCAGGAGCGCGGCCGATCATGAAGGGATCGCGCTGCAGGGCCATGGGCAGGATGGGCGCATCCCAGCCGGTGGCGGTCAGGTAGAGGTTCTGGTCTTCCTCGAGGCCGAGCAGGACCACAGGCTGAAAACCGGCATTGGCGGCATCACCCTCCACCAGCTGGAAGACGATGGGGTAGTGGGCCTGCAGATGGCGGAACTCGGCCGGCAGGGCCAGGGCCGACTGGCGGGCGTCGCCCAGGGCGGCGGAGCGCTGGGTGTGGATGCGCAGATGGCGGTGGTTGACGTTGTCGAGCAGGGTGGGGCGGGTCATGGCGTGGGGCCTGTGAAGACTGCAAGAATCGGTGCGAGAGGGTCTGCGCGGGTGCAGGGCTAGGCGACGCGCTGAAGCCCGGGTTGGTTGCCCGGGCCAGGCGCGCAACGACGCCATGCGCCCGCGCAGACCCTCTCCCGAAGGGTTGTCACGCAAAAACCCGCGCGCGGCGTTGCGAAGCCTCGCTGGGGATCTCCCCAGCTTCGACTTCGCGCCTTGCTCGCGGGCTTTTGCGTGGCAACGCATCCGATCCTTGTAGTCTTCATAGGCCCCTGTGGATGTGGTCGATCAGGCTGCGGTGGCCAGGCAGGCCGGGCACGAGGCGGCGGGCTTGGCGGGCGGCTTCGTCGAAGGCGGCCTGGGCAGCCTGTAGTTTGGTGGCGGAGGGGGCTTGCACGTCAGGGCGGAAACCCATGCCGTAGAGCACGTATTGGTAACTGGCCGAGGGGAAGACCTCCTCGTTGCGGCCGAAATCGTGGCGGGCCGGCGCGCGCAGCCGCCATTGCGGCAGCAGTTCGCGCAGGCGCTCGGGCCAGGTGGCCGGGTCGCGGTGGGCGCGCCAGTAGTCGCTGTCGTCGCGGCTGCTGAGCGCGTAGTGCAGCTTCAGGAAGTCGATGACGCGGGCCCAGCGGTAGCTGAAATCGTCGTTGAAGCGGCGGGCGACGGCGTCCATCGACGCACGCGTCATCGGCAGCTCGTCGCACAGGCGCTGGGCCGACAGCTCGACCAGGGCCAGGGCGGACGCCTCCAGCGGTTCGATGAAGCCCGAAGAGAGGCCGATGGCGACGCAGTTGCGCACCCAGAACTGCTCGCGATAGCCGGGATCGAAACGGATGGAGCGCGGTGTGGGGCGCTCGGCCGGCGCGCCGGTGGCATCGAGATAGGCGGTCAGCGCGGCGTGGGCCTCGTCGTCGCTGGCGTGGGCGCGCGAGTAGACGCAGCCGACGCCGCGCCGGGCGGGCAGGCCAATGTCCCAGATCCAGCCTTTGGCCCAGGCGGTGGCGATGGTGACCGAGGCCAGCGGCGCGTCAGGGGTGGCGTAGGGCACCTGCACCGGCAGCGCCGCGTCGTTGAAGAGCACGTCGCGTTCGCTCTTCAACGCCACGCCGAAATGCTGGCCGATGAGGCGGGAGGTGAGGCCGGAGCAATCGATGAAGAGGTCGGCTTTGATTTCGCCGTGCTCGCGGGTCTGCAGCGCGGCAATGTCGCCGTCCTCGTGCGACCGCACAGCGTCGACGTGGTCGATGACGTGGTGCACACCGAGCTTGGCAACGGCGTGCTCGCGCAGCAGCTGGCCGAACAGGCCGGCGTCGAAGTGATAGGCGTAGTTGGCAACGGCGCCGAACTCGGGCGTCTGCACCTGCTTGGGCGCGCGGCCGGCTTCGCAGACCTGCACCGAGGGGCTGACGACATCGGCAAACGGTCTCGTGCCCTGGGTGGCCAGCCAGGGCTGCACCAGGTCCACGTCGCCATAGCCGACGGGCAACATGAAGGGGTGGTGGTAGCGGTCGCCGTCCGCGCCCGCTGCACCACGGGCCCAGCCGTCGAAGCGCGAGCCCTGCTTGAAGGAGACCTGGCAGCGGCGGATGAACTCGGCTTCGGACAGACCGATGCGGCGCAGCGTGTCGCGCATGGACGGCCAGGTGCCTTCGCCGACGCCGATGGTCGGGACGTCGCTGGATTCGATCAGCGTGATCCTGAGCTCGCGATGTTCAGCGGCCAGCAGGCCAGCCACCAGCCAGCCCGCCGAGCCACCGCCCAGCACCACCACTTCCCGCAGTCTTTCATTCATCTCTTGTATTTAACTCTGGAACGGGCCGAGCGCCGGGCCGCTCCCTAGCCGGCCCGTTGGCGATGTGCTCGCGGCTCAAGGCAGCGAGCATCGCCATCCCCACGGGGGCTGAGGCCGGACACATCGCGTCCAGTGGACGCGATGTGCCTGCCGAAGAGCTGCGCCACTGGCGCAGCGCGGTCTGCAAGATCGGCTAGGCCCGCCCGCGTCCAGCCGGGCGAGACTGGACGAGGTGTCATAAAAAAAGCCGCTCGCGCGGCCTCGCCAAACGGCGAACAAGGACGGCACCCCAGAGCGCGAGCGCCGCCGAACCAGACTTTGCCTCACAAGGAAGGGCCGGGGAGTCCCGACTTTCCTTGAGGGCCGGCCGCAGCCGACCCCCGAGGCGTTCTCTTAGAACTTGTAGCGTGCGCCGATCATGAAGCGACGGCCCAACTGCGTGACGGCACCCATCTGGTTCTCGTTGCGCATGTGCGTGCGGGTGTACTCGTCGGTCAGGTTGATGGCTTCGAACTGGAAGCGCAGATGGGAGTTGAAGTTGTAGCCCAGGCTCAGGTCGAACTGACCGTAGGGCTCGACAAACAGCGGCTGGGCGCCTTCCGCTCCGGGGAAGTTGGCAGCCAGGAACTTGCCACGCCAGTTGTAGGCCAGGCGGGTCGTGAAGGTCTCGTTCTCGAAGAAGCCCACCAGGTTGCCGGAGTCGCCCATGCCGACCAGCACGTCGGTCTGCGCACCCCGCTTGTTGACGTCGTAGCTGAGGTCGGATTTCACCTTGGTGAAGTTGGCCGACACGCCGAAGCCGCTGTTGCCGAAGATGTGCTGGGCGTTCAGCTCGATCCCGTTGATTTTGCTCCTGCGCTGGTTGTTGACGAAGGTGCCGAGCCTGAAGATCAACAGCGGGTCATTGGGCTGGGCGGTGATGGTGCCGAGCGACGTGCCAGGCGCACCGGGGCTGACGCCGGGAGCGGTTGGGAAGTTCGCAAAGATGTACTTGCGGATGCACTCCGAATCCGCGCCGCAGCCACCAGCCGTCTGGGCCTGGTTGTACATCGCGCTTCCGACCGGTGTGTGCAGATTGAACAGGTTCTCTCTGGTTTCGTCCGCTTGGTTGTAGTCCTTGAGGGACTTGCGGAAGTAGCTCGCCGCGACGTAGCTGCTCTTGGCGTAATAGTGCTCGGCGGAGAAGTCGATGTTGCTCGACTTCAGCGGCCTCAGGTTGGGGTTGCCCACAGAACCTACACCACCATCGACGCGCGCCAGGGGATCCAGTCGCTGACCGCCCTGGATGGCGTTCCAGGCCGGGCGGCCGATGGTCTGGCCGTAGCTGACGCGCAGCTTGGTATCGGACGTCACGTCGGCGCTGAGGTCGATGGAAGGCAGGAAGTAGTCGTACTTGCCGCTACGCTCCGCGGAGCGCGTGCCACTGAAGCTGATGGGGATTTCGTTGTTGGCAACCCAGGCCACCGACACCGGGATCTTCTCTGTGGACGGTGAGCTGACCTTGGTGCGCTCGTAGCGAGCGCCGAGGGCGGCCTCCATCGGCACACCCCAATCCCAGGCCAGGTTGTACTGGCCGAAGACGGCTTGCGACTTTTCCGTCGTGCGGAAATCATCGCTCCAGTCGAACGAGGCCTTGAGCAGGGCATCCGAGCCCAGGTTTTTGATCGCTGCTGCGCGCAGGTCTTCGAAGTTGAAATAGAAGAACTGGTTGAACAGGCGCGAGTCGTTCGAGCCCGGAATGCGGCTGAAGTACTTGCTGATCGAATCGGCATGCCAGATGTCGTCCGGCATGCCAGCAGGGCCACCTGCGGCGCCACCGCCCCAGGTGTCGCGCTGCACGTTGGCGAACGCCGAGCGGTTCTTGACGTTGGTCAGCGACAGGCCGAAGTCCAGGCTGCTGTCGTCGTTGATCTTCCAGTTGCCCTTGGTCTGCAGCTGGTCGATCTGGTTCTTTTGGTAGCTGTTGCCGAACACCGAGCCTTGCAGTTCCTGCTTGGTCGGGTCCAGCGTCGCGCCGGCGATGCCCAGCACCGGGAACTTGTTGCTGAAGTCGACGAAGGTGTCGCCGCGGTTCAGCGACGCGGTGGCCAGCGTGACGCTGGTGCCGAGCGGATCGTTGGCACCCGAGGTGGCGGTGGAGTGGTGGGCGTCGACGTCGAAGCTCAGCGCGTCGGTGGCCTTCCACTTCAGGTTCAGGCCGATCTGCTGGTTCTTGTTCTTGGTCTGAATGCGCGAGGCACCCATGGCCAGGTCGGAGTTGGCCATGTGCTCGCCGTAGATGACGGGCGAAGAGGGCGAACCGGTCTGGAATTCGCCGAATTGACCACCGTAGTTGAACCAGGCGGAGATGTCGTTGCGGCGTTGGCGGAACTTCTGCTCCGACATGACGAAGTCCAGCGTGCCGACCAGATCCTTGGTGGGTTTGAACTGCATGACGAGCTGACCGTTCAGGCGCTCGCGGTGCACGCCGGTGAACGAGTAGTTCAGGTTTTGCGGCACGCTATAGATGGAGCCGACGGCCGGACGGTTCTTGATCTCGGTCGACGTCTTGGGCAGGCCGCCCCAGACGGCGTTGGAGCCGCTCCAGTCGTTGTCCTGGATGCCGTCGAAAGTCTTCCAGCCGCTGCTGACATTGGCCTGCGAATAGCCGGAGTCGCGCACCTGGTAGGTGCCCATCAGCGCGATGCCGAACATGCCGTCGTTCGTCTGCGTGCTGTAGATGCCGCTCAGTTCCGGCGTGGCGTTCTTGCCCTGCTCCTCGCCAGGCAGGCGGCGGGCAGACTGGTCACTCACCAGCTTCACACCGACCTGGGCGATGGTTTCCTTGATGTCCAAGGGGCGGGGGGTGCGGACGTTGATGGTCGCGCCCATGCCGCCGGTCGGGCTGCTGGCGCGGCTGGTCTTGTAGACCTCCAGGGCGGCGACGCCGTCGGACGCGAGGTTGGAGAAGTCGAAGGAGCGCGAACTCGGCGCGCTGCCGTCGACGCTGGCGCCTGGCATCTGGCGGCCGTTGAGCAGCACCAGGTTGAAGTCGGGGCCCATGCCGCGCACGGTGATGCGGGTGCCTTCGCCGTTGGCGCGGTCGATGGACACGCCGCTGATGCGGCTCAGCGATTCAGCGAGGTTGGTGTCGGGGAACTTGCCGATGTCTTCAGCAACGATGCCATCCACCAGGCCTGACGAGGAGCGCTTCAGATTGACCGAGGTCTCCAGCGACTTGCGGATGCCGGTCACGATGACCGTTTCCAGCTGCGTCGTGCTGGCCAACGCCTGGGGCACCGAGGTGGCTGGCGTGGGGCCGGCGTTGGGGTTGCCCGGGCTTTGGGCCAGCGCGGAGGCGCTGGCAAACAGCAAGCCGCTGGCCGTGGCCAGGGTCGTGAGGCGAAGGGCAGGGCGAGGCTGTCTCATTCACTTGTCTCCAGAGTTATGAATCTTGTCGAGTGATGCTCGTTGACGAGCTGAAAGCGCTTTCAAGAATACGCGAATGGCAGCGCTTTCAACCTAGGCAACACCCTCGGTCTGCTGCGCGTGTGCAACGCGTGACGAGGGCTGTTGGCGGGCTACTCCGTACCGGCCCATGTGACCGCTCCCATAGGGGCGGTGCGCAAAACGGAGGGCGGACTAAGGGTAGTTCTGGGTTGAAAAGCGGTGACCTGGCGAACGCAATGAAAGCGCTTTCAGATAATGATGCGTCGCGTCCAAAGGATCGGCCACATGGTTTACCCGGGCCGAACAACAGTCCGCCCCTCGCTCAGTCTTGCGCCGCTGAACGCGGGCCAGCCTGATCGGTCTTGCAGACCGCGCCGCGGCAGTGCCGCAGCCCTTCGGCAGGCGCGACAGTCCACCGGACTTGCCGTGTCCGGCCTCAGCCCCCGAGGGGACGGCGATGCTTGCGGCGTTGAGCCGCAAGCACATCGCCCTAGGCGGCCGGCTCGGTGAACTGGAGTCGGACACAGACAGCCCCTGCGGACTGTCCGTGCCTACGGAAGGCCGCGGGCCTCTGGCCCGTGGCAGGCCCAGCGCTCGGCCGCAAATACGAATGCAGCTATCGCTGCATGCGTCTTGTGCTCTCGCGCACAACGAGTTCCGGCTGGGGCAGCTGCGCCTTGGGCTTGCCGCCGCGCAGCATCTCGAGCATGGCCGTCGCGGCCTCGACGCCGATCTCGTAGACCGACTGGCGCACGGTGGTCAGCGGCGGCATGGAGTAGCGCGCCATGATGAGGTCGTCGAAGCCGACGAGGGATACGTCGTCGGGCACGCGCAGGTTGCGCCKGTGCAGGCCCAGGCAGGCACCGATGGCCATCTGGTCGTTGGAGGCGAACAGCGCCGTGAAATGAGCATCGCGCTCCAGCAACCGCGTGACCGACAGCATGCCGCCGGCCTCGGTGTAGTCGCTCTGCACGATGAGGCCCTGGTCGACGGGGATGCCGGCCGCGGCGTGGGCGTCGAGATAGCCGTTCTGGCGCTCGACGGCGTCGTCGTGCATCAGGTCGCCAGCGATGAAGGCGATACGGCGGTGGCCCTGGTCGATCAGGTGCTGGGTGGCCAGGCGGGCGCCCTCGCGGTTGTCGAAGCTGAAGCTGAACAGCTGGGGGCCGGACAGCTGGCGGCCGACGACGACGACGGGCAGGCTGTCGGAGACCTTGGTGAGCTCGGCGTCCGCGATGCGGCCGGCCAGCACGATGACGCCGTCGACGCGGCGCGACAGCAGGGTCTCGATGGCCTTGCGCTCGTCGTCCTCATGCCAGTTGCCGGACACGAACAGGGGCACATAGCCGGCGCGCTCGAGCTCGCGCTCGATGCCGAGCAGGGCTTCGCCGTAGAACGGGCTGGAAATGATCTGGGTGACGACGCCGACCGACAGCGTGCGCCCACCCGCCAAGCCGCGGGCCACCGGGTTCGGCCGGAAGCCCAGTTCCTGGATGGCGGCCTGCACCGAATCCTTCTTGGCCTGGCTGACGGCAGCGGTGCCATTCAGGATGCGCGACACCGTGCTCGGCGACACGCCGGCCAGCTCAGCGACCTGTTCCAGCGTGACGACGCCGTCCGGTCGGCTTGAAGGCGCTTTCTTGGCGGGGGTCTTGGCGTTCATCGGCGGTGGAAGGGCGAGGCGGTGAGTGTAGGCGCGGCCGTAACCCGGCCCTGGCTGTCGAGCACAGGGCGGGTCAAGCGGGAGTGCCGTGACAAAAAGGGCCGCTGACGCGGCCCTGGGTCACAAGCGCTGGCGCGCTCAGAGCTTGGTGAACTTGATCCAGTTCAGGTTCCAACCCCCTTGAGCCGCGAACACGCCGACGTTGTAGGTGCCGGCATTGATGTTCACGGTGTGCGAGATGGTGGTCCAGTTCTGCCAGCCGCCCGTGTTGGGCACGCCGAGCTGGCCGAGCTGGATGCTGCCGGCGTTGAGATCCAGCGACAGGGTGCCGCCTACGGCTCCGGCCACGCGGTACTCGACGCGGTAGCTGCCGCTGCTGGGGAAGGTGACGCTGTTGTAGGCCATCCAGTCGCCGTTATCGATGTAGCCGACGTTCTGGCCGCCCTCCGTGCAGGCCTCGGTCTGCACGCCGGCCATGGCGCTGTAGGCCTCGGCTTCGATCTGGCGCGACCAGGCCGCGGTGACCTTGGAGACCACGGCCGAGGTGGCTCGGTCGTTGAAGCCCTGGTCCACCAGGCAGCCGGTGTCGGCGGTGCGCGTCACGCTGGCGCCGGTGAAGTTGTCGCCGTCGAACAGCTGCACCTGATAGCCCGCATTCACGCGCAGCGACGACAGGTCGTTGTCCCGCACGCCGCGGGCCTGCAGCTGGGCCAGCGTGTAGCTGCCTTCAGGCAGGGCGGCTGCGTAGCCGGTGTAGTTGCAGTCCTGGTAGACCGTGGCCACGCCGCCGGCGGCCGGGGCGTAGACGCGCACATAGTCCACATACATCTTGGCGGGCAGGGCGGCGGTGTTGACGTTGAAGCCCGGCCAGTTACCGCCGATGGCGAAGTTCAGCAGCAGGAAGAAGTCCTTCTGGAATTCGTCGGTGCCGTTGACGCCGCCCGCGATATTGGCCTCGTGGTACTTGGTGCCGTCGACATACCAGCGGATGGCGTTGGCGTCCCATTCCACGGCGTAGACGTGCCAGTCGGTCACGGTGGTGCCGATGTTGCCGCCGTACTGGGCGTACTGGCCGTTGTTGTCCTGCCAGTGGATGGTGCCGTAGACCTTCTGCTCGTCGTTGACGTGCTCCATGATGTCGATCTCGCCGGAGGCCGGCCAGCCGACCTGGGGCAGGTTGGCGCCCAGCATCCAGAACGCCGGCCAGGCGCCCAGGAAGGCGGGCAGCTTCATGCGCGCTTCGATGCGGCCGAACTTGAAGGTCTTGAGCCCCTGCGTCTTCATGCGCGCCGAGGTGTAGGCCGCGCCGCCGAAGCTCTCGCGCTTGGCCGTGATGACCAGGGCGTTGTTCTCGATGGTGGCGTTCTCGCGTCGGTAGTACTGCAGCTCGTTGTTGCCCCAGCCGCCGGCGCCGGTCTCGAAGACCCAGTTCGGGCCGATGCTGCCGTTGAACTCGTCACTCCAGACGAGCTGCCACTGGGCGTGGGCGAGGCTGCTGGCCGCGGCCAGCAAGGCTGCGGCGATGTATCTCAACGATTTCATGTTGTCTCCTGTGGGTGGGGGAAAGTGCTCCGAGTGCGTTGCTCAGAGCTTGGTGAACTTGATCCAGTTCAGATTCCAGCCGCCGGCCGGCGCGAAGACGCCGACGGCATAGGTCCCTGCATTGATCGTCACGGTGTGGGACACCGTGGTCCAGGTCTGCCAGCCGCCGGTGGCGGGGACGTTCACCTGGCCCAACTGGATGCTGCCGCCGTTGAGGTCCAGCGACAGCCTGGCGCCGCTGACGCTGGCAATGCGGTACTCGACGCGGTAGTTGCCACTGGTGGGAAAGGCGACGTTGGCGTAGGCCATCCAGTCGTTCGCGTCGATCCAGCCGACGTTCTGACCGCCTTCACTGCAGGCCTCGGTCTGCACGCCGCTCTGGTTGCTGAAGTTCTCGGCCTCGATCTGCCGCGACCATGCCGCGGTCGTCCTGGACACGATGAGCGAGCTGGCGCGGTCGTTGAAGGCCTGGTCGACCAGGCAGCCGGTGTCGCCATTGCGGGTCACGCTGGCGCCGCTGAAGTTGTCGCCGTCGAACAGCTGCACCTGGTAGCCGGCGTTCACGCGCAGCGACGACAGGTCGTTGTCGCGCACGCCGCGCGACTGCAGTTGGCTCAACGTGTAGCTGCCCTCGGGCAGCGGCGCCGAGTAGCCGGCGTAGTTGCAGTCCTGGTAGACCGTGGCCACGCCGGTGGGTGGCGGGGTGGTGCCGATCTCGGCGCGCACGGCCGCCAGCAGGTTGTTGGCGCCAGTGCCGTCCTGCGACAGCTCCCAGATCATGACGCCCGCGCCCTGCTGCAGCGCCAGCCGCGTCTTGGCCTTGATCGTCGGGATGCCGTTGTAGGTGATGTAGGCGCAGCTCGCGCACAGGGTGCCGATCAGGTCGGTCTGGGCCGCGGCGGCGCCGAACTGGTTGACGATGTCCGAGAAGGCGTAGTTGGCGGCATAGCCGTTGAAGCCGTAGCCGTAGAAGGGCAGGCCCAGCACCAGCTTGCTCTTGGGCAGGCCGCGCGCCTGCCAGGTGGCGATGTGGTTCTGCGCCATCGCATAGGTCGAGTGCTCGGTGCCCACCGTTCCCCAGCCCGGGCCCACCGCGTCGTAGGCCATCAGCGTGACGAAGTCGAAGGAGGCCAGCGACGACACCGGCACCATGCCGCCCTCGTAGGTGGCGGTGGCCGCGGTAACGAGCTTGCCGGGCAGGGCGGCGCGCAGGGCCTGGATGAAGGGCGTGTAGTTGCCGGCGTTGTCGATAGCCGTCAGCAGCGCGCCTTCGATGTCGACGTCCACGCCGTCCAGGCCGAAGCTGTTGACGAACTGCGCCAGGTTGTTGACCACCGTGGCGCGGCTGCCCGGCTGCAGCAGGGTCTGCCAGTTGCCGGCGCAGCTCGGGATGACGCCCCCGGCCAGCGACACCAGCACCTTGGCGCCGGCGGCATGGGCCTTCTGCACCACATAGCTGATGTCGGCGCCCGTGGCCGCTTCCATGCAGGCGGGGTTGCCGCCGTTCAGGAAGCTGCCGCCCGGCGCCGGGTTGGCGAAGGCGAGGTTGATGTGGGTGAGCTTGGCCAGGTCCGTGCGGTCGGCGACGGCGCGCAGGCCCTTGTATGACGGGATGTAGCCGACGACCTTGGTCTGGGCAAAGGCGGTGCCGGCCAGCCCGAGCAGGACCAGTGCGGCGAGGGGATGAAGCAGTCTCATTGGAAATCTCCAGGTTTGAGGTGCTCTCCGCCGTTCACCGCGTGAACTGAAAGCGCTTTCAAGCGTAAGCGGACGGGCACCTTGGCGGCAACACCTGACGTGTGCCAGAACTCAGGGACGGGAGGACCCGAGGGTGGGTTTGCCCCTCGTCCAGTCGCGACGCGCTGAACGCGGTCGCGTCTGGCCGGTCCCCCGAGGGGACGGCGATGCTTGCGGCATCGAGCCGCACGCACATCGCCATAGGCGGGCCGGCTAGGGAGCGGCCCGGCGCTCGGCCCGCAGAACGCCGGGTGTCAATCCATCAAGGCAAGGCGTTCAGGGCATTCCGCACGCCGTTGGAGAACGACTGCCCATCCTTCTTGTCCCAGTTGATGGACCAGGTCATGACGCCACGCAAGCTCGGGTAGGCCACCGGCGGCTTGATGGCGCCGCATTGCGTCAGCTTGGTCAGGCAGTTCAGGGCCGCCGTGATGGTGGCGACGCTGGCCAGGCCTGAGTTGGCCGACGACGGGCCCGAGGGCAGGCCGAAGGCGACCTGGTCGGGCCGGATGCCGCGGAAGACATAGGACCCCGTGCCGTTGTTGGTCGTGAAGCCCTCGATCAGCATGCGGCTGGCAGCCACCAGCATGTCCTCGCTGCCCTCGGCCAGGCCTTGCGTGGAGTAGGGCGTGTAGACGGCACCGTTGTTGTAGTACTGGACATGCAGCACCGAGAGCTCGTCGCGCAGGCCGTCGATGATGGGCAGGTAGGCGCCCCAGATGCCGCTGCTGGCCACAAACCCGCCCTGCACATACGGGTGCTCCGGCGCCATCGACAGATAGAAGCTGCTGCCGATGCGGGCCTTGAGCTGCTTCACGGCGGTGACCAGATTGGTCTGCACCGCCGCCCCCCAGGACACGCCGGCACCGCTTTCCAGGTCGATGTCGATGCCGTCGAAGCCGTATTTGCGCAGGATGGCTTCGACGCTGTTGACGAAGTTCGTCACCTGGGTCGCGTTGTTCAGCGTGACGGTGCCGTTCTGGCCGCCGAAGGACAGCACCACCTTCTTGCCCTTGGTGTGGGCGGTGGCGATGTCGGCGATGAAGCGCGCCTCACCGCCGGAGCCACCGTCCAGGTTGAAGGTGATGCTGCCGTTGCCGCCGTCGTCGGCGAAGGCCACGACGATGACGTCATAGGCCGCAGGCACATCGCTGATCGGGAAGGTCGGGCCGGACGGGTTGGTGAAGTTGTGCCAGTAGCCGATCAGCTGGTGCTTGCCAGCGGGCGCGGGGGCCGGGCTGGGTGATGGAGCAGGCGAGGGGGCGGGTGTTGGCGCCGGCGTGGGGGCCGGAGTGGGCGCAGGCGTGGGGGCTGGCGATGGTGCGGGGCTCGGCGCGGGGCTGGGGGCGCCGCCGCAGACGCCCTGCGAGGTCCAGGGCTGGCCGCTGCCCACCGGGCCGTTGTTGGTGGCCGGGTCGTTGCCCTGGGTCCACCAGTTGGCCTTGTAGTTGGTCGTGCCCTTGCTGGCGATGGCGCCGCCGTTGTAGGCGGTGGAGGCCACCCAGACCGGCGCGCAGTTGCCGCTCGGCGCGGGTGCGGGGCTGGGGGCGGGCGAGGGGGCCGGTGTGGGCGCGGGTGTCGGTGCAGGCGTCGGAGCGGGAGTAGGTGCCGGTGTCGGCGCGGGTGCCGGGCCGGAAGCGGCACCGAGATCCGTCCACAGCGAGGCGTTGGTCGGGTTCCAGCCGGTCGACGCGTAGTCGGTCTGGTTGACCAGGGCGCGGTAGTTGTGGCCGTTGTAGCTGACGAGGGTGCCGGCCGTGTAGTAGGTGTCGGCCTTCCAGGCCGGGTAGGTTTGAGCGAAAGCGGGCACGCTGAAGGCCAGCGCACCGGCGAGCAGCCATGGCGTGGCCGCGCGCGGCAGGGGTGGGCGCGAGATCATGGGTATCTCCGAGGTGGGGATGGAAGAACGGAAGAGGCCGCCGCCCGGCAGGCCGGAGCGGCGGCGATTCAGCTCAGGCCGAGCTGCTTACTTCCAGGGCGCGTTCTGCAGCGCCGGGTCGTCGACCAGGTTGAGCAGGCCGGCGGCCTTCTTGCCGATGGAACCCGGCGAGGCCAGCGCCGCGCTGCCGCAGCTGCCGCTCGCCGTCTTCAGGGCCTGCCACAGCATGGCGCCGTCACGCGGGTTCTTGTTGGCCAGCGTGCTGGTCGTCACCGCGTTCAGATAGCGCTCCACCGAATAGGCCTGGTTGATGTTGACGCCATAGCTGTTCTGCAGGATGACGGAGCCCGTGCACTGCGCGTCGGCGTTGTTCACCACCAGATTCGCGCCGCTCCAGCCTTCCGGCGACGTCTCGAAGCCGATGGACACGATGGTGCTGGCCGGGAAGAGCTGGCGGTAGGACTTCCATGCCGTCACACCGTCGAAGTGCTCGAAGCGCGCGTCGTAGGTCATGATGTTGACGATGTTGAACGCCGTCTTCAGCGCCGGGTAGGCGTTGACGAGCAGGCGCTCGCCGCCCGCCTTGCCGCCCCAGTAGCTGGTGCCCACGCCGTTGCACTGCGGGTCGCTGCCCGTGGAGGCGGTGCAGTCCGAGCCGGACGACCAGGCGGCCACCGTCAGGATGYGTCCGCCGCCGGCCAGATCCACCGCCTTGCGCATGGCCTTCACGGCGCCGGCATAGGCGTCGGTCGTGATGCCGTCGACCTCGTAGTCCACGTCCAGGCCGTCGAAGCCGACGTCCTTCATCAGGTTGGACAGGGCCGTGATGGTCGGGCCGCTGCCGGCATGGCCTTCAGCGGACAGCGTGCCCCAGCTGTTGTAGGTCGCGCCGCCCACGGCCAGGATGACTTTCATGTTGCGGGCGTGCAGCACGTCGATGGCGGCCTTGATGTCCGACGGCCGGCCGTTGAAGTTGATGCCGGTGCCCGACCAGTTGTTGGCCGCCATGCCGCCCCACGAGAAGTTGGGCTGGGCAAAGGCCGCCACCACATGGGTGTAGTTGGCCGGGATGCGCGCGAAGTTGCTGGCCACGAAGACCTGGTTCATCGTCATGCCGGTGGCATCGAACCAGTTGTCGCTCCAGCTCGGGTAGTAGACGGTGTAGGCGCGGCCGTTCTGGTTGGCGGACTTGGCGTTCGGGTCGCTCAGGCCCGGCGCCGGTGCAGGCGAGGGGGCCGGGCTGGGCGAAGGAGAGGGCGACGGTGACGGCGACGGGCTCGGGCTGGGGGACGGGCTCGGGCTGGGCGCGGGGCCGGTCGTGCAGGCGCCTTGCGAGGTCCAGGGCTGGCCGCTGCCGACCGGGCCGTTGTTGGTGGCCGGGTCATTGCCTTGGGTCCACCAGTTGGCCTTGTAGTTGGTCGTGCCCTTGCTGGCGATGGCACCGCCGCTGTAGGCGGTGGCGGCGGCCCAGACCGGCGCGCAGGTGCCCGTGGGCGCCGGGGCGGGGCTGGGTGCGGGCGATGGAGCCGGCGTGGGCGCGGGCGTTGGCGCCGGTGTGGGGGCAGGGGTCGGAGCCGGCGAGGGCGCCGGGCCGGAGGCGGGGCCGAGGTCGGTCCACAGCGAGGCGTTGGTCGGGTTCCAGCCGGTCGATGAATAGTCGGTCTGGTTGACGAGGGCGCGGTAGTTGTGGCCCTGGTAGGTCACGACGGTGCCGGCCGTGTAGTAGACGTCGGGGGCCCAGGCGGGATAGGTCTGGGCCAGGGCCGCGGTGGCGCTGGCGCCGAGTGCGAAGGCGGTGGCGGTGATGGCGGCAAGGCGACGCAGTTGGTGCATCGGGATGCCGGTAGAGGGCTGTTTCATGGGAGACGTCCTGTACGTGCAAGAGCTCGTTGAAAAGGAGAGTCCCAACGGGGGCTCTCCGGCGGCTGGCCTGCCTCTCCGTGCAGGCTCTTTGGAGCTGGTTCTAACTGGTATGCATCCAGTTTGTGACTGCTACCACCTCTTGAATACCACTTTGCCACCAGTGCACCAAGAGTCACCGGTGGAAACCCGGGGTTCGGGTGACAAAACGTTGCTGTCACGGGTTTCTAGGGAGGGTGAGCCTTCGTCTGGAGTTGCCCTAGGGTTTGTGCTGCTGGGGGCCAAGCCGGCATGAAGCACAATCTTGAAAGCGCTTTCAAACCCATGTCCGACACCCATTCCCTCCCTCGCCGCCACCTGCTTGCTGCCGCTCTCGGCGGCGCTGCGGGTCTGGCTCGCGCCAAGGAGCAGCCGTCACCGCTGACGGTGGCCGCCTTCCCGCTGGTCGATGTCATCGCCAAGGACGTGCTCAAGGGCTGGAACCAGCGTCACCCGGAAATTCGCACCGAGGTCATCAGTCGCCAGTACGACGACCACCACACGGCGATGACGACAGCGCTATCGACCTCGGGCCACCTGCCCGATGTCATCGCGCTCGAGACGAGCTACCTCGGCCGCTTCTCGCTCGGCTCGGGCCTGGACGACCTGTCCGCCCCGGCTTTCGGCGCCGAGCGCTTCAAGGACCGCTTCGTGTCCTTCGCCATCGAGACGGCGCGCAACCGCCAGGGCGCCATCGTCGCGCTGCCGACCGACATCGGCCCCGGCTCGCTGTTCTATCGCACCGACCTGCTGTCCCAGGCCGGGCTGAAGGAAGCCGACCTGACGCAGTCCTGGGAGGGCTATGTCGACGCCGGCGCCCAGCTCAAGGCCAAGACCGGCGCCTATCTGATCGGCGATGTGCGCCTCTTGAAGGACATCATCGTGCGCGGTGGCACGCCGCCGGGCGAGGGTCAGTTCTTCGACAACCAGGGCCGGCCGCAGATCACGTCGCCGCGCTTCGTGCGCGCCTTCGAGCTGGCCCAGAAGGTGAGACGCCAGAAGCTGGATGCGCGCGTCGAGGTCTGGTTCAACGACTGGGCCGAGATGCTCAAGCGCGGCCGCCTGGCCACCGAGCTGTCCGGCGGCTGGATGGCCGGCCAGATGGCCAATTGGGTGGCTCCGCAGACGGCCGGCAAATGGCGCATCGCGCAGCTGCCCGAGAACACCTTCTGCTCCTATGGCGGCACCTACTACGCCATCCCGCGCCGCTCGGCGCCTGAGCGCAAGCAGCTCGCCTGGCAGCTCATCCAGGAGCTGACGCTGGACCGCGCCCGCCAGCTCGAGGCCTTCAAGTCCCAGGACGCCTTTCCAGCCTTGCTTGACGCGCAGCAGGACGCCTTCTTCGACCAGCCCGTGCCCTTCCTCGGTGGCCAGCATGCCCGCGTGCTGTGGCGCGAGGCGGCGCGGCGCATCCCCGTCGTCAAGATGCACAAGCAGCACAAGTTCGCCGACGAGGTCATCAACGCCGAGCTCGACAACGTGCTCGAGTACGGCAAGCCCATCCCCAAGGCCCTGGAAGACGCCCAGGCCCTGCTGGTCCACCGAGCGAACCGCTGATGAAGTTCCGCATTCCGGCTTCCTGGGCGCCCTATCTGCTGGTCAGCCCCTTCCTGATCCTGTTCGCCGTCTTCGGCCTGTTCCCGCTGCTGTTCTCGGCCTGGCTGGCCTTCCAGTCCTGGGAGCCGACCAGCGGCATCGATTCGATGCGCTTCGTCGGCCTCGACAACTTCATCTTCGCGCTGACCGACGGCTGGTTCTGGAAGGCGCTGCGCAACACGCTGTGGCTGGCCTTCGCATCGGGCGCGCCACAGCACCTCGTGGCCCTGCCGCTGGCCGTTTTCCTGCACCAGGCCTTCGGGCGTTGGCGCGGCCTGTTCTCGGGCGCCTATTTCCTGCCCTACATCACGTCCACCGTCGCCATCGCGATGCTGTTCGGGTCGCTGTTCTCGACCGACTACGGCCTCGTCAACCAGGCCCTGGAAGCGCTGTTCGGCTTGGAGCACATCAACTGGATGCGCTCGCCCGACGCCGTCAAGCCGGCCGTGGCCATCATCGTGTTCTGGCGCTATGTGGGCTTCAACGTGGTGCTGTATCTGGCCGCGCTGCAGACGATCCCCCACGACCTCTACCAGGCCGCCAAGCTCGATGGCGCCAATGCATGGCAGCAGTTCTGGCGCATCACCCTGCCCAGCCTCAAACCCATGATCCTGTTCGGCGTGACGCTGTCCCTCATCGGCGGCCTGCAACTGTTCGAGGAGCCCTTCATCCTGACCAACGGCAAGGGCGGCGCCGACCAGCAAGCCATGACGGTGGCCATGTACCTCTACCGCGAGGCCTTTGACTTCAGCGACTTCGGCGGCGCCAGCGCGCTGGCCTGGATCATGTTCGGCGTCATCGCGCTGCTGACCTGGCTGACCAACAAGGCCTTCGCGGATCGGAGGGTCGCGGTATGAAGACCTTGCCCAAATACGCGGCCTACGCCGTCGTCGGCGTCGGCGCGCTCATCATGCTGGCGCCGTTCTATTTCATGTTCGTGTTCGCAACCCAGTCGCGCACCGACATCTTCAACGTGCCGCCGCCGCTGTTCTTCAGCACCGAGCTGCTCAACAACATCGCGGTGCTGACGACGCGGCTGCCGTTCTGGAAGAACGTCGGCTGGAGCCTCTACGTCGGCCTGATGTCCACGGCGCTGACGCTGCTGTTCTGCTCGATGGCCGGCTATGCCTTCGCGATGCTGGAGTTCCGCTTCAAGAAGGCCCTGTTCGCCCTCGTCATGGGGACCATGATGGTGCCGGCCTTCATGAACATGATCCCGACCTTCATGGTCATGGACACCCTGGGCTGGATAGACACGCACCGGGCGCTGTACATCCCGGGCGCGGCCAGCGCCTTCGGCATCTTCCTGATGCGCCAGTTCGCCGCCTCCACGGTGCCGCAGGAGTTGCTCAACGCCGCCCGCATCGACGGCGCCAGCGAGCTCGGCATCTATTGGCGCATCGCGCTGCCGCTGATGAAACCGGCGCTGGGCACCCTCGGCCTCATCACCTTCATCAGTTCATGGAACAACTTCATGAACCCGCTGATCGTCATGCGCACGGCCGAGAACTACACGCTGCCGCTGGCCCTGCGCAGCCTCTTCAGCACCACCAGCACCGAATGGGGCGCGCTGATGGCCGGCTCGGCCATCGCGACCCTGCCCCTGCTCGTCCTCTTCGTCATCTCGTCGCGCCAGCTCATCGCGGGCCTGACCGCCGGCGCCGTCAAGTAAAGCATGGGTGCCTACGAACACTACGAGGGTCGGATGCGTTGCCACTCAAAAGCCCGCGAGCAAGGCGCGAAGTCGAAGCTGGGGTCATCCCCAGCGAGGCTTCGCAACGCCGCGCGCGGGCTTTTGAGTGACAACCCTTCGGGAGAGGGTCTGCGCGGGCGCATGGCGTCGTTGCGCGCCTGGCCTGGGCATGAGCCCAGGCGGCGTCGTGCGCCTAGCCCTGCACCCGCGCAGACCCTCTCGCACCGATCCTCGTAGTGTTCGTAGGCACCTAATGTCCCAAGCTCCCCTGCACCGTCAGTTCCCGCCCAACTTCGTCTGGGGCGTGGCCACCAGCAGCTTCCAGATCGAGGGCGCCGCCCATGTGGACGGCAAGGGCGAGTCCATCTGGGACCGCTTCTGCAAGCAGCCCGGCGCGATTGCCGATGGCAGCAATGGCGAAGTGGCATGCGACCACTTCAACCGCCTCGACGAAGACCTCGATCTCATCGCATCGCTGGGCGTCAACTGCTACCGCTTCTCCATCGCCTGGCCGCGTGTGCAGGCCAATGGCTACGGCGAGTTCAACCCCAAGGGCCTGGACTTCTATGAGCGCCTCGTCGACGGCCTGAAGGCGCGCGGCATCCAGGCCTTCGCGACGCTGAACCACTGGGACCTGCCCCAGGGCCTGCAGGACCGCGGCGGCTGGAACGACCGCGACACCGTGCACCGCTTCGTCGACTATGCCCGCCATGTGCAGGCCCGCATCGGCGACCGCGTCGACGGCATCACGACGCACAACGAACCCTGGGTCGTCGCCGTGCTCGGCAATGAGCAGGGCAATTTCGCGCCCGGCATCAAGAGCAGGAAGATCGCGACCCAGGTCTGCCACCACCTGCTGCTCAGCCACGGCCTGGCCCTGCAGGCTCTGCGCGCCGATGGCGCCAAGAGCCAGCTCGGCATCGTGCTCAACCTGTCGTCCTGCGTGCCGGCCACGGCCATGCCCGAGGACATCGCCGCCGCGGCCATGGCCGACGCCCGCGGCCGCCGCTGGTATGCCGACCCGCTGTTCAAGGGCAGCTATCCCGAAGAGGTGATGGCCGAGCTCGGCGCCGACGCGCCCGTCGTGCATGCCGGCGACATGGCCGCGATCGCCCAGCCGATGGACTACCTCGGCGTCAATTACTACACCCGCACCGTCGTGTCGGCCAGCGGCGCGGACTGGAAGCCCGAGGAGCGCGGCCTGCCGGTGTCCGACATGGGCTGGGAGATCTACGCCCAGGGCCTGGACGACCTGTTGTGCCTGCTGCACCGCGACTACCCGGGCCTGCCGCCCGTCTACGTGACCGAGAACGGCGGCGCCTTCAAGGACCAGACCGTGGTGGGCGGCCGTGTGCAGGACGACGACCGCATCGCCTATCTGCGCGACCACATCGCGGCCGTGGCCAGGGCCATGCAGCAGGGCGTGCCCATGGCCGGCTACATGGTCTGGAGCCTGATGGACAACTTCGAATGGTCCAGCGGCTATCTGAAGCGCTTCGGCATCGTGCATGTCGACTACGAGACGCAGGCCCGCACGCCCAAGGCCAGCGCCGAGTGGTACCGCAGCTTCCTGCGTGACTGGCGCGGCTGATCGCATCCTCATAAAAAACACCAGGAGACAAGACATGCAAAACATCAACCCCGCCCCCAGCCCCTGGCGCCGTGCGCTGCCCGCCATCGCCGCCGTGCTGACCGCCTGTGGCGGCGGCGGTGGCTCGGCCACGGCGGCACCGGCCGCGCCGACTCCCGCACCGGCTCCGGCCCCTGCGCCCGCCCCGACGCCTGCGCCGTCCAACAAATGGAGCCTGGTCTGGAGCGACGAGTTCGACGATGCCGCCGGCACCGTGCCCAAGGCCGCGAACTGGAACTACGACCTCGGCAACAAGGAGGCCGATGGCTGGGGCAACCACGAGTACGAGTACTACACGTCCAGCGCCCGCAATGCGCAGACGGACGGCAACGGCATGCTCGTCATCACCGCCGAGAAGGCCAGCAACCCCGGACCCTGCTGGAACGGCAAGCCCTGCGAATACACCTCGGCCCGCATCCACACCAACGGCAAGGTCGGCTTCACCTACGGCAAGGTCGAGGCGCGCATGAAGCTGCCCTCGGGCCAGGGCATCTGGCCGGCGTTCTGGGCCCTGGGCACCGACCTCGCGACGGCCGGCTGGCCCAAGTCGGGCGAGATCGACATCATGGAGTTCATCGGCAAGACGCCGAACATCACCTACGGCACGCTGCATGGCCCGGGCTATTCGGGCGCCCAGGGTATCGGCAAGCCGCGCGACTTCGGCAAGCCGGTGGCGGATGACTTCCACACCTACACCATCATCAAGCGGCCCAACGAAATCATCTGGCAGGTCGACGGCGTCGACTTCCACCGCCTGACGCCAAGCAGCCTGCCGGCCGGCGGCACCTGGGTGTTCGAGAAGCCCTATTTCGTCATCCTCAACCTGGCCATCGGCGGCGACTGGCCCGGTGCACCGGACGCGACGACGCCGCTGCCGGCGCGGATGTTGGTCGACTGGGTCAGGATCTACAAGGAGGACTGATCATGCGCCGTCTGCTTCCCGCCCTGACCCTGAGCGCCGTCCTGCTCTGCGCGGCGGCCGCGCAAGCGGGTGAAGTGAAGACAGCCTTCGGCAGCTTCATCGCCCCCGAAGGCGTGTCCGAGGTGAATCGCGAGGAGAAGCCCGACAAGGCGGGCAACCCCATGGGCCTGGCCGTCTACTCGCGCACCGACGATCCCAAGGCCATCTTCATCGTCGTGTGGAACTTCGCCGAGCCCGACCCGGCCAAGCCCTATGACGCGCTGGACGGCGCGGTCAAGATCGGCAACCCTTTCGACAAGAAGCTGACCCGCGATGCCGCCAAGCCGGCCTCGATAGGCGGCGTCGAAGGCGGCCGTTACGAGGGCAAGCTGCCGAACGGCCTGCGCGCGGTCAGCTATGTGGCCGTGAAGGGCGGCAACCGCCTCATCGTGCTGCTCAAGGGGCCGAACGACAGCCCCTACAAGGAGACGATGGACGCCTTCGCCAAGGGCATCGAGGGGTTCACCTGGGCGCAGCCGGCGCCGGCGGCTTCGGCGCCGCAGCAGTGACGGCAGGCGCCTGGTAGCTGACGCGATAGATGCGCCCGGCAAAGTCGTCGGAGATGAGCATAGAGCCGTCGGGCAGCTGCGCGATGTCCACTGGCCGGCCGACCACCTTTTCGCGCTGCAGAAAGCCTTCCACGAAGACGGTGTCGCTGACCACCTTGTCGCCGTACAAGGTGATCAGCGCGACGCGATAGCCGATCTTCTGGCTGCGGTTCCATGAGCCGTGCTCGGCGATGAAGAGCTGGTTGCTGTAGGCCTGCGGAAACTGCTGACCGGTGTAGAAATGCAGCCCCAGTGAGGCCACATGCGGGCCCAGCTTGGCGGCCGGTTCGGTGAATTCGCTGCACTGCCGGCCGGCCTGGAACTCCGGGTCCGGCAGCACGCCGCCCTGGCAGTAGGGAAAGCCAAAGTGCATGCCCGGCTTCGGCGCATGGTTGAGCTTGTCGGAGGGCATGTTGTCGCCCAGCATGTCGCGCCCGTTGTCGGTGAACCAGAACTCCCGCGTCAGCGGGTGCCAGCCGAAGCCGACCGAATTCCGCACGCCGCGCGCATAGACCTCGAACTGCGTGCCGTCGGGGTTCATGCGATGGATCTTGGCGTGCGGCTCGTTCTCCCGGTCGCAGCTGTTGCACGGCGCGCCGATGGGGACATAGAGCTTGCCGTCCGGGCCGGCCTTGATGATCTTCTCCCCGTGCCAGGCATCCTTGGGGAAGTCGTCCTTCACCACGTGCAAGGGCGGCGACTTGTCGTAGCTGTGGGCGATGTCGTCGAAGCGCACCACGCGGAAGCGCTCGGACACGAACAGCGAGCCGTTCAGCAGCGTCAGGCCGATGGGTGAGTCCAGGCCGCTGGCCACGGTCACGACCCGGTCGGCCACATGCTTGCCAGTGCCGTCGACCAGCGCGAACACCTTGCCGGTCGTGCGCGACGCGACGTAGACGATGCCGGATTCCGCCACGGCCATGCCGCGTGCACTCGGCACCTTGTCGCTGTAGACGGCGATCGAGAAGCCGACCGGCAGGCGGAAGTCCTTCAATTCCGGATAGGGGTCGGCCGCGGCGCCGACGGTGGGCGCCCCGCCTTTCGCACGTGGCAGCGTCAACAGATGGCCGGCCACGGCGCCTATCTGTTGGCGTGTCAGGCGCTTGCTCCATCCCGGCATGCGGCCGTCGCTGGAGCCCTGCGCGATGAACCTGGCCAGGCTTTCCCTGCTGGCCTCGACCTTGCTCCAGCTTGCGCCCGTCAGGTTGGGGCCGAGGCCGCCTTCACGGTTGGCGCCATGGCACTGCGCGCAGTGCTGGGCATAGATGCTGGCGCCGTCGACGCCCTGTGCGGCTCGGGCGCCCATGGCACCGAGCAGCAGCAACGGCAGCAGCTCCTTCAGTGCGAATGCTTTGGCCATGAGGTCAATAGCTCAGCTGGATGAAGGACACCGCCTGCCGTGGCAGTTGCATGTTGACGACCACCTGCTGGTCGCGGACCGGCAGCGTCTGGGGGTGGCCGAGGGTCGCGAGCTTGCTGCTCTTCTCCAGCTCTGCAATCTGTGCCGGACTGGGGGCGGCGGGCGAGCCCATCTTTTTCCAGGCCGCGTAGGAATTGCTGTGTTCCTGATCGATGCGGTAGTGCGTCATCACCACCTTTTTGGCGCGGATGCCCTTGATCGTGATGCTGACCGGCGACCCGGCGTCGATGATGTCCTTGTCGTGGTAATTCCAGACCAGCACGGTCGCGCCCTTGGCGCTCTTCGCCGCCAACGCATTGATGTCGGTGCGCTCGCCCAGCACGCCTGACTTGAGGATGGACGCGGCGTCGTAGGCCCCGTCGCCCGCGACGCCAACCCGGTCGCCCGTCATCATGCCCAGCATGCGAAACACGTTCAGCACGGGTTTGTCCACGCCGTTGGTGGCCAGATCGCGAAAGCCGGCAAACCAGGGCTGGTCTTCAAACTCGAACGACCAGTTCACCACGCCGAGCAGATTCACCTCGCGGGCGGCAGCCAGGTCGTATTCGCGTGCGATCGATGCCGCCGTGTAGCTGGCATACAGGGTGCCGTTGCGATAGGCGTTTTCCGGGTTGGTGGCCATGCCGCAGGCCGCGCAGCCTTCCGGGTCGGATTCGCCAATGATGACCGGAATGCCCTTGAGCTGCGGATAGGACGCCACGATGGCCATGCCGTCATCGAGATTCTTGAAATGCGTCTTCATGCTCATCTGCACCACGCCATTGACCACCGTCGGCCGCCCCTTGGCGTGGTAGGCCAGGAAATCGACGGGCGCGCCTTTTGCACCGGTGGCGTGGTTCGTGTCGTTCAGGCAATGCTGGATGAAGTGATCGAAGAACTTGCCGCCATGCGCCGTGTGCGGGCCGCCCATGCGCGCGGTCGGCAGTGCGCGCTTCACTGCGTCGGCGGCGTAGTCGTACATCTTGAAATATTCCTGCTCGACATTCGGTGCGATCAGATAGAAGCCGTCGGGTTCATTCCAAAGCTCCCAATACCAGCTTTCCACTTCCTTCTGGCCGTAGCGCTCGACGCTGTGCCTGACCCACTGGTAGATCAGCTCCGACCACTTCTGGTAGTCGCTCGGCGGGTAGGCCCAGCCGGTCATGATTTCCGGATAGGGCGTGCCCGGCGCCCAGTGGTGCTGATAGGGCTGGGGTTTTACCGAAAGCGCCTCCGGCATGAAGCCGATCTGGGCCAGCGGTTTCATGCCGCGTTCAATATAGCTGTCGAAAATCTTGTCGACGATCGTCCAGTTATAGATCGGCTTGCCGTTTGAATCCTCGCTGTACATGCCGGTCGAACCCCATTTGAGCGCCGCCGTGCCATCGCCCGAGGTCATCAGATTGTGGGCGCGGACATAAACGGGTACCGGGCTGAGGGCAGCCAGTTCGGTCAGCAGCTTCTTGCCGTCCTTCATATAGGTGTAATTTGGCTCGTCATAGCCGAACCAGGCCCACATCGGCTTGAGCGGCCCCTTGTCGATATTCAAGTCGACCTGCAAATTGACGCCCGAGGTTTGTGGAAAACAAAGCGTTGAGGCGAGCAGCAGGCAGGCCGAAAGAATATGGGTTTTCATGTCTCTTCTATCGTTGTGCTTGGGGTGGCGTTGCCGAGATATCACCCAAGGCATCGCGAATATCGATGTGCCTGCACACCGAGCGCGGACGATAGGCGTGGACGCCGCTGGAAAGCCAGTCACTTTTCCAAGCGCTTCGATGCCGAAATGGATATCGGCGCTGCAATGAACGCTGCGTCAGTCGCGCAGGAAGGCGATCTCGACGTCGGCTGTGCGCGCCTGAGGCAGCGGCGCGAACCGCCATTGCAGGATGGCGTCGGTTGCGGGCTTGGCCAGGCGGCGCGGCACATTGGCCGCGGCCTCCGCCTGCCGGACCGTGCCGTCGGCCTCGACCGTGAGCCGCACCCGGATATGCCGCGTGCCAGCGCCCAGCGTGGCCTGCACCGCAGGCGTGAGGACCGGGGCCACGAAGTTCTGCATGCGCAGCGGCACCTCCTCCGGTTCATCCGCTTCCGGCGCCGCCTCCATCGTCGGCGCTGCGCCGACCGGCTCATCGGCCTGATCTGGAACCGACGGGGCGGCAGCAGGCGTGGGCGAAGTGGCCGCGGTCAGGGGGCTGGCTTGCGCCGCGCCCGTGCTGACGACGGGGTTGGTCTCGGTGGGCTCGGCAGCCGGCGCCGTGGCGTTGACCGGGCTCGGCGCGGGGCGATGTGCGGCGGGCGCCGGCGCGCGCGCCGGCTTGCTGGTCGTTTCGGCCGCCGGCTTGCTGCGGATGGTGTGGAACTTGATGACGCTGAACACGCGGTGGGCGTCGCGCTGTGCGCGCTCGGCAGCGGTCAGGGGAGGCGGGCTGGTCTGGGCGGCGGCCAGCAGGGGCAGCGCCAGGGCCAGCGCGGTCAGCAGGCTTGAAAGGTTAGAGCGTTCGGGCATGGCGGTGTCGAGCGGCGGGGCGCCGATTGCAGCAGGTCTTCGTGACAACTTCGGGTGGTTGACCCATGCAAGCCGCGTGCCGGCGGCACCCCCAAGCTCACAGTCCGCGTGGCGCTGGACGAGGCGCAGTCCGTGAGAGCATGCCCGGCCGTTCACGCCGCCTCGCATGTTTCGTCTCCCGTTGCGCCTCTTCACCCTTGCCAGCCTCGGCATCGCGCTGTGCGCCGCCGCACAGGCGCAGCCCCCGGCCGAACCCACCGAGCTGCGCCGCAATGACGCGCTGCTGACGCTGGAATACCAGACCGTCAAGGTGCCAGGCGACCAGTCCATCGACCTGCTGGGCTTTCACGCCTACCGCAAGCTGCTCGACGGCGTCTATGTGGGCGGCGGCTTCTATGCGCCGCTTGTCAGGGGTGCCTATGGCGGCTTTGTGGCCGCAGACCTGGGCCTGCACTTCAGGCGCCCGTTGGCCGGGCCGGTGTTCGCGATGGCGGGCCTGTCGGCCGGCGGCGGCGGCGGCGGGCGCAGCGTCGAGCACAGCAAGCTGCTGTCGGGCAGCGGCGGCTTTGCCAAGGGCTATGCCGGCCTCGGCTATGACTTCGGCGAGTTCACCTTGGGCGCCACCGTCTCGCGGCTGAAGTTCCGCCAGGCCATCATCGACGGTACCCAGGCCAGCCTGCTGCTGGAGGTGCCCTTCAGCCACCTCACGGGGCCGTTCTCCGGCCACGGCCAGCCCTTGCCGGCTGCGGACGACCGCCGCGCCGGGCTGGAGATGGGCGAGAACATGTTGACGCTGTCCCTGGACAACTATCGGCAGCAGGATCCCCAGGGTTCGAACAGGAACACGGTGCGGCTGGCCGACCTGCAGTACGCCCATTTCTTCGCCGCCGACAGCTATTGGTTCGCCGCTCTCGGCATGGGCTACAGCGGCCTGCCGCTGTACAACCAGCTGTTGGGCGGCGTGGGCCAGCGCTGGCGCCTCACGCCCGAACTCACGCTGTACGGGCAGCTCGGTGTCGGTTCGGGGGGCTATTCGTCGGATGTGATCGACACCAGCTCCGGCCTGCTCGTCTATCCCAGGCTGGCCGCCGAATATTCGCTGACGCGCGACCTGGGGCTGGCGTTGTCGCTGGGCTATATGACGGCGCCCAAGGGCAGTTCGCGCAACCAGACCTGGGGCCTGAGCCTGACGCATCATCTGCGTTCCGGTCGCAGCGCCGAGGCGACCGATCCGGCCCGCTACCAGGGCCTGCGCCTGTCGGTGCTGCACCAGACGGACCTGCACCTGAGCTACCGGGAGACCGACCGCCCCTCCGTGCAGATGCTGGGCCTGCAGCTCGACATCCCCGTTGGCCCGCGCTGGTATCTGCCCCTGCAGGCCTCGGCGGCCTACAACGCCTACCTGGGCTACCCGGGCTATGCCGAAATCCTCGGCGGCCTGGGCGTGCAGACGCTGGCGGGGCCCGGTGAGCGCCTGCAGGCCTTCGGCCAGCTGATGGCTGGCGCCAATGTGCACGGCAAGTCCGCCAAGGCCAGTGCGGGTGTGCGCTGGCTGCTGGATGAACGCCTGGCGCTGAACTTCAGCGTCGGCCGCATCGAGGCGCGCAGCGCTGGCGGCGGCCGGTTCAAGGCCGACAACCTGGCGCTGGGGCTGGACTACCGGTTCTCGATCCCGACGCGTTAACAGGCCCTCACACCTCGATGCGGTCTCCGGCGGCATCAAACCACATCGTCTTGCCGGCATCGAAGCCCAAGCGCACCTTGGCGCCTTCCTGCACTTCCGGTTGACCCGGCAACACGGCGGAGATGGTCGAGCCGGCACAGCTCAGCCAGACGACATGCTGGTTGCCCAGCGGCTCGACGAGTTGGACCTCGGCCTCGAAGGACTCGCCGGCACCGACGCGAACGTTCTCCGGCCGGATGGCCAGCGTCAGCACCTCGCCTTGCGGGCGCGCCGCGAGCACGGCGGGCAGCGGCACGCTGAAGGCGGGAGACGCGAACACACCGCCTTCGCCCACCTGGCCTTCGACACGGTTGATGGCCGGCGAGCCCACGAAGCCCGCCACGCGCAGGTTCTTCGGCTTCTCGTAGACCTCGGCCGGCGTGCCGATCTGCTGGATGACGCCCTGGTGCATGACGACGATGCGCGTCGCCAGCGTCATCGCCTCGACCTGGTCATGGGTCACATAGATCATGGTGTTGCCCAGGCGGCTGTGCAGCAGCTTGAGCTCGCGGCGCAGGTCGGTGCGCAGCTTGGCGTCGAGGTTGGACAGCGGCTCGTCCAGCAGCAGCACCTTGGCCTCGCGCACGACGGCGCGGCCGATGGCGACGCGCTGGCGCTGGCCACCGGAGAGCTGGCCGGGGCGGCGCTCCAGCAGCGCGGTCAGCTGCAGCATGTCGGCCGCGGCGGCGACGCGCTTTTCCAGCTCGGCCTTGGGCGTCTTGGCCATCTTCAGCGGGAAGGCGAGGTTCTCCTTCACCGTCATGGTCGGGTAGAGGGCATAGCTCTGGAACACCATGCCGACGCCGCGCTGGCTGGGCTCGGCGCGCGTCATGTCCTGCTCGCCGATGTGGATGCTGCCGCCGCTGACCTGGTTGAGCCCCGCGATGGTGTGCAGCAGCGTCGACTTGCCGCAGCCCGAGGGGCCGAGCAGCACGAGGAACTCGCCGCTGTTGACGTCGAGGTCCAGACCCTTGATGACCTCGTGGTTGCCGAAGCGGATGCTGAGGTCCTGGATGTGTACGCGGGTCAAGGCTGTCTCCTGTTGTCTGTGTTGTCTTGCAAGATCTTGGCGAGGGTCTGCTGCACCGTCTGCACGGGGATGTCGCGGTTCCAATAGTCGCTGACGGCACGTTCGAGCGCCGTCAATTGCTCGGGCGCGAGCAGCAATTCGGTGTTGCCCACCAGCCGGCCGGCATCGCGCAGGGCCGCGGCGCCGGCCTGGGCGCAGGCGTCCAGCGTGCGGGTGTCGATGTCGGTGCGCACCGGCACCGAGCCCTTGCGGGCGCTGAAGGCCAGCTGGGTGGCGGGCGCCGTCGCCGCGCGGGCGAGCAACGCTTGAGCGGGCCGGGCGCTGCCGTCCTTGTCCTTCGGGAAGACGAGCACGTCGCCGCTGACGATATAGGGCGAGCGCGGGCCCAGGCCGGGCATGCAGCCGAAGTCGCGGCCCGGCTGCTGGCCGGCCTGCGTGAACTCGCCCTTGGACCAGTCGCCCATGAACTGCAGCCCCGCGCGCCCGCTGACGAGCAGGGCTGTCGTGTCGGCCCAGCTGCGCCCGGGGGAGGCGGGGTCGACATAGCGGCGCAGCTTCTTGTAGCTCAACAGCACCTGGCGCAACGCGTCGCCCTGCACGGCCGTCGCATCGCGGTCGCGCAGCACGGCCAGATACAGGTCGCGCCCGCCCTGGTTGGCCAGCAGCGCGATGAAGAGGTTCAAGTCCTGCCAGGGCTGGCCGCCATGGGCCAGCGGGATCAGGCCGGCGGCCTGCAGCCTGTCCAGCGTGGCGAAGAGCTCGTCCATGCTGCGCGGCTCGGCCTTGACGCCGGCCTTGGCCAGCGCCGCCTTGGAGCTCCACAGCCATATCGGCATGTGGATGCTGACGGGGGCGGCATAGACATGGCCGTCCACCTTCACGGCGTCCAGCAGCACGGCGGGCAGCACCTCGGCCCAGCGGCCCTGGGCCGCCACGTCGTCGATGGCGTTGAGCCGGCCTTCGCGCGCCAGCCGCGCCAGCGCCCGGGAAGGGTTGAACTGTGCGGCCAACGGCGGGTTGCCCGCGGCGATGCGCGCGAAAACGACCGTGCGGGCCTGCTCCGAAGCCCCGACGCCCAGTTCGCGCCATTGGCCGCCAGCGGCGCGATAGGACTCGGCGAGGGCCTGCTTGGCGGCGATCTCGCCGGGCGAGGTCCACCAATGCACGACGTCGGTCGGCGTCCCGGCCTGGGCCGCGGCGGCCAGCAAGGCAGGGGCGACACGGAGCAAAGCGCGCAGCATGCCGGCATCATTACCGACAATTAAGAAACTTAATATCGTATTAACCATGAGGCTCTGCGCGACTAAAGTCCGGCCCATGAACCTGCTGCTCGCCGAAGACGACCCCCTGCTGGCCGACGCGCTGCAGCAGCAGTTGTTGAACGCCTCGTTCAAGGTCGAGTGGGCCGAGAACGGCGCCGTGGCCGAGTACCTGCTGCGCAAGCAGGATTTCGACGTCGCCATCCTCGACCTCGGCCTGCCGCTGGTGGATGGCCTCACGGTGCTCAAGCGCGTGCGCGAGGCCGGCCGCACCCTGCCCATCCTGGTGCTGACGGCGCTGGACGCGCTGGAGCACCGCGTCGCCGGCCTGCAGGCCGGTGCCGATGACTACCTCACCAAGCCCTTCGACTTCCCCGAGCTGGAGGCCCGCCTGCATGCCCTGCTGCGCCGCGGCCGGCCGGCCTCGCAGACCCAGCAGCTGCGCCGCCTCAGCGTCGACCGCGCCGCACGCCGCGCCAGCATCGGCGGTGAGGCGCTGGAGTTGAGCCCGCGCGAGTGGACGCTGCTGGACCTGCTGCTGACCGAGCGCGACCGCGTCGTCACCAAGCAGCAGATCGTCGACGCCTGGGGTGCCGACGAGGGCGGTTCCATCGAGGTCTACATCCACCGCCTGCGCAAGAAGCTCGAAGGCTCGGGCCTGGCCGTGCGCACCGTGCGCGGCCTGGGCTATCTGCTCGAAGCCACCGCGTCACCGTGAGCGCGCCGGCCGGTCGTTCCCTGCACCGGCAACTGCTGCTGTGGCTGCTGCTGCCGCAGATCGTGCTGTGGCTCGTCGCCGCCTTCGGCGCCTACCGCCTCGCCACCCGCCATGCCGACGAACTCGTCGATGCCAGCCTGCTGCAGGCCGCCCGCGCGCTGGCGCGCCAGATCAAGCCCACCGCCAGCGGCCTCTTCGTCGACCTGCCGCGCTCGGCCCAGGACATCCTGGCTGCCGACCCCGACGACCGGGTCATGTACATGGTCAGCTCGCCGCCGGGCCAATTGCTGCTGGGCGACGCGCGCATGCCGTCGCCGCCGGGGCTGCCGGCGCTGAACGAGCCGCTGTTCTACGACGCCACCGTGCCCGAGGCGATGCGCGTCGTGTCGCTGGACCTGCACCTGGGTGCGGCCGGCGCGGCGGACTCGGCGCTGCGCGTGCAGATCGCCCGCTCCAGCGCGCCGCGTGATCTGCTGGCGCGGCGCATGCTGCTGGACACGGCGCTGCCGCTGTCGCTGCTGATCGCGCTGATGAGCATGGTGGTGTGGGCCGGCATCCGCAAGGGGCTCAAGCCACTGGCCGAGCTGCAGCAGCAGGTGGAAGGCCGGCGTGCCGATGCGCTGGACCCGGTGCAGCTGCGCGCCGCGCCGCCCGAGGTCAGCGCGCTGGCCGGCGCCGTCAACGAGTTGCTCGGCCAGGTGCAGCAAAGCCTGGCCACGCAGCGCCGTTTCATCAGCGACGCGGCGCATCAGCTGCGCACGCCGCTGGCCGGGCTGAAGAGCCAGACCGAGCTGGCGCTGGAGGCCAACAGCGACCCGGCCCTGCGCCAGCGCCTGGAGCGCGTGCACGAGAGCGCCGTGCGTGGCGCGCGGCTGGTGTCGCAGCTGCTGGTGCTGGCCCGCGCCGAGCCCGAGGCGGTCGCGGCTCAAGGCTGGGCGACCGTGGACTGCGACCGGCTGGTGCACGAGGTGACGACGGAGAGCGTGCCGCGCGCCCTGGCCGCGGGTTGCGACCTGGGCGTGGACATCGTCAACGAGGGCTTGCAAGTGCAGGGCGTTGAGCTGCTGCTGCGCGAGGCCCTGGTCAACCTGATCGACAACGCGGTGCGCTATGCCGGCCGGGGTGCGGCCATCACCGTCAAGCTGCGCCGCGCGGGGGACGACGTGTGGCTGGACGTCGAAGACAACGGCCCCGGCCTCGCGCCCGAGCTGCGCGAGCGCGCCTTCGAGCGTTTCGTGCGCGGCGCGACGACCGGCGAGGGCTGCGGCCTGGGCCTGGCCATCGTCCGCGAGATTGCCGAGCGCCATGGCGGCAGCGCCGAGCTGCTGCCAGCGGCGCCACAGGGCTGCATCGCGCGGCTGACGTTGCCGGCGGCTTAGGCCAGCAGCTCGGCGACGCGGCCCAGTGCCTCGGCTATGCCCTCGGGCGGGACGCGCCCAAAGCCCATCAGCAAGCCATCCCGCCCGGCCGCAAATGCCTGCAGCGGATACAGGCCGACATCCACCCGACGCGCCAGCGCCGCGAGCTGCGGTGCGTCGATGGCAACGCCCGGCTTGAACAGCGCCGCCTGGTGGAAGCCAGCCTCCGCGGGCAGCAGCGTCAGCCACGGCGCCAGTGGCCCGGCAAAGCCCGCCATCAGTCGCTCGCGCCGCAGCGCGTACTCGGCCACGCAGCGGCGCAAGTGCTTGCGGTAGTTGCCCTCGGCCATGAAGCGGGCCAGCACGTTCTGCAGCAGGCTGGGGCCGTGCACGTCCGTCAGGTGCTTGGCGTGCAAGAGGGCGTCGCGCAAGGCCGGCGGCGCGATGACATAGCCCAGCCGCAGCGACGGCGCCAGCGTCTTGGAAAAGCTGCCGACAAAGGCCACGCGGCCGTCCGTGTCCAGCCCCTGCAGGCTGTCGCGCGGCTGGCCTTCGAAGCGGAACTCGCTGTCGTAGTCGTCCTCGATGACGACGGCGCCGGTGCGTGCGGCCCAGGCCAGCAGCGCGCGCCGCCGCGACGCGCTCATCGCCACGCCGAGCGGGAACTGGTGGGCCGGCGTCGTGTAGACGAGCTTGGCGTCGGGCGGCAGCGCGTCGGTCACCAGCCCCTGTTCGTCCACCGGCACGGGCGCAATGCGCGCGCCCTGCGCCTGCAGCAGCCCGATGATGGGCGGGTAGCCTGGCGACTCGATGGCCGCCACATCGCCCGGCCCGACCAGCACGCGGATGAGCAGGTCAAACGCCTGTTGCGCGCCCTGCGTGACGATGACATCCGCCGCCGAGCAGCGCACGCCGCGGGCATAGGCCAGGTGTTCGGCAATCGCCTCGCGCAGCGCGGCCAGCCCGGCCGGCGGGGCATGCGCGCCGCCCTGGCCGAGCTGGCGCTGCGCCGCGTGCAGGTGGCGCCGCCAGTCCTCGTGCGGGAAGAGGGCGGGCTCGGGCGAGCCGCCGATGAAGTCCCAGCGCGCCAGCGGGTTGTCGGCAAAGCGCAGCAGCGGCACCGGCAGGGCCTGGAAGGCGGCGATGCGTTCGGCGCTGGCGAGGCGCACGGTGGTTGCCACGGGCCGTTCGGCCTCGGCCGCCGGCAGCGCTCGCACAAAGCTGCCGCGCCCGCGCCGCGCCTCGATGAGCTGCTCCAGCGTCAGCCGCTCATAGGCCTCGGCCACGGTCTGGCGCGCCAGGCCCAGTTGCTCGGCCAGCAGGCGCGTCGGCGGCAGCTGGGCGCCGGTGGCCAGGCGGCCGCTGCGGATCAGGCCGCGCAGCTGGCGCAGCAGCTGCTCGCCCAGCGGCTGGTCGCGGTCGATGACGATGTGGAGATCCATGCGACGGGACGGCGGTGGACTGGTTGATTTGGTCGGGATTGGACTGCTCGCGGCGCCGGGGCGCGTTCACCATTTGCTCACCCCAACACCAGCTTCTGGAGCATCTCATGACCACCCCCCGCATCGACTTCTACAGCGCCTCGCCCGCCGCCATCAAGGCCATGCTGACCCTGGAGGGCAGTATCGGCAAGCTGGGCCTGGAGGCCAGCCTGATCGAGCTGGTCAAGATGCGCGCCTCGCAGATCAACGGCTGCGCCTTCTGCCTGGACATGCACAGCCGCGACGCGCGCAAGGCCGGCGAGAGCGAGCGGCGCCTCTACGTGCTGCCGGCCTGGAGCGAGACCACGCTGTTCACGCCGCGCGAGCAGGCGGCTCTCGCCTGGACCGAGGCGCTGACCTTGGTGACGCAGGGTCATGCCAGCGACGCCGACTACGAGTTCGCCAAGGCCGAGTTCAGCGAAGCGGAGCTCGTGAACCTGACGCTGGCCATCGTCACCATCAACGCCTGGAACCGCTTCGCCATCGGCTTTCGCAGCCAGCTTCCCGCCGAGCAATGAATCAGGCGCGCGGCGCCACGGCGCCGGCCGCGAGGGCGCGCAGCCGGGCGCGCTCGCCGCGGTACCAGCCGATCAGTTCCGCGGCCGGCATGGGCCGCGCGATCAGATAGCCCTGAGCGACGTCGCAGCCCAGCTCGGCCAGCAGCCGCCAGTCCTCCACGGTCTCCACGCCTTCGGCCACGGTGCACACGCCCAGGCGCCGGCCCATGTCCAGCGAGCTGTTCAGGATGGCGCGGCGGTTGCTGCGCTCGCTGGCGCCGTTGACGAAGATGCGGTCGATCTTCAGCTCCGTGAAGGGGCTGCGGGACAGCGTCTGCATGGACGAATAGCCGATGCCGTAGTCGTCCATCGACAGCCCGAAGCCCTTCAGCCCCAGCCGCGCCAGATTGGCCATGGCCTGGCTGTTCATGATCATGGTTTCGGTGACCTCCCAGATCACCGACGCGGGCGCCGCGCCGTGCTGGACGACCAGGGCGGTCAGGTGATCGATGAAGTCGCGGTCGGCCAGGTCATCGGCCGACAGGTTCAGTGACAGCGTCAGTGCCGGCAGCGAACGTGCCCATTCCTGCAGTTGACGCAGGGCCTGTTCGACCATGGACAGCGTGAAACGCGCCATCAACGGCGTGCCCTCGATGCGGGCGATGAAGGTGGCGGGGCTGAGCAGGCCATGCTGCGGGTGCTGCCAGCGGGCCAACGCCTCGACGCCCTTGATCAACCCGGTCGCGATGTTGACCTTGGGCTGGAAGAAGGGGATGAATTCGCCGGCGTCCAGGCCCCGGCCGATCTCCTCCTGGCTGGGTTCGAACTGCGGGCGCAGACCCGCGCCACCCTTGCGGGGGCGGGCATGGTCGAGCATGCGTGCCAGCGCAGCGGCCGTGACCGGCTTGGGCAGGGTGCCCAGCAGCTTCAGGCGCGCGTCGCCAGCGCCCATGCTCTCGACGGTCTCCAGCAGCCGCGGGTCGCGCGCGCTGGTGACGATGAGGTTGTCCACCTGGCGGCCTTCGGCGAGGCGGCCGATCAGCTCGATGCCGTCCATGCCCGGCATGTCGATGTCGGTGATGACGAGGAAGATGCGCTGCTGCGGCTGCTGCTCCAGCATGCGCATGGCCTCGAGGCCATCGGCGGCTTGCAGCACCGTGCCGATCTTGAGCTCCTGCACCAGCGACACCAGATGGTTGCGCTGCACGGCGCTGTCCTCGACGACGAGGGCGACCAATTGGCTCATGGCCTCGTCCGTCATCAGGACTCTCCCCGAATGCCGCCGCCACGCGACATCTGCTGCACGATCTCGGCGGCGATGCTGCCCAGCGGCAGGCTGCGCTCGACGGCGCCGCGCTTGACCGCCTCCTTGGGCATGCCGTAGACGACGCAGCTGCGTTCGTCCTGGCCCAAGGTGCGGGCACCGGCCTGGCGCATCTCCAGCAGCCCGGCCGCGCCGTCGTCGCCCATGCCGGTCATGATGATGCCCAGCGCATTGGCACCGGCGCAGCGGCTGACCGAGCGGAACAGCACGTCCACCGACGGCCGGTGGCGGTTGACGAGGGGTCCGTCGGTGACCTCGACGAAATACTGCGCGCCATTGCGGCGCAGCAGCATGTGCTTGCCACCCGGTGCGATCAGGGCTCGGCCCGGCAGCACGCGGTCGTTGTTGGCGGCCTCCTTGACCTCGATTTCGGACAAGGTGTTGAGCCGCGCGGCGAACGCGGCCGTGAACTTCTCGGGCATGTGCTGCACGACGACGATGCCGGGGCAGACCCGTGGCAAGGCCGTCAGCACCTCCTCCAGCGCTTGCGTGCCGCCGGTGGACGTGCCGATGGCCACGACCTGCTCGGTGGTCTGGGCCATGGCGCGGCCTTCGGCGGGTGGCAGCATGGCATCGGCCGTCAGCTTGGCGCGCGCCACTGGGGCGGGGCCAGCGCGCGGAGCCAGCCGGGCCACGTTTGCACCCGCCGCGGCCCGCACGGCCGCGACCAGCTCGGCCGCGTTGGACTGCAGGAAGTTCTTCAGGTCGAGCTTGGGCTTGGTGACGATGGCCACGGCGCCGGCCGCCAGCGCGTCCATCGAGGTCTGCGCGCCCTTCTCGGTCAGCGTCGAGCAGATCACCACCGGCGTGGGCCGCTCGGCCATGATCTTGCGCAAAAAGGTGATGCCGTCCATGCGCGGCATCTCCACGTCCAGCACGATGACGTCGGGCCAGGCCGTCTTCATGCGTTCCATGGCCAGCAGCGGGTCCGACACGGCATTCAGCACCTCGATGCCCGACGCGGCATTGAGCAGGCCGGACAGCACCTGGCGCACCACCGCCGAATCGTCAACCACCATCACCTTGATGCTCATGCCGGGCTCCTGGCGGCACCGGCGCCCTGATGGCCATGGCGCATCCAGACCTCGCCGGTGCGGATGCTGAAGATGATCTGCCGGTGACCCTCGCCGAACAAGCTCTCCGACACGATGGGGATGCCTTGCTGAAGCAGCAGTTCGCGGGCCGCTTCGCCGTTCTTGCGGCCGACGTCGGGCAGCTTGGTACCGGTCTCAAACATCGCGCCGCCGCCGAACACCTTGGCCTGGCAGTCGGCCGGCGCGACGCCCAGCTCGCGCAGGTCGGCCAGCATCAGGGCCAGCGCCTCGTTGCCGTAGCGGCCGTTGAGCTCGCCGTCGTTCACGGCGCTGCCGCCGGCCAGCACGAAATGCGACATCGCGCCGATGCGCCTGTGCGGTTGCCACAGCACGATGGACACGCAGGAGCCCAGCAGGGTGCGCACGCGAAACCTCTCGTCGCCGGCAAAGTGTTCGCCGGGCAGCAGCACGATGGTCTTGGCGGCAGCCATGGCGTCAAGGTTTGCAGTAGACCGATGGCATCAGCGGCCGCACCTGGCTGTTGATGTCGTTGAGCGTCTCGGAATGCCCGATCAGCAGGTGGCCGCCCGGCCGCAGCTGGCCCACCAGCCGGGCGACGACGCGACGCTTGGTGTCGTTGCTGAAATAGATCATCACGTTGCGCAGGAAGATCACGTCGAAGGCGGCCTGGGGCGGCAGCGTCTGGTCGAGGTTGATCTGCGTGAACTGCACCCGCTGCCGAAGTGTGCGCTGAACCAGCAGGGTGCCGGCCTGCTCGCCGGTGCCGCGCAGGCAAAAGCGTTGCAAATAGCCGAGCGGGATCTGCGTCGTGCGCTCGACCGGGTAGTGACCATAACGCGCCCTTTGCAGCACGCGGCTGCTGATGTCCGAGGCGACGACCTCCCAGGGCCGGTGCTCGCCCAGGCAGTCGGCCAGCACCATGGCAATGCTGTAGGCCTCCTCGCCGCTCGAGCAGGCGGCGCTCCAGACGCGCAGGCCGCGGCCCGCGTCGCGTGCCGCCAGGGCCCATTCGCGCAGCAGCTCGAAATGACGCGGCTCGCGGAAGAAATAGGTCTCGTTGGTGGTCAGCTGGTCGATGGCGATCTGGCGCTCCGCCGCCTGGCCCGGCTGGCTGAGCAGGGCCAGATAGTCGCTGTAGCTGTTCAGGTGGTGGTGGCGCAGGCGCTTTTCGAGGCGACCGCTGACCAGCACCTTCTTGCTGTCGGACAGGCTGATGCCGGCCGCTTCGTAGATGAAGGCCTGGAAGCGTGTGAACTCCTTGTCGCCGAGCTCGATCACATCAGGCGCCCCATCGCGCGTCGCATGGAGTTTGCGGGCCAGGCGCCGGGCCGCTCCCTAGCCGGCCCGCGCTGGCGATGTGCTTGCGGCTCAATGCCGCAAGCATCGCCGTCCCCGCGGGGGCTGAGGCCGGACACAAGGCGCCCGGTGGGCGGCTTGTGCCTGCCGAAGGGCTGCGGCTCAAGCCGCAGCGCGGTCTGCAAGACCGGCCAAGGTAATCCTTGGACGAGGGGCTCATGTTTCCGCGGGCTTGAGCGCCTGCAGCTGGTCCATCTCGTGCATGGACAGCACCTGTTCGATGTCCAGCAGGATGACGAACTTGCCGTTGACCTTGCCCATGCCGGCGATGAAATGCGGCGCGATGCGCATGCCAAAGCCCGGCGCCGGCTCGATGTCGGCGGGGCCAATCTCCTGCACCGCGTTGACCGAGTCCACGATGACGCCGATGACCTGCTGCTCCTCCTGGGCGCGCAGCTCGACGATGACGATGCAAGTGCGCTTGCTGGGCTCGGAGCTGGGCCGGCCGAAGCGCGCCGCCAGGTCCATGACGGGCACGACGGCGCCGCGCAGGTTGATGACGCCGCGTATCGTGCTCGGCATCATCGGCACGGGCGTCAGGCCGCCGTATTCGATGATCTCCTTGATGGCCAGGATGCCGATGGCGAAGACCTCGCCGCCGAGCATGAAGGTGAGGTATTGCTGGGGTTCGGCGGCGGCGCCCGCCGCGAGCTGACGGCCGCCGGCCTGGGTGACGAGGGCGTTCATGGGACCGGGTCCTCGAGGCTCAGTACTTGACGAACTGCGACTCGTCCGGCTCGACGTCGGAGAAGCCGGCGCGGGTGTCGGCCAGGCCGGCGCGAGCGATCGGTCGCTTGCCTGGCGCAGCAGGGCGGCGGCGCAGCGGCATCGAACGCCCGCCGCCGTCTACCTTGAAGAAGGCGATGGTGGCTTGCAGCTCCTCGGCCTGGCTGCTCATCTCCTCGGCCGTGGCGGCGAGCTGCTCGGAGCCGGCTGCATTCTGTTGCGTGGTCTGGCTGAGCTGGCTGACGGCCGAATTGATCTGGGCGACGCCGCTGGACTGCTCCTCGGAAGCGGCGGTGATTTCCTGCACCAGGTCGGAGGTCTTCCTGATGTTGGGCACGATGGCGTCCAGCAGCGTGCCGGCCCGCTCGGCGAGTTCGACACTGCTGCTGGCGACCTCGCCGATCTCCTGGGCCGCGACCTGGCTGCGCTCGGCCAGCTTGCGCACCTCGGCAGCGACGACAGCGAAGCCCTTGCCATGCTCGCCGGCGCGCGCCGCCTCGATGGCCGCGTTCAGCGCCAGCAGATTGGTCTGGTAGGCGATGTCGTCGATGATGACGATCTTCTTGGCGATCTGCTTCATGGCTGCAACGGTGGACTTGACCGCGTCGCCACCTTCGGCCGCCTCGGTGGCGGCCTTGCTGGCCATCGCATCGGTGACCTTGGCGTTCTCGGTGTTCTGGGCGATGGAGGCGGTCATCTGCTCGACCGAGGCGCTGGTCTCCTCGACGCCGGCGGCCTGCTCGCTGGTCGCCTGCGACAGCGACTGGGCCGTCGCGCTGACCTGCTCGGCGGCGCCGGTGATGCCCTCGGCGCCGCTGCTCACTTCGGAGACGACCTGGCTGAGCTTCTCGACCATGGTCTTCATGGCAGCCAGCAGGCTCCTGGTGTCGCCCGGCTTGGTCTGGATGTCGACGGTCAGGTTGCCGGCCGCCACCTCACTCACCATGGCCGCCGCGTAGCCGGGCTCGCCACCGAGCTGTGCCATCAGATTGCGGATGATGACGAACGCAAACAGCGCGCCGAGCACCAAACCGCCAACGATCAGGGCGATGTTGACCTTGAAGGTTGCAGCGGCCTGCGCGGTCGCTTCCTCGTACTCCTGCTTGGCGACGTTTTCCTGCAGCTCGCGCAGCTTGGACAAGGCGGTGCGGGCGGTGCGAAACGGGGACTCGCTGCCCGGCACCTTCTCCACCGCAGCCTTCAGGTTGCCGGCTCTGACCAGCGACAGGACCTGCCCGCGTGCCTCGGTGTAGGCCCCCCAGCTCTGCTGCAGCTCGTCGGCCAGCCGCTTCTCCTCGGGCGTCAGAGTGGTGGCCAGATAGGCCTTCATCTGGCCGTTGAAGATCTCTTCCTGCTTGACGATGGTCTGCATGAAGGGTTCGGCTTCCTGCGCCTTGTCGGCCTCGGCAGACTTCTGCGTGTTGATCCGGATCTGATAGGCGGCATCGGCAATCTTGCTGAGCTGGACCAGCGCGATCGTGCGGTCTTCGTAGACCGTCTTGAGCTTGTCGTTGCTGAACTGCATGCCACGCAGGCCGGCAAAGCCGATCAGCAGCATTGCAATCGCCATCACTGCGACCAGCAGGCCCAGTCGCATCGCGACGGTCATCTTGTTGAGCATGGTTCTTCCTTTCGAAGGGGCGGACTCAATGGGCTCGTGCGGCGTGAGCGATGTTGGCGAGCTGGTGACGCTGGCTGGTCTGGTGCAGCAGCGCGGCGACATCCAGGATCAGCGCGACGGCGCCGGTGCCAAGGATGGTCGAGCCGCTGATGCACTTGACCTGCTGGAAGACCCCGCTCAGCGGCTTGATGACAGTCTGGAACTCACCCAGCAGCGCGTCGACCACCAGGCCGGCGCGCTGGCCGGCGTGCTGGATGACGACGACGCTCTCGCGCCGCGCTGGCGCCGCGTCGATGTCGAAGAACTCGCGCAGCTTCACGAAGGGCAGCACCTCGCCGCGCAGATTGCAATAGTCGTGGCCGGACTCGGTGCTGAATTCGATGCATTCCTCGATCAGGTCCAGCGGCACGACGAAGACGGAGTCGCCGACCTTGACGAGGAAGCCGTCGATGATGGCCAGCGTCAGCGGCAGTCGCACGCTGACGGTGGTGCCCTGGCCCTCGGCGCTGCGTATGCCCACGGTGCCGCGCAGCGCGGTGATGTTGCGTTTGACGACGTCCATGCCGACGCCGCGGCCGGACAAATTGGTGACCTGTTCCGCCGTCGAGAAGCCCGGTTCGAAGATCAGTTCGTAGACCTCGGCGTCGCTCAGCCGCGCCTCGGCATCGACGAGGCCGCGCTCGATGGCCTTGGCCAGGATGCGCTCGCGCTTGAGGCCGCCACCATCGTCGCTGACCTCGATGACGATGCTGCCCGAGTCGTGGAAGGCGTTGAGCTTGACCAGGCCCTTGGCTGCCTTGCCGCGCGCCAGGCGGGCCTCGGCCGGCTCGATGCCGTGGTCGATGGCGTTGCGCACCAGGTGCAGCAGCGGGTCGCCGATCTTCTCGACGACGGTCTTGTCCAGCTCGGCGTCCTCGCCGCTGACCTGCAGCGCGATGTCCTTGCCGATCTCGCGCGACACGTCGTGCACGACGCGCTGGAACTTGTTGAAGGTGGCGCCGATCTTGACCATGCGCAGCTGCAGCGCGCCGTCGCGCACCTCCTGAACCAGGCCCGCCATGCGCGAGGTGGCCTCCTGCAGTTCGGGGTTGCGCACCTGGCGGGCCAGCAGGTCAGCACTGGCGCCGGCGATGATGAGCTCGCCGACCAGGTTGATGAGATGGTCCAGCCGGTCGGCATCGACGCGGATGGAGCGGTTTTCCTGGCTGCGCGTCTCGCTGCTCTGGCGCTGCTTGGCCAGGGCGGCATCCACGACGGCCGGCGGCACGGCCTGCTGCTCGATGAGGATGGCGCCGAGCTTTTGTTCCACGCCGCCAGCAGCGCCGCTCTCGGCCTGGGCGGCCAGCGCGGCCTCGAGCTCGCGTGCGGTGACGCTGCCGCAGTTGATCAGGATCTCGCCCAGGCGCGCGGGCTCCTCGGGCAGGCCTTTGATGAGGGCCACATAGTCTTCGACGCGGCTGTTCGGCGGCAGGATGCGCAGGCTGCAGTCGTCCTGCACGAACTCGAACACGCCTTCGATGGTGGCCTTGTCGGCTTTGCTCTGCAGCGCGATCTCGAAGCCGAGATAGCAGCTTTCCGGGTCCATGTCGTCGGCATCCGCGGGCAGGGCGTCGGCCAGCGTCACCAGCGCGGCGATGCGGCCGATCTGGCCCAGGTAGCGGATGAAGGACAGCGGGTCCATGCCGATGCGCAGCACGTCGCGGCTGAAGCGCAGCGACAGATGCCAGAGTTCCTCCGTCGTGCCGGCCCCATCCTGGCGGGCGATCCTCTCCACCTCGGCCAGCGGCACCTCGGGCACGGCCAGGGCCGAGGAGCCCGACTCCAGCCAGCGGGTCAGCTGCGCAATGAGCAGCTCGGCATTGCGCGCGCTGGCGGCATCCTCCTCGGTCTGGCCGGCCTCCAGCCGGTCGGTCAGCACGGTCAGGTGGTCACAGCAGGACAGCAGCAGCACGACCAGCTCGTCACCTATGGCCAGCTTGCCATCGCGGACCTGGTCGAGCAGGCTTTCCACCACATGGGTGAAGCTGACGAAATGGTCCAGGCCGAACAGGCCGGCCGAGCCCTTGATGGTGTGGGCGGCGCGGAAGATGGCATTGACCGCCTCCTCCGGTTGGCTGGCCTGTTCGATGCCGAGCAGGGCGGTCTCCATGTCGGCCAGCAGTTCGCGGCATTCGGCGATGAAGGTCTGCAGGGCGGCATCAAGATCCATGGCGACCTCCGGCGGCTGGCGCGGCCACGATCAGCGGGTCGCCGAAATAGGCGGCCACGTTGAGCAGTTCGAACACCTCCAGCACGGCCGGGCTGTGCCCGACCAGGCGCAGCTCGCGCTGCAGGGCGCGCGCCTGCTGCTTGGCCAGCATCAGCAGCTGCAGGCCGGCAGTGTCGAATTCGGTGACGGCGGACAGGTCGATCTCCAGCCCGCCTTCGGCCGCCCCGAGCGCCTGTAGCAGCACGGGCTTGAGTTCGGCTGCACGGTAGATGCTCAGCTCGCCGTCCAGGCGCAGGGGCGCGGCGCTCACTGGTGCACCCTTCGCGCTGCGCGCTGTCCCGCTGAGCGGGAGCGAGCTTGCTTGGGGCGGCCCGGCGCGGCGCTCACGGCAGCACCAGCTTCTGCACGGCGTTGAGCATGACCTCGGGCCGGAAGGGCTTGACCACCCAGGCCTTGGCGCCCGCAGCCTGCCCCTCCGCCTTCTTGGACTCTGCGGACTCGGTCGTCAGCATGATGACCGGCGTGAAGCGGTAGGCCGGCATGGCCTTCATGGCCTTGACGAAGCTGATGCCGTCCATATTGGGCATGTTCACGTCGCTGATGACGAGGTGGATCTTCTGGCCGTTGAGCTTGGTCAGCGCGTCACGGCCATCACAACCCTCGATGACGGTGTAGCCCGCACCCTTGAGGGCGATGCCCACGACCTGTCGCAGCGAGGCGGAGTCGTCCACCACCAGGATCGTTTTGCTCATGCTGGTTGTTCCTAGAAGAGGGCCTAGAAGAAAGTGATCTCGTCTGCAGCGGCCGGGGCGGGCGCGCTGGCGCTGGCGCCGCCGCGGTGCACCTTGCGTTCATCGGCCATTGCATAGGTTTTCTCAAGGGAGGCCAGCAGACTTTTTGCATCCAGCGGGCGCAACCGGCCCTGGCTCTCGTACTCGTCCTGCAAGGCGCGCATGGCCGGCGGCACCGCGTCGATGCTGTCGCGCACATGGCTCATGACCTGGCTGATGCGGTCCTGGAACTGCAGGTGCACCAGGGCCTCGCTGATCTCCTGTTGCAGATAGTCGCGGCCGCTCTTCAGGTGGCTGCCGGACTCGACGAGTGCGTCGGTGGAGCGTCGGAACTGCTGCAGCACGGTGTCGATGATCTGGGCCGAATGGGTGGTGGCGGCGTCGTCCTGGACCCGTGACTTGGCGGCAGCGGCGCTGGTGGCCGCGATCGCCTCGCTGATCATCGTCACCTTGGCGGCGATGTTGCGGCCGGTGTCGGCCGACATCTGCGACAGCTGCCTGACCTCCTGGGCCACGACGGCGAAGCTGCGCCCCTGCTCGCCGGCGCGCGCGGCCTCGATGGCGGCGTTCAGCGCCAGCAGATTGGTCTGCTGGGCGATGCGGGCCACGGCCGCCGCCATGTCCTGCAGCTCGCGGATGTATTGCTCCAGCGCCTGGATCTTGGCCAGCATCTCGGCCTTGCCACCCATGGCCTCTTCCAGCGACTTCACGACCTGGCCGAGATCACGCTCGCCCTGGGCGAACACCGCCACCAGGCCACCCTCGCCGTTGGCGATGGAGTCGGCCGCCATGTCAGACAGGCGTGCGGTCTGGTCCAGCTGCTGGACGATGCCGGCGAAGCGCTCGGCCAGCGCCGAGATCGCTGTCTCGACCTGGCCGCGGGTGGATTCGATGTGGCCGCTCCAGACCGGTAACAGCGTCTCGCCCAGCTGCCGTTCGCCGTCCAGATAAGCCTGGACGTCGGCGCGCTGACCAGCCTGCCAGCGGCCGAGGCTGCTCGTCAGCGCAAGGCCGGCGGCTGCCAGGGCCAGGGCCAGGATGATGGGCAGCAGGCCGAGGCCGCCACAGCCCAGCACCGCCAGGGCCGCGGCGAACCCCAGGCCCAATGGCGCAAAGCGCTGCCAGGCGGCCGGGGCCGAGGTGCTGGCCGAGCTGTCGTGAACTCGCATGCGCTGTCTCCCGTTGGCTTCTCCCGTCCGGGGGTATCAGCGCCGGGCGGCCTTGAGCTGGATCGCATTGTTTCGACCTGCCTCGGTCCCTTTCGAGGCCCTGGCAAGCCGGCAATTTACCCCTGCCGGTCCCCCGGCGGGGCGAATCCTTCCCCAGGGAATCCCTTGCTGAGCCTGCTCTCTTGAAGCGGGCGTGCCAAACGTCACTGTGCGTGGCGCCATCCGGCGCTCGCGCAGGGTTTCAGGCGTGGGTGTCCAGGCCATCGACCAGGCGCTGGCACAGCCGCGCGTCGGTCAGCTTCTCCAGCCACCAGGCCAGGGCGCGACCGTCGCTGGCTCGCCAGCCGACGTAGAGCGTGTTGGGCTCGCGCGGCACGGCCACCTGCTTTTGCACCAGCTCGCCGCGCTTGAGCAGCGAGGCCACGCGCGCCTCGGGCAGCCAACCCACGCCCAGGCCCGTACGCTGGGCGGCGATCTTGGCGGCCATGCTGGGCAAGGCCAGCCGGGCCTGGCCGGCGCCGTGACCATAGGCCCGGCCGTCGTTGCGGCGTGAGGTGTCGGCCACGACGACGGCGCGGTGGGCCTGCATCTGCTCGGCGCTCAGCGGCTCGCGCGCCTTGGCCAGGGGGTGGCGCGGCGCCACGGCGTAGACCCAGCGCAGGGAGCCCAGCTCGCGCCATTGCACGCTCATGCCGGCCGGCGGCTCGTTGGTGGCGCCGATGACGAGGTCGGCCCGACCCTCGGCCAGAGCCTCCCAGGTGCCGCCCAGCACCTCGTGAGTGATGCGCAGGCTGACGCCGGAGTCGAGCGCATCGAAGTCGCGAATGACGGGCAGCAGGCTGTCGAACTCGATCAGCTCGTCGGTGACGATCCACAGCCGGTCCTCCCAGCCCTTGGCCACCTGGGTGACGCGGCGCGTCAGGCGCTGCATGTCGTCGCGCAGCCGCGTGGCCTCGCGCACCAGCAGGGCGCCGGCGGGCGTGAGCTGCAGCCGGTAGCGGCGGCGGTCGAAGAGCAGGGCGTCGAAGCGGCCTTCGATCTGGCGCAGCGTGTACGAGACGGTCGACGGGGCCTTGCCCAGGCTGGCCGCGGCGCGCGTCAGGCTGCCGCTGGCAAGGATGGCCTCCATCAACTGGATCTCGTCGTCGCTGAGCATGTTCGAAAGCCTTGCACGTGTTGACCAACGCGGCCGGACGTCAAAAAAGGGTGCGCGGCCGAGTATCGAGTCCACGGCAGACAAGCCGCTCAACCGCAAACCCAAAGGAAACCATCATGTCGACACGCTTCACCCACAAGACCGTCCTCGTCACCGGCGGCACCTCCGGCATCGGCCTGGCCGCCGCTCGCGCCTTCAAGGCCGAAGGCGCCCATGTCATCGTCACCGCCCGCCCGGGCAAGCAGCACGAGGCCGAAGGCTTCGAGCTGGTGGCGCTGGATGCGTCTGACGTGCTCGGCGCCCGCGCGCTGGGTGCCCACCTCGCCGCCGCCGGCCGTCAGCTGGATGCCGTCTTCGTCAACGCCGGCATCGCCGAGTTCGCCTCCCTGGCCGATGCCAGCGAAGACCTGTGGGACCGCACGTTCAACACCAATGCCAAGGGCGCCTTCTTCCTGATCCAGGCACTGCGCCCGGTGCTGGCCAGGGGCGCGTCCATCGTGCTGAACGGCTCCATCAATGCCCACATCGGCATGCCCAACTCGGCCATCTACGCCGCCAGCAAGGCCGCGCTGATCTCCATGGCCAAGACGCTGTCGGCCGAGTTGCTGCCCCAAGGCGCCCGCGTCAACGTCATCAGCCCCGGCCCGGTGACCACGCCGCTGTACGGCAAGCTGGGCTTTGACGCCGACACGCTGACGCAGGTCGCCGCGCAGATCCAGAGTCAGGTGCCGCTGGGCCGCTTCGGTACACCGGATGAGATCGCGTCCACCGTGCTGCATCTGGCCGCGCCCGAATCGGCCTTCATCGTCGGCACGGAAATCGTTGTCGACGGCGGCATGAGCCAACTTTAAGGAGCGAGAACCATGAAGCGCTTCATCTCCACCATCGCCGCCTTGCTGTTCGCAGCAGGCGTGCATGCCGCCACCATCGAAGACCGCAGCGCCACCGCCAACGGCGTGCAACTGCGCTATCTGCAGGCCGGTGCCGGCAGCGAGACGCCGGTCGTGCTGCTGCACGGCTACACCGAGACCAGCCATATGTGGCGGCCGCTGATCGACAAGCTGGCCGACCGCCGCGTCGTCATCGCACCCGACCTGCGCGGCGCTGGTGGCTCGGCCAAGCCCGACGGCGTCTACGACAAGAAGACCTTGGCGCAGGACGTGCACGCCCTCGTCAAGGGCCTGGGCCATCGCAAGGTCAAGGTGGTGGGCCACGACATCGGCCTGATGGTGGCCTATGCCTATGCGGCTCAGTTCCCGGACGAGGTGGAAAGCATCGTGCTGATGGACGCCTTCCTGCCTGGCGTGGGCGACTGGAAGAACGTCTGGCTGCTTCGCGACCTGTGGCATTTCCACTTCCACGGCGACACCGCGCTGCAGCTGGTGGCGGGCCGCGAGCGCATCTACTTCGAGCATTTCTGGAACGACTTCGCGGCCGACAAGACGCGCTCGCTGTCCGAGGCCGACCGGCAGTTCTACACGGCAGCCTATGCCCAACCGGGCGGCATGAAGGCGGGCTTCGGCTACTTCAAGGCTTTCGAGCAGGATGCGGCCGACTTCGCCGGCTTCGCCAAGGTCAAGCTGCAGCAGCCCATGCTGGTGCTGACCGGCGAGAAGGCCTCGGGCAGCTTCCTGATCGAGCAGGCCAAGCTGGTGGATGACAAGGTCGAAGGCGTCGTCATCCAGGGCTCGGGCCACTGGCTGATGGAAGAGGCGCCGGCGCAAGTCATACCCAGGCTGGTGGACTTCCTGAACCGTCGCTGACCCCAGGCGGCGTGGATTGAGACAATCGCGGAGTTCCATAGCTTCGCGATTGCCATGACCACCCGCACCGTCTTCGGCGCCTGCCCCCACGACTGCCCCGACACCTGCGCGATGCAGATCACCGTCGAGAACGAACGCGTCATCAAGGTGCAGGGCCGCGCCGACCATCCCAACACCCATGGCGCGCTGTGCACCAAGGTCTCGCGCTACCCCGAACGCACCTATCACGCCGAGCGCCTGCTGCACCCGCTCAAGCGCGTCAGCAAGAAGACCGAGGCGCCGGCCTTCGTGCAGGTGAGCTGGACCGAAGCCATCGCCGACATCGCCGCGCGGCTCAAGGCAGTGAAAGACCCGCAGACCATCCAGCCTTACAGCTATGCCGGCACCATGGGCCTGATCCAGGGCGAGGCGATGGCCGGCCGGTTGTGGAACGCTTTGGGCGCCGCGCGCCTGGACCGGACCATCTGCGCCTCCGCCGGCGGCGCCGGCCTGACCGCCACCTATGGCCACAAGCTGGGCATGCACACGCGGCACTTCGCGGGCGCCAAGCTCATCGTCATCTGGGGCAGCAACAGCATCGCATCCAATCTGCATTTCTGGACCTATGCCAACCAGGCCAAGCGCGAAGGCGCCAAGCTGATCTGCATCGACCCGCGCAAGACCGAGACGGCCGACAAATGTCATCAACACATCGCCGTGCTGCCTGGCACGGACGGCGCGCTGGCCCTGGGCCTGATGCATGAGCTGATCCAGAACGGCTGGCTGGATCAGGACTACATAGACAACTACGTGGACGGCTGGGACGAGCTGCGCGCCAAGGCCCTGGCCTGGCCGCCGGAGCGTGTGGCCGAGACTTGTGGCATCACAGCTGACGAAGTGCGCGCCCTGGCCCGCGACTACGCCACCACCAAGCCCGCTGCCATCCGCATGAACTACGGCCTGCAGCGCGTGCGTGGCGGTGGCAATGCGGTGCGCCTGATCGCGCTGCTGCCCTGCCTGACCGGCGCCTGGCGCCACCAGAGCGGCGGCGTGCTGTTGTCGGCCTCGGGCTGGAACGCGCCCTACAAGAACGCGAATCTGGAGCGGCCCGACCTGCTCGCCGGCCGCAACCCGCGCATGGTCAACATGAGCACCATCGGCGACGCACTGCTGCAGGCCGACCCGCCCATAGCGGCGCTGATCGTCTACAACAGCAACCCGGCCGCCGTGGCGCCCGAGTCGCCCAAGGTCATCAAGGGCTTCCAGCGCGAAGACCTGTTCACCGTCGTCCTCGAGCACTTCATGACCGACACGGCCGACTTGGCCGACTATGTGCTGCCGGCCACGACCCAGCTCGAGCATCTGGACGTGCACACCTCCTACGGCCACACCGATGTGCTGATGAACCAGGCGGCCATAGCGCCGCTCGGCGAGGCCAAGACCAACACGCAGATCTTCCGCGAGCTGGCCGCGGCGATGGGCCTGACCGATCCCTGCTTCATGAACAGCGACGAGGACCTGGCCGCCCAGGCCTTCACGTCCGACATCGACATGGACTTGCTGCGCAGCCAGGGCTGGCAGCCGCTGCCCATTGCCGAGGCCCCGTTTGCGCAAGGCGGTTTCCGCACCCCCAATGGCCGCGCCCAGGCGGCGGGTGCGGATTTCGTGCCGAACTATGAGAGTGCGCAAAGCTCACCGGAGCTGGCCGCACGCTACCCGCTGGCCATGATCTCGCCGCCGGCGCGCAACTTCCTGAACAGCAGTTTCGTGAACGTGAAGAGCCTGCGCGACATCGAGGGCGAGCCCATCATCGAGATGCATGCCGACGACGCCACGGCGCGCGGCCTGGCCGATGGCGCGCTGGTCTCAGCCTTCAACGACCGCGGCCGTTATGTGGCCACGCTCAAGGTCAGCAAGCGCGCGCGGCCCGGCGTCGTCAACGGCCTGGGCGTGTGGTGGCGCAAGCTGGGCGTGCAGGGCAGCAATGTCAACGAGGTCACGCACCAGCGCCTGACCGACATGGGCAATGCGCCGGCTTTCTACGACTGCCTGGTGCAGGTCGAAGCGGCCTGAACGCCTACTCCATTTTCTTGGTGATTCTTAACGCCCGGGCTAGGGGCGGCTAACGGTTTGACGCCAGGGTGGCTCCCGCACAATGCGCGCCGCGGCGTGCGCACAAGGGTGCGGCGCAGGAATGAAAAAGACAGGGAGAACCATGAAGAGCCGTTTCAACGGTGGGCTGCGCCATGCGCTGGCGGCCTGTGGGCTGGTGTTGCTTGCCGCCTGTGGCGGTGGTGGTGGCGGAGGCGGCACGCCGACGCCCCCCGCGCCGGTCGTGCCCGACCCGGTCGTGCGCCCCAGTGCCTCGGCCAGCCAGCTCTATGCGGGTGAGTATGTGCAGTTCACCGCCGGCGACGTCCAGTCCGGCGTCAGCTGGCGCTGGGAATTCAGCGATGGTGGCGTGGCCGATGGCCTGGTCGTGGAGCGGCGCTTCGCCCAGGCGGGCAGCTTCACCGCCACGGCCGTGGGTCAGAACAGTGCCGGCACGACGGTGCGGGCCAGCACCACCGTGCAGGTCGAGGCGGCACCCGCGAAGCTGGCGCGCGCCGACGGCGCGCTGCTGCCGGGCTGCAGCGGCCTGCACTGCGCGGTCGCAGCCGATGGGCGCTATGCCGGCAGCGGCACGGGCGTCTGGCGCCTGCGCAATGCCGGCACCACGTCGCAGTTGGTCGACGTGGACATCGCCAATGTGAAGGCCGGGCAGGCCGTGACGCTGGTCTTCAGCAACGGCCGTAGCAGCGACGCCACCGAGCTGCCCAAGGGTGGCAGCATCGCTTTGGCCGGCCTGAGCGCAATGCCGGGCGCCCGCACGCTGGCGGCGCTTGATTCGGACGGCGCGCAGGCCGGCGAGGCCCGCCATGACGCCAGGCACGCCCGCATGCTCAGCCAGATGCGCCAGCAGTGGCTTGACGACCAGCAGGACGAGCTTCGGCCGCCGCAGGCCCCGCCGGCCGGCGAGCCGCGCCGCCGTGCGCTGGCGGCCACCGAGGTGGGCAGCACGCGGGTCTGGAACGACCTCTACGACGACCCCGCCAAGCCAGTGCCCTTCACGGCCAGCGTGCTGAGCACCTGCAGCACCGGAGGCGCAGGCGGTAGCCGCCGCCTCGTCTTCTGGGTGGATCAGGAACTGACCTCGGCCCGCACCATCGAGGCCGCACAGGTCGAGCCGCTCAAGCGCAGCTTCTGCGGCGACCAGGGCGGCTATGCGCGCGTCATTGCCCTGCTCGGCGATGTGTGGGGTGGCAGCGAGGTGGCCAACCGGCCCTGGCTGGTGCAGGAAAGCGCCGCACAGCCCCAGGACATGAACATCGTCATCACCAACCACATGGGTGCCGACAGTGGCGCCGCCGGCTACTTCTACGGCCTCAACAACTCCTATCGCTGGCGCAGCAGCCGCTATGCGAATTCCAACGAAGCGCTCGCCTTCTTCATGAGCGGCACCGGCCTGGCCAGCAACCCGACCTTCTACACCTCCACGCTGGTGCACGAGCTGACACACATGGTGAACTACCACCAGCGCTCGATCCAGCGCGGCGTCGCCCACGACACCTGGCTGGAGGAAACCTCGGCCATGGCCACCGAAGACCTGCTGGCCGAGACCGTCACGCCGGGCGTGAACAAGATCGTCGGCTCGCGACTGCCCAGCTATCTGCGTTCGGGCGGCAGCACGTCCATGATCGACTGGCTGGACAGCGCGGACACCGTGAACTACGGCGTCGGCGGCAGCCTGGCGGCCTTCCTGAACCGCCGCTACGGCAGCATCTGGGCGCGGCAACTGGTGACCGATTGCGGCAGCAGCGCCACCAGCTACACCTGCCTGGACACGCTGCTCAAGCGCGCCGGCAGCGATGGCCTCGCCGACGAGTGGGAGCGCCTGGGCAGCAGCGTGTTCGGTGGCATGCCGCAGCGCCATGCAGCCTGGGGCTATGGTTTCCCGCAGGTGCAATGGGACGGCTTCTGGCTGATGGGCGCCGACACCGCACAACAGGCCAACAGCCGCAAGGCCGCGCCCCTGGATGGCCTGACACGCTTCGGCAGCACCGGCCACACCTATCTGGACGACAGCGTGCCGGTGGGCGCCACGCGCTATGTGCGCCGTGGCGTGCGCGTGCCCGCGGGCACCGTGCTGACGGTGGTGCTGCGCTGAGGGGATGAGCCTGGCGTGGTGGACTGACGGTAACCTTGGGCGCATGACGTTTTCCCGCGCCTTGCTCGCCGCCGCCGCCGTGCTGGCCTTGAGTGGCTGCAGCGCCGTCGGCCACTGGGGCCAGGCGGCCGGTGGTCATCTGGGCATCGTGCGCGCGGCCAAGCCGATCGAGGACTGGCTGGCCGACCCGGCAACACCACCCGAGCTGGCGGAGCGTCTCAAACTGTCGCAGCAGATGCGCGACTACGCCAGCAGCCAGCTCGCGCTGCCGGAGAACAACAGCTACCGCCGCTACGCCGACCTCAAGCGGCCGGCCGTCGTCTGGAACATCGTCGCCGCCCCCGAGTTCGGCTTCCAGCTCAAGACCTGGTGCTATCCCATCATGGGCTGCGCCGGCTACCAGGGCTGGTTCGACCGCGATGCCGCCCAGGCCCATGCCGACGAACTCAAGGCCGAGGGCTGGGAGGTGCAGGTGCAGCCCATTCCGGCCTATTCGACGCTGGGCTGGAGCCGCTGGTTCGGTGGCGACCCGCTGCTGAACACCTTCATCCGCTATCCCGAGGGCGAGCTGGCGGCCATGATCTTCCACGAGCTGACCCACCAGCGCGTCTACACCAGCGACGACACCGGCTTCAACGAGGCCTATGCCAGCGCCGTCGAGATGCTCGGTGCGCGGCAATGGCTGGCCGCCAAGCCCGAGGCGCTGGCCGCCTTCGAGGCCGGCCGTGCGCGGCGGGCACGCTTCCTCGCATTGGCGCGCGAAGGGCGGGACAAGCTCAAGGCCGTCTACGCCGGCCCGGCCGAGTCCCGCGCCACGGGCAAGGCCGCCGTCATGGCCGAGCTGCGCGAACGCGCGCCCAAGGAAGCGCCGGGCTACGAGGTCTGGTTCCAGCGCGCCAACAACGCCAGCTTTGCCATCCTGTCGGCGTACGACGAACTGGTGCCGGCCTTCATGCGGCTGTTCGAGCGCGAGGGGCGGGACTGGGTGAAGTTTCACGCTGCCGTCGAGCGGCTGAAGCCACTGGCGCGGGAGGAGCGCCGGGCTACATTGCGCAGCCAAGGAGGTCCTGATGTCCCTGATCCTCAGACGCGCACGGCCCACTGACGCGCAGGCCGTGGCGGAGCAACTGGCCGCGCCCGACATCTTTCCCGGCCTGCTGCAAGTGCCTTTTGCGCATGTGGAGCTGTGGGAGCAAAGGCTCAAGACGCCGCCCGTGGCGGGCTCGCCCGAGCTCTTCCTCGTCGCCGAACGCGAAGGCCGCGTCATCGGCAGCGCCGGCCTGCATCCCGCGGCCACCCAGCTGCGCCGGCGTCACGCCATGATGATGGGTATCTCGGTGCTGTCGGAAGCCCAGGGCCAGGGCGTGGCCAGCGCGTTGATGAAGGCGCTGCTGGACTACGCCGACAACTGGGCGCAGGTGCTGCGCGTCGAACTGACCGTCTTCCACGACAACGAGCGCGCCATCCGCCTCTACGAGCGCCATGGCTTCGAGCACGAGGGGCGCTTCAAGGCCTATGCGCTGCGCGACGGGGTTTACGTAGATGCGCTGGCGATGGCGCGGCTGCATCCGAGGCAGCCGTTGGTGCGGCAATCCGGCGCGTGACGGTCTCTCAGCCGGGGTAGGAAAACGGCTCAATCTGAACAAACGGCTTCACCTGAAGGCGAAAGCCGAATGGAGCCGCTGAGCTTTCGTCGAAGCGACCAGTGAATGCATTGGCGCCGGCGAATTCGATGTGCGTTCCTCGTTTGTCATGAACGACTCGCGCCGCCGGGCAATCGAGCAGGTTCATCTTGAGAACGGGCTGCTCCTGTTGGCCGCAAGTGATCAGGATGGACACATCGCCGACCAGCGGAAAGATGGCCATTTCCAGGACGAAGTTCGATCGCGCCATCCTGTAGGTGAAAGATATGCCGTATTCACCCTCGAGAGGAACGGTTTCGAGAACGTCAAGGAAATCGACGGGGTTCCAAACTAGCGCTGGCATGGGCGAATCAGGAAGGCATTCGGCTCGAAGTATTCATGGCAACGCCTGTCCCCGCGCCGCCACATACAGCCGGTACCACTCGTCCCTGCTCAGCTGAATCCTGGTCGCATCGGCGCAGGCGCGGATGCGTTCCGCATTGCCGCTGCCAATGACCGGCTGGATGCCCGCCGGATGCCGCAGCAGCCAGGCGAGCAGCACCGCATTGGCCGTCGTGCGATGCGCTTCAGCAATCTCATGAACGACCCTGGCTGCCGCTGAGGCCGCCGGATCATTGAAGCGCCCCTGCGCCAGCGAGCCCCAGGCCTGCAGCTGCACGCCGTGCTGCTGCGCGTATTCCAGCGTGCCACCCCAGGCGATGCCACCGGGTCGCGTCGCGGCCTGCGGGTCGTTGAAGGTGGTGCCGACGTCGAGGGCGTCCAGCTTGGCCAGGCTCAGCTCCAGCTGGTTGGCGACGATGGGCTCGGCGAGCGCCGTCTGCAGCCAGCGCATCTGGCCTGCGTGCATGTTCGACACGCCCAGATGACCCACCTTGCCGGCCGCCTTGAGGCGGCCGAAGGCGCGGGCGACCTCGGCGGGCTCCATCAGCGCGTCGGGGCGGTGCAGCAGCAGGATGTCGATGCGTTCGACGGCCAGGCGCTTCAGGATGCCGTCGACGCTGTGCTCGATGTAGTCGGCGCTGAGGTCGTAGCGGCCCGGGTTGGTGTCATCGGCGAAGCGGATGCCGCATTTGCTCTGCAGCCTGACCTTGGCGCGCAGCCCGGCATCGCGCTTGAGCAGTTCGCCGAACACGGCCTCGGCCTTGCCGCGGCGGTAGATGTCGGCGTGGTCGAAGAGCTTGACACCGATCTCCAGCGCCGCCTCGACGGCCGCGTGGGCCTGGGCGACGTCGGCTTCGGTGATGGGGTCACCGCCCCAATCGCCGCCGAGGGCCATGCAGCCGTAGACCAGCGGGCCAACGTCGATGAGGTGGGCGTTCAGGGGCAGGGGGCGGATCATGTTCAGGCTATCGATGTGGGACCGGAATCATGCGCCAGCGGGTGGTTGTTACGCCAGCCGAACAGGCCGGCCAGCGCGGCAGCCAGGCCGGCGACGACGGCCGTGATGCTGGCGAGGTGCAGCAGGCGGCGGCGCTGGCGGGCGCTCAGCATGGCCTTGCGCGCCGGGTTGCCGGAGAGATCGTGAATCAGCGCGATCTCGTGCTGGCGCTCGTCGATGATGCGGCCCAGTTCGCTGCCCACCTCGAGGCGCCGCGCGAGCTCGCGCACGGCATCCAGCTCGCGCTGCCGGATGCGCAGGCCCGGCGCCTTCAGCGGGCTGCCCATGGCGCGTGCGCGCAGGAACAAGGCCTTGGCGGCGAGGCGGTCGGGCTGGCAACCCCAGCCGGCGTCCAGGCAGCTGGCGAGGTTGAAGGTGGCGTCGGCATGGCCCATGGCCGCGGCGGCGGTGTACAGGGCCACGCCGCGCGGCGCGTCCGGGTCGCCTCCCCAGCCGGCGACGAGGATGCGGCCCAGGTGGAACTTGGCCGTCAGGCTGCCTTCCCTGGACGCGTTCTCCATGCCCTCGCGAGCCTTGGCGGGGTCGCGCGGCAGGCCCGTGCCCTCGAGCTGGCAAAGGGCGAGCAGCGCCATGCCTTCGGCGTCGCCCGCATCGGCGGCGACGCGGAACCAGTAGACGGCCTGCTCATGATCGGGCTCGGCCGCGCGGAAATGCACCAGCCCCTCGATGAGCGGGTCCTGGACGAGCGGGTCGGGGTCGGCAAGGCGCATGGATCCTCCCTGGACTTCAGCTGGCTTGGCGCCAGGCTTTTAGGCGGCGAAGTATGCGTGCAAATGCGACGCCGGCGGTAGAGTGCGCGGCACGAGACAAGGAGAGCCGCCGATGGCTGAGATCCGCATCCACCGAGACCACGAGCTGGGCCTGAAGAAGGCCCGCGAGATTGCCTGGAAGTGGGCCGAGCAGGTCGAAGAGAAGTTCGACATGGAATGCACGGTGCACGAGGGCGACGACGGCGACACCGTGGAGTTCACGCGCTCCGGCGTGAAGGGCGAATTGACCGTGGCAGCCGACCATTTCGACCTGGTCGCCCAGCTCGGCTTCCTGCTCGGGGCCTTCAAGAAGACCATCGAGGGCGAGATCGAGAAGGAACTCGACGCGCTGCTGGCGGCCGGGGCCAAGAAAAAGGCGGCGGCCAAAAAGAAACCGGCCTGAGCAAAGGCCCGGCCGGTTCCTGGTGAGGCGGTGGAGCCGCTTACTTCAGAGATTCGATGAGATCGACGTACTGCTGCATCGCGTCATCGGTCGACGTGCCCTTGAGCTCGTTCCAGGCGTCCCACTTGGCGCGACCGACCATGTCGGTGAAGCCGGGGCGCTTGCCGTCGACGTCGCCGGCGCTGCCCTGCTTGTAGAGGGCGTAGAGCTTCAGCAGCGTCATGTTGTCCGGCCGCTCGGGCAGGTCCTTGGAGCCGGCAACGGCGGCTTCGAATTGGTCTTTCAGGCTCACGGGGGTTCTCCAGGCTGATTCGCGGGGTTCGACTTGGTCACAATCGAACGACGGGCCGCCGAGTTTAGGCCCGGCCAATAACGATTCCGAGGAGACGCATGGGCCCCAGCAGCGAACGCATGTCCAAGGTGGATACCGCCTGGCTGCGCATGGACACCGAGGCCAATCTGATGATGATCGTCGGGGTCTGGTCCATCCGCCCCGGCATCACTTTGGCCGCCCTGCGCGAGCGGGTGGCCGAGCGGCTCTTGCAGTACCCGCGCTTCCGGCAGAGGGTCGTCGAGGACGCCCTGCTCGGTGCCCAATGGGTGACGGACCGCGACTTCGACATCGCCCGCCATGTCGTCGCCGAGGTGCCGCTGCCGCTGCGCGGCCAGAGCCGCGACGAGGTGCTGCGTGAGCGCGTGGGCGAGCTGTGCTCTGAAGCGCTGGACCCGGCTCACCCGCTGTGGCAGTTCCAGCTCATCGAGGACATGGGTGACGGCACCAGCGCGCTGATCGCCCGCATCCATCACTGCATCGCCGACGGCATTGCGCTGATCGCCGTCATGCTGTCCATCACCGACGGCGGCAAGGCGCCGCCCAAGCGCGCGGCGAAGGAGCCGGAAGAAGCCGACTGGCTGCTGGACGCCTTCCTGCGCCCCATGAGCAACCTGACCGTCAAGGCCATCGGCATGACGGGCAAGGGCGTGGCCAAAGGGGTGGACCTGGCCATGCGCGGTGACACGCCGATGGATTCATCGCTGGAGATGGCCCGCATGGGCTACCAGGCCGTGTCCGACGTGGCGGCCTTTGCGTTGATGCCCGACGACTCGCCGACGCGCCTCAAGGGCAAGCCCGGCACCACCAAGACGGTGGCCTGGGACGACAGCTTGGCGCTGGACGAGGTCAAGGCCGTCGGCAAGGCGCTGGGCGCGTCCATCAACGACGTGCTGCTGGCCTGCGCGGCCGGCGCCATCGGCCGCTATCTCGCCGACAAGGGCGAGGACCCGGCGGGCAAGGAGATCCGCGCCATGGTGCCGGTCAACCTGCGCCCGCTGGAGCAGGCCTGGCAGCTCGGCAACCGTTTCGGCCTCGTGCCGCTGGTGCTGCCCATCGGCATCGCCAACCCCATCGAGCGGCTGTTCGCGGTGCGGGCACGCATGAGCGAGCTCAAGGGCAGCTTCCAGCCGGTGATGGCCTTCGGGCTGCTGTCGGTGGCCGGCCTGCTGATCAAGCCGGTGCAGCACGCGATGCTCAACCTCTTCGCCAAGAAGGCGACGGCGGTCATGACCAATGTGCCCGGCCCGGCCGAGGCGCTGAAGTTCTGCGGCTCGACGGTCGAGAAGGTGATGTTCTGGGTGCCGCAGTCCGGCGACATCGGCATGGGGGTCAGCATCCTGACCTATGCCGGCCGCGTTCAGTTCGGCCTCATCACCGACACCGGCCTGTGCCCCGACCCCGAGGCCATCATCGCCAACTTCGCACCGGAGTTCGAGAAGCTGCTGATGCTGTCGCTGATGATGCCCTGGGAAGCCTGAGCCCCTCGTCCAAGGAGTACCTTGGCCGGTCCCCCGAGGTGACGGCGATGCGTGTCGGATCGACCGACACGCACATCGCCGTGGCGGGCCGGCTAGGGAGCGGCCCGGCGCTCGGCCCGGGGGGCAAACTCACTTGGCCTTCGCGGGCCCAGACGCCGCGGCGCCGGGCTTCTTCGCCTTGGCCTTCTTGCCGGCCCCGGTCGGGTAGGCCATCGTCACCGTGGCCGGGTCCGCCTTCTCGAGGTAGGCGGCGTACTGCGCTTCGTCGCAGGGCTGGGCGTTGTTGTAGTAGCGGTTGTCGCCCTTGTAGCGTTCACCGCTGAACGCCGGGGCGGGGCTGCCGGTCGGGTAGTAGGCGCTGTAGCTGGCGTAGCTCTGCGCGCAGCCTTCGCGCAACGTCGCCTGCGCGTAGTCGGCAGGCGTGTCGGCAAAGGCGGGGAGGGCAGACACCAGAGCGGCAATTGCGGCTGCGAGGGTTCTCATGGCGACCTCCAAACTGCCAGAGGCAGTGGTGGGAGATTACGCCTAGCCGGCCGCAAATGCACGCATGCTGTGCCCCCCGTTCTCAGCGGCCCGCAGCTTGTCGGGGGACACGCCGCAAAAAACAAAAGGCGCTCCGAAGAGCGCCTTGTTTTGCCGAAGGGTCTAAACGATCAGCAGCGATTCACGAGCGAATCACAGACGGAAGGGTTCGGCCTTCTTCTTGGGCGCGGTCGGGCGGCCGGCGGCGGTCGGGTAGGCAGCCATCACCTTGGCCGGATCGGCCTTGTCCAGGTAGGCGGCGTACTGGCCTTCGGTGCAAGCCAGCAGCTTGCCGGGCTTGGCTTCGCCCTTGTACTTGCCGTTGGCGTAGACGAACTGGTATTCGTTGGACGAGACCGGCGTGCCGATGCTGCTGGTGTCGGTGTAGCTCTTGGCGCACTCGGCGCGCAGCTCGGCTTGCTCGGGGGTCGCGTTGTTGGCGGCCTGGGCGGCAAAGACGGTGACGGCAGCGAAAGCGGGGATCAGGAACTTCATGGTGCGGTCTCGTTTGGGGGGTGGCTGATGGAGACGAAGCTTACGCCGCCGTGCGCTGACTTGCACCCCCGGAGGCGCGGGAGATCGGGTTGTGACGGAGTTCACGACCGGTTGTCGGCATCGTGACTTATGCCCGCTTCTTTGCAAAGAAGCGGGCGTTCGCGAGGCGTCGGACAGGACGCAGGTCCTGTCCTCGGTCCGCGCTCACTCCTCGAGTTCTTCCTTCGCGAGCTCGATGTCGAGCAGCTCCATTGCGTCCATCGCGTCGCAGCCGGCCGCGTCGGCGTACAGCTTTTCGGCTTCCTTCATGCGCTTGTCGCCCTCCAGCATGACGAGGCCGTTGGCGCGCTCGATCATCGCGATGGCGCTGGTCGGGTTGAGCTTGATGGCCTGCTCGAACATCTTCAGGCCGGTGGCCGTGTCGGCACCCTGGGTGCGGCCCAGCAGCTTGCCGACCTTGTCGATGACCTCGGCGTGGAAGGCGCCCAGCGCGATGTGGGCGTCGGCATGCTTGGGTGCGAGCTCGATGGTGGTTTCGAGCGCGTTCTTGACCTTGCTGCCCAGGCCCTGGGCCAGCGCCTTGGCGACGCTGATGCCCTGGCCGTAGCGACCGATCGCATAGGCCTGCCAGTAGTAAGCGTTGGGATTCTTGGGCTCCTCGCCTTGCTGCGCTTCGGCACGCTCGGCGATCTCCAGGAACATCTCCAGCTTCACCTTCTCCTTCTTCTCGAGGTAGTTGGCGTAGATGCCCTGGGCCTTGTTGGCGACCGTGATGCCGGCGCCACCGGCGGCCAGGCCCGCGTCATAGGCAGCCTGGAATTCACCGGCGTGGAAATGGATCCAGGCCTGCACGACGGCGGCGTCCTTGGGGAAGGGTTCGGCATCGCCGGCATGCAGCCTGGCCCAGTGCTTCTTCAGCGTGGCCGCCGTGTAGACGAAGGCGCTGTTGTCGTAGGGAAAGGCGGTCCACTTGGCCATGGCTTGTCTCCTATTGGTAGTTGCCGGCGAGCTTGAACAGATGATCCTTGGATGCGGGCTCAAGGTAGGGTAGCAGCAGGCTCAGCGCGTGGAAGGCGCCGCGCATCAGTGCGGCGCCCGCGCGGTCGGGCTCCAGTGCACGGCGCGGGTCGCGCACGTATTCGTAGCTCAGCCAGTAGCTGACGACGACGACCATGGCGTTGGCCGTCGGCGCGGCTTCGCGCAGGTCCATCTTCAGCGCGCCGCCCAGGTGCAGGCCCGACAGCACATGGCGCATGGCCTGCTCCTTGCCTGCGAGCAGCGTCTGGAAGTGCGTCTCCAGTCGGCGGTTCTTGAACAGCAGGTCGTTCAGGTCGCGGTAGAGGAAGCGGTGCTTCCAGATCAGCTCGAACAGCATGTGGAAGAACAGCCAGGCGTCCTCCACATTGCGCACGTTGTCGGCGGCGGCCAGCAACTCGTTGAGCTCGGCCTCGTAGCGGCCGAACAGCGCATTGACGAGCTCGTCCTTGGCCGGGTAGTGGTAGTAGAGATTGCCCGGGCTGATCTTCAGTTCGGCCGAGATCAGCGTCGTCGACACATTGGGCTCACCGAAGCTGTTGAAGAGCTCCAGGGTGACCTCCAGGATGCGTTCGGCGGTGCGGCGGGGGCGTTTGGGGGTCGGCATGCTCAGGGCATTCTGGCAGCGATCAGCACCGAAATAGGGACGACTTTTAGAATCGCGCCCCATGCCGAATTCAGCCTCCCCGCCCGCCATCTCCTTCGAGAACGTCAAGAAAACATACCGGGGAGGGCAGGTGAAGGCGCTGGACGGCGTCAGCTTCGACATCCACTGCGGTGAATTCTTCGGCCTGCTGGGGCCCAACGGCGCCGGCAAGACGACGCTGATCAGCGTGCTGGCCGGCCTGGCCAAGGCCACCGAGGGCCGTGTGCGCGTGATGGGCCACGATGTTGTCGACGACTACGCCGCTGCCCGCAAGGCCCTGGGCGTGGTGCCGCAGGAACTGGTGTTCGACCCCTTCTTCAGCGTGCGCGAGTCGCTGCGCATCCAGAGCGGCTATTTCGGCGTGCATGGCAACGACGACTGGATCGACGAGCTGCTGCACAACCTGGGCCTGACCGACAAGGCCAACGCCAACATGCGCCAGCTGTCGGGTGGCATGAAGCGCCGCGTGCTGGTGGCTCAGGCCCTCGTGCACCGCCCGCCCGTCATCGTGCTGGACGAGCCCACCGCCGGTGTCGACGTCGAGTTGCGCCAGACGTTGTGGCAGTTCATCGCCCGCCTCAACAAGGAAGGCCACACGGTGCTGCTGACGACGCACTACCTCGAAGAAGCCGAGGCCCTGTGCCAGCGCATCGGCATGCTGAAGAACGGCCGCATCGTCGCGCTGGACCGCACCTCGCAGCTGCTGGCCGGCACCGCATCGACGATGCTGCGCTTCAAGACCGATGCGGCGCTACCGCCGGACATTGCGGCGCGCGCCCGGGTGACGGGCCGCATCGTGCAGGTGACGGCGCATGACGCCGCCGAGGTCGAGACCACGCTGGCCGCGCTGCGCGCCGCGGGCGTGCCCGTCGAAGACCTGGAGATCGGCCGTGCCGACCTCGAAGACGTGTTCCTTGAAATCATGCAGGGAGAACACGCATGAATGGCGCCTCCACCCTCTTCAAGAAGGAAGTGCTGCGCTTCTGGAAGGTTGCCTTCCAGACCGTCTGCGCCCCGGTGCTGACGGCCGTCATGTACCTGCTCGTCTTCGGCCACACGCTGGAAGACCATGTGAAGGTCTACGACAGCGTCGGCTACACGCAGTTCCTGATCCCCGGCCTGGTGATGATGAGCGTGCTGCAGAACGCCTTCGCCAACAGCTCGTCCAGCCTGATCCAGAGCAAGATCACCGGCAACCTGATCTTCCTGCTGCTGACGCCGCTGTCGCCTTCGGCCTGGTTCGTCGCCTACGTGGGCGCCGCCGTCGTGCGCGGCCTGGCGGTGGGGGCGGGCGTGCTGCTGGTGACGGCCTGGTTCGCGCCGCCGGGCCTGGACAACGTCCTGTGGGTGCTGACCTTCACGGTGCTGGGCGCCGGCCTGATGGGCACGCTTGGGCTCATCGCCGGCCTCTGGGCCGAGAAGTTCGATCAGCTCGCGGCCTTCCAGAACTTCATCATCATGCCGATGACGTTCCTGTCGGGCGTCTTCTACTCGGTGCATTCGCTGCCCGGCTTCTGGCAGGGCATCAGCCACCTGAACCCCTTCTTCTACATGATCGACGGCTTCCGTCGCGGCTTTTTCGGGGTCAGCGATGTGTCGCCGTGGCTGAGCCTGGGCGTCGTCGGCGTGAGCTTCGCGGTCACCGCCGGACTGGCCTTGTCGCTGCTGAAGCGGGGCTACAAGATCAGGTCATGAGGGGCGAGACCCTCGACTGAGGGGCCCCCGTATCGGTGCGCCGCGGCCATTTCGCCGGGCTGCCGCCCCTACGATTTCGGATTCACCAAAAAGATCAGCGCTGACTCGGCACCGCATGACGCTGCCGGCGCGCGAGGGAGGACTGTGGGATTGAAGCTTGGATATGCCCTGCTGGGCCTGGTGTTGGTCGGCTGCGGCGGTGGCGGCTCGGGGTCGACGCCAGCGCCGCAAGGCATGCAATTGGCTTTCACGCCGGGGACGCTCGAAGCGAGCTTCTACCAAGGCGAAGGGCCGACCTTCGAGGTTGCCGCAACCGCTGGGGGCGTGCTGCCGGACCCGGGCAGCCAGGTCAATGTCGGTGTGGTCGACGCGACCGGCGTGTTGCAGCCCGACGCGCAGATCATGCAAACCAGCAGCACGACGTTCAAGGCCACGCTCAAGGTGGCGCCGACCCTGGGTGCCGGCGTGCACAAGGGCGCCATCGTCGTGCGCGCCTGTCTGGACGACCCCCGCACCTGCGCCAGGCCCGTCGCCGGTTCCCCCTGGAACCTGAGCTACAGCTTCACGGTGCGGCCCGAGACGGATGCGCATGTGCTGGCTCCCCTGCCGGACTCGAGCAACCACTTCGGCAGCGCCGGTCACAACGCCCTGTCGAGCGCCGTGCTCGACCCCTCCCGCTTCAACAGGCGCTGGAGCAATGCGAATGCCTTTGCCACCCTGCCTTCGGCTGCGGGCGGCGGCCAGCTGTTTGTCACGGGCTGGACGACGCTGACGGCGTACAGCGAGCGCGACGGCACGCAGACCTGGCAGCGCAATTTTGAGGACGCGCCAGTCACTGGCCCCACCTGGGCCGGAGATCGCGTGTTCATGATCACCACCTCGCGCGAGTCTCCCGCCGTCAGCACCTTGCGCAGCTTCGACGTCACGTCGGGCCAGCCGCTGGCTCAGGTCCAGTTGAGAGACCGTGTGTCGACAAGCGCCAACCCAGTCGTTCGCGACGGCAAGGTCTACCTATGCGAGTCCGCCTACTCGATGAGCCGCTTCGATGCGAAGACGCTGACGAAGGAGTGGACGGCGAGTCTGGACGGGATTGGCGGCAACCCGCTTTGTTCACCGGCGGTGGATGACCGCCATGTCTACATCTATCAGCAGGCAGGCTTTTTCATCCAGCAGCCCAGCCTGCAGGTTTTCGACCGGGACACAGGGGTGCGGCTCTTCTGGATCGCAGCACCCAGCGAAGGCTATGTGCCGCCGTCTCTGCAGCAGGCGCCCGTGCTGGGCCCCAATGGCCGCGTCTACTTCGCCTTGTGGTCCCCCTGGAGCGGGACTCCCTTCGTTTCCCGGCTGATCGCCTTCGACACCGTGAAGCGCAGCGTGCTGTGGAATGTGGTCGGCTCGCGTTTCAGCAGCCATGCCGTGGTCGGGAACGACGCCATCTACATCGTCAACGGCTCCTGGCTGGAAGCCCGTTCACCGGACACCGGAGAAGTGCTGTGGACGTGGATGAGCGGCGAGTCGGGGCTGGGTGACTTCGAGGGTGGGCTGGTGGTCAGCGGCAAGCACGCCTTCGTGTCCAACTTCTGGCGGACCCTTGCCGTCGACCTGACGACGCGCAAGGAAGTCTGGCGGGACAACGGCGGCGGCCCCATGACGTTGTCGCCCAACGGTGCTCTGTATGTCCAGAGGCACTTCGACGGCGGCATGCGGGCCTTCAATCTGCAGTGAGGCCGGCGTTTCTGACGGGTGCTTTGCGCATGCCCGAAGAGGGCAGCGCGAACCCTCCCTAAAGGGTGCTTTGCGCAGCGCCGAAGGGCGCCGCGCGAACCCTCTCTAAAGGGTGCTTTGCGCAGCGCCGAAGGGCGCCGCGCGAACCCTCTCTAAAATCCCGGGTTTCTCCCAAGGACCCGTGATGGCCGACCCGACCCCGCAAGAAGTGCGCGATTTCATTGCCGCAGGCCTGCCCTGCGCGCATCTGGAAGTCGAGGGCGACGGCCGCCACTTCTTCGCCACCATCGTGTCGGACGAGTTCAACGGCCTCTCGCGCATCAAGCGCCACCAGCGTGTCTACGCGGCCCTGGGCGAGCGCATGCGCGAGCAGATCCATGCGCTGTCGATGAAGACGCTCAGCCCCGAAGAGTGGAGCGCCCAATGAGCGCCGTTGACCGCGGCCTGACCCTCGCGCTCTCCAAGGGCCGCATCTTCGAAGAGACCTTGCCGCTGCTGCGCGCCGCCGGCATCGAGGTGCTGGAAGACCCCGAGACCTCGCGCAAGCTCATCCTGCCGACCAACCGAGACGGCGTGCGCGTGGTGCTGGTGCGTGCCAGCGATGTGCCGACCTATGTGCAATACGGCGGCGCCGACCTCGGCGTGGCCGGCCGCGACGTGCTGCATGAGCAGGCCCTGGCCCAGGGCGGCTCGCATGGCCTCTACCAGCCGCTGGACCTGAAGATCGCCCGCTGCCGCATGAGCGTGGCCACGCGCGCCGACTTCGACTACGCCGCGGCCGTCAAGCAGGGCTCGCGCATCCGCGTCGCCACCAAATACACCGAGATCGCCCGCCAGCATTTCGCCGACAAGGGCGTGCACGTCGACCTCATCAAGCTCTACGGCTCCATGGAGCTGGCCCCGCTGACGGGGCTGGCCGAGGCCATCGTCGACCTGGTCTCCACCGGCGGCACGCTGCGGGCGAACAAGCTCGTCGAGGTCGAGCAGATCATGGACATCTCGTCCCGCCTCGTCGTCAACCAGGCCGCACTCAAGCTCAAGCGCGACGCGCTGCGTCCGCTGATCGACGCCTTTGCCTCGGCCATCGCATGAAACTCGTTCGCCAACTCTCCACGGCTGATGCCGACTTCGCGACCGAGTTCGAGCGCCTGCGCTTCTGGTCGGCCGCGGACGATGCCGCCATCGAAGCCCGCGTCGCCGAGATCCTGGCCGATGTGCGCGAGCGGGGTGATGCTGCCGTGCTGGACTACACCGCGCGCTTCGACCGCGTGACGGCCGACAAGGTCGCCGCGCTGGAGATCACGCAGGCGGATTTGCAGGCCGCGCTGGCCTCGATCACGCCGGCCCAGGCCACCGCGTTGCAGGCCGCCGCCAAGCGCGTGCGGGCCTATCACGAGCGCCAGATGGAGGCCTGCGGGCGCAGCTGGAGCTACCGCGACGAGGACGGCAACCTGCTCGGCCAGAAGGTCACGCCGCTGGACCGCGTCGGCATCTATGTGCCGGGCGGCAAGGCGGCCTATCCGAGCAGTGTGCTGATGAACGCCATCCCCGCACAGGTCGCGGGCGTTGGCGAGATCATCATGGTCGTGCCAACGCCTGACGGCGTGCGCAACCCGCTGGTACTGGCTGCTGCGGCCGTGGCCGGCGTGCACCGCGTGTTCACCATCGGCGGCGCGCAGGCGGTCGCGGCCCTGGCCTACGGCACGGCCACCATCCCGCGCGTCGACAAGATCACCGGCCCGGGCAACGCCTACGTCGCCTCGGCCAAGAAGCATGTGTTTGGCCAGGTCGGCATCGACATGATTGCCGGCCCCAGCGAGATCCTCGTCATTGCCGATGGCACGACGCCGCCCGACTGGGTGGCCATGGACCTGTTCAGCCAGGCCGAGCATGACGAGCTGGCCCAGAGCATCTTGCTCAGCCCGGACGCTGCCTTCCTGGATGCCGTCAGCGCCAGCATGGAGCGTCTTGTCGAAGAGATGCCGCGCGAGGCCGTCATCCGCGCCTCGCTGGCCGGCCGCGGCGCGTTGATCCTGACGCGCTCGATGGAAGAGGCCTGCGAGATCAGCAACGCCATCGCACCCGAGCACCTGGAGATCAGCGCCGCCGAACCGCAGCGCTGGGAGCCGCTGCTGCGCCATGCCGGTGCCATCTTCATGGGGGCCTACACCAGCGAATCGCTCGGCGACTACTGCGCCGGCCCCAACCATGTGCTGCCCACGGCCGGCACCGCACGCTTCTCGTCGCCGCTGGGGGTCTACGACTTCCAGAAGCGCAGCAGCCTTATCGAAGTCAGCGCCGAGGGCGCGCAGGCCCTGGGCCGTATCGCCAGCGAATTGGCTCACGGCGAGGGCCTGCAGGCCCATGCACGTGCGGCCGAGATGCGCTTGAAATGACTCTCAGGACGACTCGCTCGGCGCAGCCTTGAACGGGCTGCGCTCCGGCGGCTCGTCGTGTTCGGCCGTCTTGGTCAGGGCGGTGGTGATCCAGTTCAGCGCCGACACGCGGTGCCGCACCGCGCAGCTCAGCGGCTCGGGCTTGCAGCCCATCTTGGCCTTGGGCTCCAGTGCCGTGCGCCCCAGGCTCAGCCGCGTCGAGCCGAAGGCGATGGCGTCCTGCACGGTGGACTGCAGCAGCGTCAGATAGATGGGCGCATCGACATTGGCAGCGCGGTCGTAGCCGATGTAGTAGCCCAGCGCCGTGGCACCGTCATGCACGCTGGTCACGAAGCCCAGCCAGCGGCCATCGGCCGTTTCGGCGACGCGGCAGCGGAAGCGCGTGCCCAGCGCCTTCGCCATCGCTGGCAGGTAGTGCGGTGACAGCGTCGCCAGCCGCAGGCCCTGGGCCTGGTGTACCTGGCCGTAAAGGGCGTGCAGCTCGTCGGCGCGCGCCAGCATCTCCTCGGCGGTCGCCAGCCGCAACGTCAGTCCCGCGCCGGCGCAGTCCTTGATGAGCTTCTTGGCGGCGCTGCGATAGCCCGAGGTCATGCTGGCCAGGTAGTCGTCCCAGCTGCGCCATTCGGGGCGCAGCGTCAGCACCATGTCGGGCTCGGTCTCGACGCTGCGATAGCCCAGCAGGCGCAGCGCCGGCGGGACTTCTGCGAGGGCCATGCCGAGATCCTTGATCAACGCGAAGTCGGACTGGCCATCCAGCTTGTCGGCGCGGCGCAGCCGGTAGATGGCTTCGCAGACCGCATGCCAGAGCTGGCCCTCATCGGCGTGCGGCGCCAGCGCCATGGCGCGCGCACCCCAGACGAGCAGATTGCCGCAGACCAGCAGATGTTCCTTGAGCCCGGCCATGGGAGCATCGACCAGTTTTTTCTTGCTGCCGGGCTTGCGCAACTGGGCGCCGCCCACGGCCACGCGCTGCAGCAACAGGGCCGCCACCGGCACGCCATCGGCATAGGCCATGGCATAGCGCGGCTCGACGTTGTCTGGCGCATGCTGCTCCAGCACGCGCAGATAGTCGCGGGACAGGAAGATCGTCTGGGCGGCCAGCGCGTCCCAGTGCACGGGGTTCAGGAAGTCGACGCGGTCGGCCAGCACCAGCTGCAGGCCGGAGGCTGTGCGCCGTGCGACGCGCCGGGCCTTGATGTCCTGCAGGGCCTGGACGGGATTGACCTGCTGGGGCTTGAGCTTGCCGAGGGCGCGGCCGGTGCGCTTGAGCTTGGCGACGGTGGCTTGCAGGGGCTTCTTGGCGAGAGGTGACAAAGGCATCGATGAAGGGGTGGCGACGGGATGCAAAGGCTAACGCAGGCGGCATCTCAGGATTGGATCGGCAGTGTCGATTCGGCTACGCTGACGCATGCCTCTGCGTCGCCGCGATCTCCTGCTGTCTTCGGGCGCCGTGCCGCTTGCCGCCGCCCATGGCGCGCCGCGCCGCCTGCGCATTCCGCATGTCTCGCCCAAGGCCGAGACGGAGCACAGCTATGCCGCCGTGCTGCTGGAGCAGGCCCTGGCCGCAGCCGGCATGCCGGTCACGCTGAATCCCACGGCCGGGTTGATTCCGCAGAACCGCGCGCTGCAGGAGCTGGGCCGGCACCGCCAGCTGGATGTGCTCTGGACCATGACCTCGGTCGAGCGCGAGCAGCAGGCCCAGCCCGTCCGCGTGCCCATCTTCAAGGGCCTGTACGGCTGGCGGCTGTTGCTGGCTTCGGCCGAGGTGGCCTCACGCATGGGCGAAGTGCAGACGCTCGACGAGCTGCGGCGCTTCTCCATGGTGCAGGGCCTGGAATGGCCCGACACGGGCATCCTGCAGGCCAACGGCCTCAACGTCATCGTGTCGCCCAGCTACGACGCGATGTTCAAGCAGCTGCGCCTGGGGCGCGCCGACGCCTTCCCGCGCTCCGTGGAGGAGGTCTGGTGGGAGCTGGAGCGCTACGGCCAGGGCCTGAGCGTCGTGCCCAACATCTGCCTGCACTATCCGGCCGCCATCTATTACTTCGTCGCCTTCGAGGAGCCCGAGCTGGCCGCCGCCATCGAGCTGGGCCTGAAGCGCCTGCGCGCCAGCGGCGCCTTCGAGAGCCTCTTCATGAAACACCACGGCGAAGACCTGGCCCGCGCCAAGCTCGGCTCGCGGCGGATCATCGAGCTGCGCAACCCACTGATGCCGTCGCAGACGCCACTCGACAAGCCCGAGCTCTGGTATCGGCCTTAAGTGCGGGTTATTTGGACACGAAGTTCGTGCAACACGAACTTCGTGTAATCTCCGGCTCATGAAGAACGTCACCGTGTCTATGGACGACGCCGTGGCCGAATGGGCCCGGCTGGAGGCGGCGCGACGCAACACCAGCGTCTCCCGCCTGCTCGGCGAACTGCTGGCCGAGAAGATGCAGCATGACGATGCCTATGAACGCGCCTTGCAGGACTGGCTGCATCGTGAGCGCGCCTGGGCCTCGGACGGGCATCCCTATCCCGGCAGACAGGTGCTGGGATGAAGGATCCTGTCTTCGTCGACACCTCGGTCCTGCTCTTCAGCGAGGACGGCGCCCGCCCCGCCGAGCGCGAGCAGGTGCTGGCCTGGCTGCGGTCGCTGTGGGCCGCCCGCACCGGCCGCGTGTCGGTGCAGGTGCTGAACGACTTCTACCTGCTGGCCACACGCCAGATCAGCCCGCCCATGCCCCAGGGCGATGTGCGCGCCGAGGTGCGCCGCTACCAGCATTGGCGGCCCTGGGGCGTCGACCAGGCGACGGTCGAATCCGCCTGGTCGCTGGAAAGCCGCTTCGGCCTGCCGTTTGCCGACGCCCTCATCGTCGCCAGCGCCAAGGCCCAGGGCTGCACCCGCCTGCTCAGCCTCGCCCTGCCGCATGACGCCGTCTACGACAGCGTGCAGGTCCTCAACCCTCTCGTCACCGCGCCATGACCACTTCGCTGGACCAAGCCCTCGCCCAGATCCGCCCCGACGTGCGCGCCGCCCACGCCTATGCCGTGCAGCCCAGCACCGGCCTGCTGAAGCTGGACGCGATGGAGAACCCCTACCGCCTGCCGCCCGAGCTGCAGCAGGCCCTGGGCGCACGCCTCGGTGCCTTGGCGCTGAACCGCTACCCGGCCGAGCGCACCGCCGAACTGGCGCGGGCCCTGGCCCGTCATGCCGGCGTGGGTGACGACGTGGGTGTCACCCTGGGCAATGGGTCGGACGAGCTGATCGGCCTGCTGACCATCGCCGTCGCCAAACCCGGCGCGACGGTGCTGGCCCCCTTGCCCGGTTTCGTCATGTACGAGGCGCTGGCGCGCCAGCAACGGTTGGACTTCATTGGCGTGCCGCTGCGCGCCGACGACTTCGAGCTGGACGAGGTGGCCATGCTGGCGGCCATCGAGAAGCACCAGCCGGCGCTGATCTACCTGGCCTATCCCAACAACCCGACCGCCACGCTGTGGGACGCCGCCGTCATCGAGCGCATCGCCCAGGCCGCGCCGGGCCTGGTTGTCATGGATGAGGCCTACCAGCCCTTCGCCAGCGCCGACAGCCTGGCGCTGATGGCCCGCCAGAAGAACGTGCTGGTCATGCGCACCATGAGCAAGTTTGGCCTGGCCGGCGTGCGCATCGGCTATCTGCTGGGCGCGCCCGAGCTGGTCGAGCAGGTCGAGAAGCTGCGCCCGCCCTACAACATCAGCGTGCTGAACGCCGAGGCCGCCTTCTTCGCGCTCGAGCATGCCGACGTCTACGCCGCGCAAGCCGCCGAGCTGCGCCAGCAGCGCGAACGCCTTTACAGCGCCTTGCAGGCCATGCCCGGTGTCACGCCATGGCCAAGCCAGGGCAATATGATCCTTGCGAGGGTGCAGGACGCGGCCGCCACCTTCGCGGCACTGAAGGCCCGGGGCGTGCTGATCAAGAACGTCTCGGCCATGCACCCGCTGCTCGCGAACTGTGTGCGCCTCACGGTCGGAACGCCCGACGAAAACACCCGCCTGCTGGCTGAACTCCCGAGCTGTCTATGAACGCCCCTCGCATCGCCGAAGTCACCCGCAACACCCGCGAGACGCGCATCACCGCGCGCATCAACCTCGACGGCACGGGCCAGTCCAAGCTGCAGACCGGCATCGGCTTCTTCGACCACATGCTCGACCAGATCGCCCGCCACGGCCTGATCGACCTGGACATCGCCTGCGAGGGCGATCTGCACATCGACGGCCATCACACGGTGGAAGACGTCGGCATCACGCTGGGCCTGGCGGTTGCCAAGGCCGTCGGTGACAAGGCCGGCCTGACCCGCTACGGCCACAGCTATGTGCCGCTGGACGAGGCCCTGTCGCGCGTCGTCATCGACCTGTCGGGCCGCCCGGGCCTGCACATGGACGTCAAGTTCACGGCCGGCAGCATCGGCGCCTTCGACACCCAGCTCACGTTCGAGTTCTTCCAGGGCTTCGCCAACGCCGCGCTGGCCACGGTCCATATCGACAACCTGAAGGGCCACAACGCCCACCACCAGGCCGAGACCATGTTCAAGGCCTTCGGCCGCGCGCTGCGCATGGCGACGACGCCTGACCCGCGCTCGGCGGGTGTCATCCCGTCGACCAAGGGATCGCTGTGACGCGAACCGTCGCCGTCGTCGATTACGGCATGGGCAATCTGCGCTCGGTGTCCCAGGCCGTCATCCATGCGGCCCAAGGCCAGGGTTTCGAAGTCGCCATCACCTGCGACCCCGCCGTGGTGCGCGCCGCCGAACGTGTCGTGCTGCCCGGCCAGGGCGCCATGCGCGACTGCATGCGCGAATTGGCCGATTCGGGCGTCAAGGAAGCCGTGCTGGAGGCCGCCGCCACCAAGCCGCTGCTGGGCGTCTGCGTCGGCATGCAGATGCTGCTGGACCACAGCGAGGAGCAGGACACCCCCGGCCTGGGCCTGATCCCGGGGCGCGTGCAGCGCTTCCGGCTGGAAGGCCGGCTGCAGGAGGACGGCAGCCGCTTCAAGGTGCCCCAGATGGGCTGGAACCGCGTGCACCAGCCGCGTGCCCACCCGGTGTGGGATGGCATTCCGGACGAGAGCTGGTTCTACTTCGTCCATAGCTTCTACGCGACCACCGCGTTGCCGCAGCACAGCGCCGGCGAGACCGACTATGGCACTCGCTTTACCTGCGCGGTGGCCCGGGATAACATTTTTGCGACCCAATTCCACCCCGAGAAAAGTGCCGCGCTGGGCCTCGCCCTCTATCGCAACTTCCTGCACTGGAAACCCTGAACGGGTCTGCACTTTCTCGTCCTCCGCCTTCCTCCCCCTCCAGCCCCTCAGCCCCCGGCCATGCTGCTGATCCCTGCCATCGACCTGAAAGACGGTCGCTGTGTCCGCCTCAAGCAAGGCGACATGAACGACTCCACCACCTTCGGCGAAGACCCCGCCGCCATGGCGCGCCGCTGGCTCGACGCCGGCGCGCGGCGGCTGCACCTGGTGGACCTGAACGGCGCCTTCGCGGGCAAGCCGGTCAACGAGCCGGCCATCAAGGCCATCATCAAGGAGATCGGGGACGAGATCCCCATCCAGCTCGGCGGCGGCATCCGTGACCTCGACACCATCGAGCGCTACCTGGACGACGGCCTCTCCTACGTCATCATCGGCACGGCCGCGGTCAAGAACCCCGGCTTCCTGAAGGACGCCTGCAGCGCCTTCGGCGGCCACATCATCGTGGGCCTGGACGCCAAGGACGGCAAGGTTGCCACCGACGGCTGGAGCAAGCTCACGGGCCATGAGGTCATCGACCTGGCGCGCAAGTTCGAGGACTACGGCATCGAAGGCGTCATCTACACCGACATCGGCCGCGACGGCATGCTGACCGGCATCAACATCGAGGCCACGGTCAAGCTGGCCCAGGCCCTCACCATCCCGGTGATTGCCTCGGGCGGCCTCTCGGACATCGCCGACATCGAACGCCTGTGCGCCGTCATGGGCGACGGCGTCGAAGGCGTCATCTGCGGTCGCTCCATCTACACCGGCGCGCTGGACTTCACGGCCGCCCAGGTGCGGGCGGACGAGTTGATCGCGGCGGCGGGCTGAGTTTCAGCTCCTGCGGCGGCGAGCCACCAGTGCCAGCACGCCCATGCCGGCCAGCATCAGCGCATAGCTTTCGGGTTCCGGCACGGGAGACGGCACCAGGAAGGTCCTGACCTCGCCGCCTGCCGACAGTGTGGAGTGGATGTTCAGATAGGCCTTGCCGTCGGCCAGGCCGGTGGCGAAGGCGGCAAAGGCGCTCGAGACCGTACCGCCGTTGGCGGTGATGAAGGCCGGGTTCCAGCTCGATGCCTGGGTCATGTCGAAGGTGTGCGAATAGCTGCCCGACGTGACGCCCGCGCCCGACGGAAAGCCCGGGAAGCTCGGTACCGGTGTCGCGACACCGGCCGAGCCCGCGCCGACCGCCGCCGTGCAGCAATGGATATGGCTGGCCGTCACATTGCCGGTCAGGTTGCTGAAGAGCACATTGACCGTCATCGAGAAGGTGTCGTCGTCGAAGGCCACGCTGACCGTGCCGGTACCCAGTGAGCTGGCGGCTGCGGCAGGCTCGCCGAGGTTGCTCAAGGTGCCGACATAGGTCACGGTGTGCGCAGAGGCCATGGTGGCGCCGAAGGCTAGCGTTGCGGCGAGCAGGGCAAGGGCGGTCAGTCTCATCGTCGTCTCCGTGGGGTGGGTTGAGCAGCCGCGATTGGGCGATGCTTCACGGCCCCTGCGAAGACCTAATCAGGAAAGGAATAATCCAGGCTGGTTTTCCGTCCCCCTCCCATGCTCGCCAAACGAATCATTCCCTGCCTCGACGTCACTGCCGGCCGCGTGGTCAAGGGCGTCAACTTCGTCGGCCTGCGTGACGCGGGCGACCCGGTGGACATCGCCGCCCGCTACAACGAGCAGGGCGCCGACGAGCTGACCTTCCTCGACATCACGGCGACGAGCGATGGCCGCGATCTCATCCTGCCCATCATCGAAGCCGTGGCCAGCCGGGTCTTCATCCCGTTGACGGTAGGCGGCGGCGTGCGCGCCGTGGCCGACGTGCGGCGCCTCCTGAACGCGGGTGCCGACAAGGTCAGCTTCAACTCCGCGGCCGTGGCCGACCCCGAGCTGATCCGTGCTGCCAGCGACCGATACGGCGCCCAGTGCATCGTCGTCGCCATCGACGCCAAGCGCCGTGCCGATGGTTCGGGTTGGGACGTCTACACCCATGGCGGCCGCAAGAACGTCGGCCTGGACGCCGTCGAGTGGGCCCGCAAGATGGCCGAGTTCGGCGCCGGCGAGATCCTGCTGACCAGCATGGATCGTGACGGCACCAAGAGTGGCTTCGACCTCGAATTGACCCGCGCCGTGTCCGACGCCGTGCCCGTGCCCGTCATCGCCTCGGGCGGCGTCGGCTCGCTGGAAGACCTGGCCGACGGCATCACCAAGGGCGGCGCCGACGCGGTGCTGGCTGCCAGCATCTTCCATTTCGGCGAGCACACGGTGGGCGAGGCCAAGGCGCTGATGGCGGCTCGCGGCATCCCCGTTCGGCAATAGATGGGTGAAATTCGCATCATTGGCGGGCAGTGGAAGCGCTCCAAGCTGCCGGTTCCCGACCTGCCGGGCCTGCGCCCCACCGCCGACCGCATCCGTGAAACCCTCTTCAACTGGCTGGGTCAGACGCTGGACGGCTGGCGCGTGCTGGACGCCTTCGCCGGCAGCGGCGCGCTGGGGTTCGAGGCCGCCTCGCGAGGGGCGCTTGCGGTGGTGATGATCGAGCGCGAGGCCGCGTTGGTGGACGGGCTGCGCGCCAGCCAGAAGCGCCTTCAGGCCACGGCCATCACCATCCACCGCGCCAATGCGCTGAACTGGATGACGGCCAGCGCCGACCGCTTCGACCTGATCTTTCTGGACCCGCCGTTCGCGGACGATCTGTTCGACCGCGCGCTGGCCGCTGCGCAGCCGCTGCTGGCGGAGGACGGACTGATCTATGTCGAGTCGCCCCACGAGATCGCCGCACCGGCCGGATTCACCGCCTGGCGCCAGGGGCGTGCCGGCGCCGTGCACTACCAATTGCTGCGGCGCGAGGACAATCCGACCTCATGACCTCGCGCATCACCATCACGGCCATCTACCCAGGCACCTTCGATCCCATCACGCTGGGCCACGAAGACCTGATGCGCCGCGCCGCCGGCATGTTCGAGCGCCTGGTGCTGGCGGTGGCTGTCGGCCACCACAAGAAGACCCTGTTCACGCTCGAGGAGCGCCTGGCCATGGCCCAGGAGGTGGCGGCACCGCTGGGCAATGTCGAGGTCATCGCCTTCGACGGCCTGCTGCGCGATTTCGTGCGTACCCACGCCGGCCGCGTTGTCGTGCGCGGCCTGCGCACGGGCGGCGACTTCGAGTACGAGTTCCAGATGGCCGGCATGAACCGCAAGCTCATGCCCGAGGTCGAGACCATCTTCCTGACGCCCGGCGAACATCACCAGTACACGTCCAGCACCTTCGTGCGCGAGATCGCGACGCTGGGCGGCGAGGTGGCGGAGTTCGTGTCGCCCGGAGTTCTCGCGCGCTTGAATGAGCGCTGCAAGAAAGGGGAGTGACGATGGCCTTGATGATTACTGATGAGTGCATCAACTGCGACGTCTGCGAACCCGCCTGCCCGAACAACGCCATCTCGATGGGCGAAGAGTTCTACAAGATCGAGCCGAGCAAATGCACCGAGTGCGTCGGCCATTTCGACGAGCCGCAGTGCGTGATGCTCTGCCCCGTCGCCTGCATCCCGATCAACCCCGCCCACATCGAGAGCCGTGAGGCGCTGATGCAGAAGTACCAGCGCCTGACGGGCACGGCCGCGGCCTAGCAACATCTCTCACGATTGCTCACGCCGGCAAGCGGCGTGCCTGCCTAGAGTCGCACCGCGACGCAGGAGGCAGCGTGGTGGACAACAACGCAGATACAACGGAGCTTGAGCAGGCGCCGCCTGATCCGAGCGCGGGCACGGCTTCGGCGGCCCTGGCGGCAGCAGCGTTGCTGGCCGCCTGCGGCGGAGGCGGTGGCGGTGGTCCCGGAACCGCCACGCCGGCCACGCCCGACCCCGCGCCGGGCGCACCGCCCGCGCCGCCACCCAGCCGGCGCGACGCCGCCCGCTTCCTGAGCCAGGCGAGCTTCGGCGCCACCGGCGGGCCCCAAGTCGATGCCCTTGTCGCCCAGGGTTTCGACGCCTGGCTGACCGCGCAGTTCGCCAGGCCCGCGGCCCTGCACCTGGACTATCTGAACGCCCAGCGCGGCCGCGACCAGCCCGCCGGCGAGAAGCCGCGGATCAGCGAGGAGATGAGCTACGAGGCCATCTGGCAGCAATGGCTGACCGGCGAGGACCAGCTGCGTGCGCGGGTCACCTGGGCCCTGCTGCAGATCTTCGTCATCAGCAATATCGCGCCCGACATCCGCCCCGCGGCCATGAGCAGCTATCTGGACATGCTCAACCGCAACGCCTTCGGCAACTGGCGCACGCTGCTGCAGGATGTGGCCCTGCACCCTGCCATGGGCTACTACCTCAACATGCTGGAGAGCGAGAAGGAGAACGCGAGCAAGGGCACCCACCCCAACGAGAACTTCGCGCGCGAGGTGCTGCAGCTCTTCTCCATCGGCCTCATCCAGCTCAATGCCGACGGCACCCCCAAGCTCGACTCGGCAGGCAAGAGCCAGCCCACCTATGACGAGGCCGTCGTCAAGGGCTTTGCCAAGGCCTTCAGCGGCTGGAGCTTCGGTGGGCTGGACAACAGCAAGAACTCGCAGTTCCACAACCACGACGACAACATCGAGGCGCTGTGGACGGTGCCGATGAAGGCCTGGGCCAACTACCACTCGCCGAGTGACAAGCTGCTGCTGGACGGCAAGACGCTGACTGGCGGCCAGACGCCCGAGCAGGACATGAAGGACGCGCTGGACGCCATCTTCCAGCACCCCAATGTGCCGCCCTTCTTCAGCAAGCAGCTCATCCAGCGCCTGGTGACGAGCAATCCCAGCGCGGCCTATGTGGGCCGCGTCGCCGCCGTCTTCGTCAACGACGGCGCGGGCGTGCGCGGCAATCTGAAGGCGGTCGTGCGGGCCGTGCTGATGGACGCCGAGGCGCGCGGCGTCAGCCCCGCCGCCAACGTCGCCAAGCAGCGCGAGCCCGTCATCCGCTTCGCCAACATGCTGCGTGGCCTGGGGGCCAGGAGCGCCAGCGGCCTCAACCGCATCCAGTACCTCGACAGCAGCGACGATGCCCTCGGCCAGAGCCCGTTGCTGGCGCCCTCCGTCTTCAATTTCTATTCGCCCGCTTACCGCCCCGCCGGGCCTATCGCGGCGCAGGGCTGGGTGGCGCCCGAGTTCCAGATCAGCGGCGAGGCGGCCGTGGCCGGTTCGCTGAACTTCTTCGCCGACCTCGTCGAAGGCGGCGGCTATGGCTGGCCCGAGGAGCACCGCCTCAAGCTCGATCTCGCCAGCCTCGCGGCCCTCGACGCCGCGGCGCTGATCGACCGCCTCGACCTGCTGTTCTTCAACCTCGGCATGAGCGCCAGCACGCGCGAGCGCCTCAACACCCTCGTTGGTGCGATCAAAGGCAAGACCGACAAGGTCAAGGCTGCCCTGATCGTGACCGCCCTCAGCCCCGACCACGTCATCCAACGATGAAGCGCCGCCACCTGCTCCAACTGGGCGCGGCCGCGGCGCTCAACCCCTGGGCCCAGATGCGCGCCCTGGCCCAGACGGCACCAGCCGCGGGCGACTACCRCGCCCTGGTCTGCGTCTTCATGTTCGGCGGCAACGACGGCAACAACCTGCTGGTGCCGACCGATGCGCGCTATGCCGCCTACCAGCGCGCCCGGCCCAACCTGGCGCTGGACAGCGCCACGCTGAGGCCGCTGACCCTCTCCAACGCGACGGGCCTGGGCCTGCACCCGGCCTTTGCCGGCCTGCAAGGCCTGGTCAACGGCGGCCAGGCCAGCGTCATCGCCAACATCGGTCCGCTGCTGGTGCCGACGACCAAGGCTCAGTGGGACGCACGCAGCGTGCCCTTGCCCTACAACCTGTTCTCGCACAGCGACCAGCAGGGCGCCTGGCAGAGCGGCGTCGTCGAGGCGCCGCCGCGCAATGGCTGGGGCGGGCGGCTGCTGGAGCGGGCCGTGGCCGAGGGCCAGACGAATCGGGGCTACGCGGCCCTCAGCCTGTCCGGCGGCAACATCTGGGAAGCCGGCGACAAGGCGCTGACGCCCTATCGGGTGTCGGCCTCGGGCCGCTTTGGCTTCGACTTCTACAACCCCAATGCCAAGGCCGGCAGTGACCCGCTGTCGGCTGCCGTCGCCGCCACGCTGGCCGAGGCGCGCAGCCACCCCTTCGAGCAGACCTGGCTCAACATGATGAGCCGCAGCCTGGAGGTGCAGCGCACGCTGGCCGGCGCCCTGGCCAGCAGCAGCGTCACGACCGCCTTCCCGGATACCGGCCTGGGTCGCCAGCTCGGCATGGCCGCCAAGCTCATCGCGGCGCGCAGTGCGCTCGGCCTGTCGCGCCAATGCTTCTTCACGTCCATTGGCGGCTTCGACACCCATGGCGACGACCAGTTGCAGCGCCAGAACGAGAACTTCACCGAGATCGACGGTGCCGTCACCGCCTTCAACGCCGCCATGGCCGCCCAGGGCTTGTCCGACAGCGTGACCCTCTTCAGCGCCAGCGACTTCGGCCGCAATCTGACGAGCAACGGCGCCGGCACCGACCATGGCTGGGGCAGCCACCACTTCGTGGTCGGCGGCGCGGCGCGTGGGTCAAATGGGGGCAAGCTGCTGGGCCGCATGCCCGACCTGACGATCAATGGCCCCGACGACGTCGGCCAGGGCGTGTGGCTACCGACGACGGCGACCGACCAGCTCGGCACCGAGCTGGCGCGCTGGTTCGGCGCCGATGCGACGACGCTGGCGGCCGTGTGGCCGCATGGCAGCGGCTTCGATCGCCTGGCCGGCTGGGCCTAGTTCGGAAACACCGCCTTCAGCACGAAGGCCAGCCGGGCGCCAGCCTGCGTGAGCTGCTGGCGCTTGATCGCATCGGCCTTGGCTGCGTAGCCGTCGGGCAGGCTGACATTCCAGTTCTCGCCCTGCCGGGGCGAGACGCCGAGGCCATCGAAGGCGACCTTCGTCAGTTCCATCGACTGGCTGCCCCAGCGTGCCGGCCAGCCCAGCGGATCGCCCGGGTCCCGCGGCACCCGGCGCGCCTCGGCCAGCCAGGCGGCATCGACGTGCTGGGGCCTGAACGCCTCGGGCACGCTGTCCCACAGGGCATGGAGATTCTTCGGCGCGAAGGGGCCTGTCGGCGCCAGCACAAAGCTGTTGCCACCGATGGTGAAACTGGCGCGATCGAGGCCCCGTTGGTCGGGGTCGACACGCCGGCCCTGAGCGTCCAGGTAGAGGCTGCCGACGTGCAGGGGCTGATGGATGTCGCCCACCAGATGCACGAGCACCAGCAGGGCCTCGCGCCGGCTCTTGAAGTTGGGCTGGCCGCGCGAGGGCTCGCCCTGCAGCACGCGGATGGCCGCACGCAGGGCGCCGACCACGTCATCGGGGCGAGCCCCCGTCACGTCCGGCAGATAGTGGCCGCGTTGCACGGCGACGTCGGCGTAATGGGTCTGCTTGTGGCAGCTGTCCTCGTCGAGGCCGATCTTGCACTGGCGGTCATTGCGCTTCACATAGTCGGCCATCTCGGCGATGCGCACCGGCGTCTCGAGCTGGGCGCAGGCAGGGAACTTGCCGGGCGAGGGGTAGGTGTAGCCCTGGCTGGGCGAGATGCCCTTCACGCAGTCGGCCCAGATCGAGGCCTGGGCCAACGACATGTCGCCCAGCAGCTTGAGGACGCGGGCCTCGGCCGGGCTGCCCTTGATGAGGCCGGCGGCGAGGGTGGCGACGGTCTGGTGGCCCTCGGAGCCCCAGGCGTGGGCAGCCAGGGGCAGGGCGAGCAGGGCGGTGGCGAGCAGGCGGCGCATGCGGGATTCTTCTGTCGATCAAACCCGCAATCTTGCCCTGTTGGCGATGGGCACAGCCGCGCCGCCGGGTAGCATCAACCCGCCCACCTCCGTCGAGTCAGGAGATCCGCCATGAGACTTCAGCTTGCCCGCCTCTTCGGCCTGTTCCTCTTGTGCCTGAACTTCGCCTGGGCCCAGCCGGCCGACGTGGCGCGCAGCAAGGACCACCCGCTGCTGACGCGCTACCCGAATTCCCACATCGTCGAATACGCCAGGAACTTCAACGGCGCGGACTTCGCCGTGGCCCGCGGCGCCGATGGCAACCCGACACGCAAGCGCGTCGAGGGCGACATGACGGACATCCTCTACTTCCACAACGACGGCGACCGCCAGCCCAGCGCCTTGCAGCTGATCCGCAACTACCAGAACGCGATCAAGGGCATAGGCGGCGAAGTGGTCTATGAGCGCCTGCCCAAGGACGGCGATGGCGGCGAGACGACCTTGCGTGTGAACGCCGGTGGCAAGGAGGTGTGGGTGCTGGTGGAGCCCGGCATCTTCAGCGCGCCGACGCAGAGCTACAAGCTCACCGTCGTCGAGGTGGCGGCGATGCAGCAGGTGGTCACGGCCAACAAGATGCTCGACGAGATCAACAAGAACGGCTTCATCGCGCTGTACATCAACTTCGACACCGGCAAGGCAGAGCTCAAGCCCGACGGCCAGGCCACGGTGCGCGAGATCGTCGCCATGCTGAAGGCGGCGCCGGCGCTGAAGATCGCCGTCGAAGGCCACACCGACAACGTCGGCTCGGCCGCGGCCAACAAGAGCCTGTCGGAGCAGCGCGCCAGGAGCGTGATGAATGCCGTGGCGGCGGGCGGCATTGCGGCCGCCCGTCTCAGCGCCGCGGGCCTGGGCGCGGAGCGGCCGATTGCCGACAACCGCAGCGAGGAAGGCCGCGCCAAGAACCGGCGCGTGGAGCTCGTCAAGAAGCCTTAAGCGATCAGGCCTGCCAGCCTGCCCGGCTGGAAGTGCAGGTCGACGAAATCCGCCAGGCCGTCGAAGACGGCATCCAGCGACCGGCCCGGCTGACCGAACAGGGCCTTGAGCACGGCGGGCTGCTCGAAGAGGCCGTGGGCATAGACGCCCAGCACCTGGCCGGCCTGCCAGCCGACGGCCTCGCCGGCCGCGTTGCGCAGGGCCACGCGGGGCGGCGGCAGGCCGGCATGGGGCTGGGTGCGGCCGTGGCGGATCTCATAGCCGCCGGCCTGTACGCCGGACAGGGCCTGCCAGCCGCCATCCAGCGAAGTGGAGAAGCTGAACTCGGCACTGCGCAGCAGCTTTTCGGGCTCGAAGACGGTCACCAATGGCAGCAGGCCCAGGCCCGGTGCATTGCCGTCCAGGCCGTGTGGGTCGATCAGCGCCTCGCCCAGCATCTGCAGGCCGCCGCAGATGCCGAGCACCCGGCCGCGGTGGCTGTTGATGGCGGCGTCGAGCTTTTGCGCACGCAGCCAGGCCAGGTCGGCCGCAGTGGACTTGGAGCCGGGCAGGATGATCCAGTCCACGCCTTGCAGATCCTTGGGTTCGCGCGCCCAGCTCAGGCGCACGCCGGGCAGCTGGCGCAACGGCTGGAATTCGTCGAGGTTGGAGATGCGCGGGTAGGCGACGACGGCGATGCGCAGGCCGCTGCCGGTCGTCGAGTCGTCGAACACGCCGTCTTCTTCCGGCAGGCCGTGGCCGCGCCACATCGGCAGCGTGGCGATGGTGGGCACGCCGGTCAGGGCTTCGAGCTGCTCGGGCCCGGGCGACAGCAGGCCGGCGTCGCCGCGGAAACGGTTCAGCACGAAGCCGCGCACCAGCCTGCGCACGTCCTCGGGCATCAGCTGGTGGGTGCCGTAGAGATGGGCGAAGGCGCCGCCGCGGTCGATGTCGGTGACGAGCAGGCACGCGGCGTTGGCGTCGCGTGCGGTGCCGAGATTGACGTAGTCGCTGGGCGCCAGGTTGATCTCGGCCGGCGAGCCCGCGCCCTCGATGACGACCACATCGTTCTCGCGCATCAACTCGTGCAGGGCGGCGCGGGCGCGCGGCTTGAGCAAGGCGCTGCGTTCGCGCCAGGGGATGTTGGCCATGGCCGGGTCCACCTCGCCGAGCACGACGACCTGGCTCTGCGTGTCGGCCTCGGGCTTGAGCAGCACCGGGTTCATGCGCACCTCGGGCACGCGATTCGCGGCCAGGGCCTGGAAGTACTGGGCGCTGCCGATCTCGCCCATCAACCCATTCACGCCGGGCACGACACGCGCGTTGTTGCTCATGTTCTGCGCCTTGAACGGCGCGACCTTGAGCCCCTGGCGGGCATACCAGCGGCACAGCGCCGTGGCCAGCCAGCTCTTGCCCGCGCCGCTCGTCGTGCCGAGCACCATCACCGCTTTACTGCTCATGAGTCTTCGCTTTCGATTTCAAGCAGGGCCTGCTGCAGGTCCTGCTGGGCGGCCGGAGGCTGGGCCGACACGCGCACCCAGCCGGGCAGGCCGAAGGAGGCCGCATCGCGCACGCGGATGCCGCGTTCACGCAGGCGCAGCGCGTAGTCCGGCCGTGGTGGGCGGGCCAGCCAGAAGTGGGTGCAACTGGGCTCCTGGAGCCAGTCCAGGTCGGCCAGCATCGCGCGCTGCTGTGCCGTCCATTCACGCAGCTGAGTGCGAGCTTGGGCCAGCCAGGCCTGCGTGTCGTCGCTGTGCCAGTGCATCAGCATGGCCACGCCTTCGGCGGACAGCACCCAGCTCGGCGCGAGCGACAGCGCATGGGCCCAGACGTCGTCGGCCATGGGCGCAACGAGATAGCCGGCCCGCACGCCGGTCAGGCCCAGGGCCTTGTTGGGGCAGATGAGCTGCCAGGCGCCGGGCGGCAGCGTGCTGGCTTCGCCGTGCAGGCGCAGCGGCTCGTAGGCACGGTCGACCACGACCAGGGCGTCGAGCGCGGGCCATGACGCGACGGTGGCGCCGGTCGGGTTGCAGGGTTCGCAGATCCAGACCAGGGCCGGCGCCGTGGGTTGGATGTCAGCGGGCGCGGCATAGGCCTTCACAGCCAGGCCCAGCGCTTGAGCGGCGAGGGCGTAGTCGCCAAAGCCGGGTTGCGGCACCCAGACCTCGCGGCGACCGGAGAGCATCGCCGCCAGCGTCAGCCGGCGTATGCCCTCGGCGCCACCGGCCGTGGGCAGGATCAACTCGGCATCACCGAGGTGGCGGCGCAGCGCGCGATAGTTCGGATCGGGGTAGGCCTGGCGGTTGGCGGCCTGCACGGCACTCATCAACGTCGGCGGTGGGCCCATGGGGCTGGCGTTGGTCGAGAAGTCATGTTCGGCCGGCGGGCCGTCGTCCGGCCCGCCATGCTCCGGCAGCAGCACTTCCCTCATGCCCTCAGCGCCCAGGCGAGCGCGGCGATCAGCACGGCGCCGACGATGACGGCCTGCTGAGCCACGGCGCGGGCGGCATGCAGGTCGCCGGCCTGCACCGGCGCGCCTTCGGCATTCAGCGCATAGACATCGGGCTTGGACAGCCGCCGGCCCAGCCGCAGCGCCATCGCTGCCATCGGCCAGCCGCTGTTGGGCGAGGGTGTGCGCCGAGCTTCGCGCGGCAGCCGGCCAAAAGACGGCGGCATCAGCACCAGGGCCGTCAGCCGCGCCGGCAGCCAGGACAGCAGATCGTCTGCCCGCGCCGCCCATTTGCCGCACCACTCGCGCTCGTCGCGGTAGCCCCACATCGCGTCCGCCGTGTTCGCAAAGCGGTAGATCGCCGCGCCCGGCAGGCCGGCGATGGCGAACCAGAACAGCGGCGCGATGACCGAATCGTTGAGGTTCTCGGCCAGGGTCTCGACGGCGGCCTCGCGCACCTCGGTCTCGCTCAGCGCCGAGGTGTCGCGGCTGACGAGGTGCGACAGACGTGTGCGGCCGGCGTGCAGCGATTCGTTCAATGCGGTCTCCACGGCGATGGCCTCGTCGGCCAGCATGCGCCAGGCCAGCAGCGGTTTCAACAACAGGCCGATCAGCACCGCGGCGCCGACGAGGCGCAGCGGCGAGTTCCAGGGCTGCAGCAGGAGCAGCACCCAGCCCTCCAGCCACAGCGCGATGAAGGCGACCAGCGCAACGCCGACAAGCCAGGCCAATGCGCCAGCGATGAAGCCCAGGACCGGTGGCAGCCTGGTCAGCCTGAACAGGCCGAGGTAGCGCCCCATGCCGACGACAGGATGAGCCCAGGCCGGGGGCTCGCCCAGCCGGTCTACCAGCAGGGCGATACCCATGGCCAGCGGCAGCAGCAGGTTCATGAACCACCTAGCGGCGGCAGGCGAGCCACCAGGCCGCTCTTGAGCCGCTCGGGCCGGCGGTCCCAGGCCAGCAGGCCGTTGCCGGGCTCGGCATGTTGGGCCGCCACGGCCAGCAGCGCGTCAACGCTGGCCGCGTCGGGCGCGAGCTGCCCGAACAGATAGCTGTGCTTGCCGGCGCCCTGCAGGGCCGCCGTGCAGCTCTGCTTGCAGGCCGCCATGCAGGCCTGGCCGTGGATGGGCAGCGGCCAGTCGCGCGCCAGCGCCGCGTTCTCGACGGCCTCCAGCAGGGCCTGGCCCTGCCCGTCGGCGCAGGTGGTGCAGATGACGAGGGCGCTGCTCATCAGTCTTCGATGCCTCGCTGGGCCGGCACGCCGGCCTTGTAGTGGTGCTTGATCATCGTCATCTCGGTGACGGTGTCGGCCAGCTCGATGAGCTCGGCCGGCGCGCCGCGCCCCGTCAGCACGACGTGCACATGCGGCGGGCGCTCGCGCAGGCAGGCCAGCACCGCCTCCAGCGCCAGCCAGCCATAGCGCAGCGGGTACATGATCTCGTCCAGCACGACGAGGAAATGGTCGCCCGCTCGGATGACCGATTCGGCCCGGCCCCAGCCTTCGCGGGCCAGCTCGGCGGAATGCTCCAGGTCCTTGCTCTTCCACGAGAAACCGTCGCCCAGGCCCTCGATGGGCACGCCCAGCTGCTCGAAGACGCGGTGCTCGCCGAAGCGGGCGCTGGGCACCTTCATGAATTGGTAGATGCGCACCGGCTTGCCGCGGCCATGCGACCGCAGCGCGAGGCCGAAGGCGGCGGTGCTCTTGCCCTTGCCGTCGCCGGTGTGGACGATGACGAGGCCGCGGCGTTCGCCGCTGGGGATGGCGCGCTCGCGATTCACCGGCGGTTGTTCGATTTCCATGTCAGCTATCCATGATGTTGTCGCGCGGGACCTTGCGGGCCGAGCGCCGGGCCGCTCCCTAGCCGGCCCGCGTAGGCGATGTGCTTGCCGGTCGAGCCGGCAAGCGTCGCCGTCCCTTCGGGGGACCGGCCAAGGCAATCCTTGGACGAGGGGCCGAGGAAGAACGCGGCCACAGCTTCCGGGTTGGAGGGGAAGTAGTGGTGCACATAGCTCGCGCGCAGCGAGCCCTGCTGGTAGAGGGCCTCGGCGGTCTTGCCGCCGTTGGGGTTGCTCGCCTGCGCGATCGGCGCCAGCGGCGTCTGCAGCGTCGAGTAGTGATAGCTGTGGCCGCGCAGCGGGCCCTCGGGCCAGTCAATGGCCTGCAGACCGAGGGCCGCCAGGCGATGCTGCACATGGGCGCGGCCTGGCATCAGGCCGGCCATGCCATGGGCATCACCGGCCGCGTCGGTCAGTGAATCCAGCAGGGCCAGCATGCCACCGCATTCGGCAAGCAGCGGTTTGGCCGATGCGACATGGCCGTGCAGGTCGTCGAAGAGCGCCGCGTTGTTGCGCAGCGCCCTGGCATGCAGCTCGGGGTAGCCTCCAGGCAGCCAGAGTGCATCGCAGGCGGGCAGGCGTTCGCCCGCCAGCGGCGAGAAGAAGACGAGCTCGGCGCTGAGGGCCCGCAGCAGGTCGACGTTGGCCGGGTAGATGAAGCCGAAGGCGGCGTCGCGGGCGATGGCGATGCGCCGGCCCAGCAGCGGCTTCGGCGGCGGCGGTTCGGCCGTGTCCTCGAAGCTCAAGGGCTTGAAGGCCAGGCCTGGCCGCAGGCCGGCCTCCCAGGCATCAGCCCAGGCGTCGAGCTGGGCGTCCAGCTCGGGCTGTTCCAGCGCCTGCACGAGACCGAGATGGCGTTCGGGCAGGATGAGCCTGGGCTCGCGCGGCAGCGCGGCGATCAGCGGCAGGTCGTCGGGCAGGCCTTCGCTGAGCATGCGGCCATGCGCCGCGCTGCCGATGCGGTTGGCGATGACGCCACAGTGGTGCAGCTCGGGCCGGAAACGCGCCAGCCCCGTGGCCAGGGCCGCGAAGGTCTGGGCCATGGCCGAGGCGTCGATGACGCAGACGACCGGCAGGCCGAAGGCGGCGGCCAGGTCGGCGCTGCTGGGGCTGCCGTCGAACAGGCCCATGACGCCTTCGACGAGGATGAGGTCGGCCTCGTGCGCCGCCTCGGCCAGCAGGGCCTGGCAATGCTGGAAGCCGCCCATGAAGAGGTCGAGCTGGTAGACGGGCTGGCCGCTGGCGCGCTCGAGGATGCTGGGGTCGAGGAAGTCGGGCCCGGTCTTGAACACGCGCACGCGCTTGCCGCGACGGGCATGGCTGCGGGCGATGGCCGCCGTGATGCAGGTCTTGCCCGAGCCTGAGGACGGGGCACTGATGAAGAGAGCGGCGCAGGAGGTCATAGGGGCAGGGCGACCCAGCGCCCTTCGATCTGAGCGATGTGCAGGCGGGGGCCGAAGACCTGGCGCAGGGCTTCGTGTGTGGTGGCGTCACCGGGCGCACCGGTGTGCACGATGCGACCGTCGGCCATCAGCACGAGGTGGTCGGCCTGCAGCGCGAGATGCAGTTCGTGCAGCACGCTGACGACGCTGTGGCCGGCCGCGACGCGGGCGCGCACCAGGGCCATCCACTCCGCCTGGTGGGGTGGGTCCAGATGGGCGAGAGGCTCGTCCATCAAGGTGAGCGGCGCGTCGACGGCCAGCGCACGGGCCAGCAGCACGCGCTGGCGCTCGCCGCCCGAGAGTGACCCCAGGCGGCGCTCGCGCCAGGCCCAGCTCTGTGTGGCCTCCATCGCCGCCTGCACGGCGGCATGGTCGGCCGCGGTCGGTGGCGCCAGCCACGGGCGATGCGGCAGGCGGCCGAGCATGACGACGTCATGTGCCATCAGGTCGTCGGCGCCGGTCTCCTGCTGGCCCATCCAGGCCAACTGGCGGGCGCGTTCGCGGGAGGGCCAATCGTGGAGCGGTTTGCCGGCGAGTTGAATCGCGCCGTCACAGCGCTGCAGGCCGGCGATGGCGCGCAGCAGCGTCGACTTGCCGGCGCCGTTGGGGCCGACGATGGCCGTCCAGCGGCCAGCGACGATAGCCAGCTCGATGTCATGGATGAGGTCGCGGCCGTCGATGCGGACGCGGTTGATGCGGGCCTGCAGCGCGTTCATCGCTTGGGCGCTCCGCGGCGGTGCATCAGCACCAAGAGATAGACGCCGCCGAGCAAGGCGGTGACCAGCCCGACCGGCAGCTCCTGTGGCCGCATCAGCCCGCGTGCCAGCACATCGGCCATCAGCAGCAGCGCGCCGCCGGCCGCGGCCGACATCAGGATGAGCTTGCCGTGCAGCATGGGGCAGAGCGTGCGCACGAGATGGGGCGCCACCAGGCCGACGAAGGCGACGATGCCGGTCTGCGCGACGGCGGCCCCGGTGGCCAGCGCAAACGCGAAGATCAGCAGCAGCCGCATCAGACCCATGCGCATGCCCAGCGACGCGGCCGTGGCTTCGCCCAGGGTCAGCGCGTCCAGGGCCGGGCTGGCCAGCAGGCCGATGACGACGGCTGCGACGCCGCAGGCCGTCATCACCGTGACGCTGCTCCAGCCCAGCAGGCCGGTGTTGCCCAGCAGGAAGGCCTGCATGGCGCGCAGGATGTCTGGCGCCCACAGCGTGGCCAGGCCGGTCAGTGCATTCAGCACGACGCCGACGACGACGCCGGCGAGCAGCAGCCGCAGCGTCTGCTCGACGCCGCGCGCCAGGATCAGCGTCAGCCCCACGCCCACCAGCGTGCCGACGAAGGCGATGCCGGTCAGGCCGACATGGGCCAGCAGCGACGAGGTCTGCGGCGAGATGCCAGTCAGTGCCAGCGCGATGGCGACGGCCAGGCCGGCGCCCGAGGCGCTGCCCAGCAGATAGGGGTCGGCCAGCGGGTTGCGGAACAGGCCTTGCGACATCGCACCGGCCATGCCGAGCAGCGCACCGGCCAACCAGGCGCCCAGCGAACGCGGCAGGCGGATCTCCCACAGGATGATGCCCATGCTGTCGTTGCCCAGGTCGGCCCAGCCGGTGCTGCCGACAGCCACGCCGGCCAGCACGCCGAGACCGCCGATGACCAGGAGCAGCGTCAGCAGCAGCCCGGGGCGCATGCTCATCACGAGGAGGCCTTTTCTCGCAGGCACCTGGCCATGATCTGCGCCGCCTCGGCCATGCGCGGGCCCGGGCGGGAGAGGATGTCGCCGTCCTCAGGCTTGAAGACGCAGATGCGGCCGCGCTTGATGGCGTCGATGCGGTCCCAGCCGGGGCGCTGGGTCAGGCCCTCGGAGCCGCGCAGGCCGATCATGATCAGCGCGGGGTTGGCCTTGACGACGAACTCGGGATTGATCTTGGGGAAGGGACCCAGGCTCGCCGGAATGATGTTGCCGGCGCCGAGCTTGGTCAGCGTCTCGCCCATGAAGGACGATTCGCCTGCCGCCCAGATGCCGCTGGCCACCTCGTAGTAGACGCGCACGCCACGCGCCGAGGCCGGCACGCTGCTGGCGGCTGCGGCCACGCCAGCTTCGATGTGGCGCCAGACGCGCTGGGCGTCGGTCACCCCCAGCACCTGGCCCATGATGTTCAGCACGCGCTGCACGTCCTTGTAGGAACGCGGCTCCAGCGCGATGACCTTCATGCCGAGGGCTTTCAGCCGTTCGGCCACGCGCGAGGACACGGCCACCAGCACGACGTCGGGTTTCAGCGACGCGATCAACTCGACATTGGTGTCTTCCATGCCACCGAGCTTGGGCAGGGCGTTCACGCTCGCGGGGAAGTTGGAATAGCGGTCGACGCCGACCAGCCTGGCACAGGCGCCGAGTTCGCAGACGGTCTCGGTCAGCGAAGGCAGCAGGCTGACGATGCGCTGCGGCGGCGTGGTGATCTGCGTGACCTGGCCGAGATCGTCCTTGATCTCGACGGCGGCGGCCGGCAGCGCGATGGCCAACAGCAGCAGCGCAAGCAATCTATGCATGGTTTGAATCCTCGACGGGGCGGGTCCAGGCCTGGCCCGCCACCATCAGTGTCAATTGGCCACACAGACGGGCCACGTCCTGGTTGAGCCGGCCGAGTTCGTCGATGTAGTCGCGCACCTCGCGACCCAGCGGCGACACGCCCCAGCCGACCTCGTTGGAGACGAAGACGACGCGGGACGTCAGCCGGGGCAGCAGGTCCAGCAGCGCGGTGCGCTCGGCCTGCCAGCCGGCCGTGTCGGGCAGGCCGCTCATCGGCATCAACCAATTCACCAGCCACAGCGTCAGGCAGTCGACGACAACCAGGGTGTTGGCGTCATCGGCTTGTCGAAGGGCCGCGCTCAGGGCCAGCGGGGCCTCGAGGGTCTCGAAGCCCGCCGGCCGGGCGGCGCGGTGGTGGGAAATGCGCTCGCGCATCTCGTCGTCCGCGGCCAGCGCGGTGGCGATGACCACCACGCGGCCCGGCCAGGCCAGGGCCAGCTTCTCGGCCCGGCGCGACTTGCCGCTGCGTTGGCCGCCGACGATGAGTTCGTGTGCGCTCATGGCGCCATTAAAGCGTGGGGGTGAAGCGCAGAGAGATCAGCGCCGTGCGCGGTGCCGAGGCGTAGCCATAGGCCGTGGACGTCTCGCGGTCGAAGGCGTTGTCCAGGTTCAGCTGCAGCTTGAGATCCTTGCGGAGCTTGTACTGCGCGCTGAAGTTGACGAGGCCATAGCCGCCCAGCTTGCGCGTGTTGGCGGCGTTGTCCCAGCGCGCGCCCGAGGCCTGGACGCTGCTGCCCAGCAGCCAGTCGCCCAGCTCGGTGTCGGCACCCAGCGTGGCCAGGCGCTTGGCGCGGCGGGCCAGCAGCAGGCCGGTGTTCGCGTCGGTGGGCTTCTGGAAGTCCATGGTGGCGCGCAGGTTGACGATGCCGGCCTTGGTGGCACCGGCCAGGGTCACGCCGCGCAGGCGGGCCGCCGACACGTTCTGGTAGCAGCCGAAGGCGCTCTGGCAGCTGCCCGCCGCGCCGAAGATGATGAGGTTGTTGACGCGGTTGCGATAGGCCGTGGCGGTGAATTCGGTGTCGCCGCTGCCGTACTTCAGACCCAGCTCGACATTGCGGCCGCGCTCGGCTTCCAGCGGCTTGACGCCGGGCTTGCTGAGGTCGGGGCCGTAGACGGTGCCTTGCTGGTACAGCGTCGGCGCGCGGAAGGCGTTGCCGATGGAGCCGACGACGCGCAGGCCGCTCACGACCTCAAAGCCGGCCAGCAGGGTGCCGGTGTCGACGCTGCCGAACTGGCTGTCGTCGTCGTGGCGGGCATGGGCCTGCAGGCTGAAGGCGCCGGCATTGAGCAGATAGCCCGCGCCGAAGGCATTGCGGTGGCGCTTGCCGACGCCGGCGGTGACGAGGCCGCTGTTCTGCAGCTCGTCCTCGATGCGCTCACCCTGGAAATTGACCTGCTGGCCCTTGCCGATGAGGTAGGAGCCGGTCAGGGCCAGGTTCTTGACCTTGGTGACGGTCAGATAGGGCGAGGGGCTGGTCTCGTAGCGGTCGCGCGACTCGCCATAGCTGAGCTGGGTCTGCAGGGCGGGTGCCCATTGCGCCGTCCAGGCCAGGCGGGTGGCGTCGGTGTCCTGCAGGCTGCGGTCATCTGCCAGGGGCCTGGACTTGGAGGCGTCGTATTGGCCGTTGATGTGGCTGCGGATGGCGATGATCTCGGCGCGATGGCCTTCGGCCAGCTGGGCGCCGACGCGGGCCGTGCCCTGGTATTTGCGCCAGCCGTCGCGGTCGGGGACGTAGCTGAAGGAGCCGGGATAGTCGACGGTCGAGTTGAAGCCGTCGCTCTCCTCGATGGCGCCGGTGAAGGCGAAGTCGATGATGCCTTGGCTGCCGAACAGGCCGCCGTCGGCCTTCATCGTGCCCTGGGTGCCCAGCCCGATGCCGAGGTCGGCGCTGACCTTGCCGCCGCCCTTGCGGGTGAAGATCTGCACGACGCCGCCCACGGCGTCCGAGCCGTAGATGGCACTGGCCGGGCCCTTCAGCACTTCGACGCGCTCGACCTGGGAGACCGGGATGCCCTGCCAGCTGGCGCCGCCGGTGGACTGCGAGTCCATGCGCACGCCGTCGACGAGGACCAGGGTGTGGCGCGTGTCGGCACCGCGCAGGAAGAGGGAGGTCGTCGAGGCTGCACCGCCGTTGCGGACCATCTCGGCGCAACCGTTGTTGCGCAGCAGGTCGGCCACGCTGGCGGCGGCCTGGCGTTCGATGTCGGCGCGGGTGATGACGGTCAGGTCGGCCAGCACCTCGGACAGGCGCTGCGGCGTGCGCGCGGCGGTGGTGACGACGGTGTCGAGCTTGTTCTGGGCGTGGGCGGACGAGGCCAGGGCCAGCACGGCCAGGGCGAGCAGCGACCGACGGGCCGCGAGGAGGGAATGAGGCATGAAAGGAGACGCGAACGAACACCCAGCCGTGCTGACCCCCGCAGCAAGGCTGAAAAACGGCCACCGCGCAATTGCGCGAGGCGGCCCCGTCGTTGGCCGGTATCCGGGCTGATGGCGCTGCATTCGAGACCTTCCCAGCCGTGAAGCCAGTGGTCATGGATCGAACGCTGAGGCTTGTGTGAGCCTCGTCCACTTACCGTTGCGGGGACAGCTCAGGTTAGGCGTGCCGCGTGGCGGTCTGCCCTCCTGATTCCCGTTGAACTGCATCCGCCGTGAAGGCGGGCGCGAGCACCAACGGGGGGGATTCTATCGATGGCCGCTGGCCGGGGCCGAGGGCTTGTGAGGCCGGGCCGTCTTCGGTGGCTTGAGCTGAACGACCGGCGGGCTGCTGGCGGCCTGGACCGGCGCCGGTGGTGCCTGCAGGCCGACGGCCTGGGCGCGCTGGCGGCGGGCCTCGGCCTCGCTGGCGCGGCGCGACTGGGCCAGGGCGGCCGCTTGCTTGGCGTCGGCCAGGTGGCGGTCCCGCGCGGCCTTGCTGTCGGCGGCGCTGGGTTGGTCGAAGCTGACGCTGCTGGGGCCTTCGCCCGCGGGGCAGGGGGAGTCGCGCAGGTCGCGGCCCTCGGGGCCGCAGCGGAAAACCTGGGCGCTGCGGGTCTGGGTCTGCGCCAGGGCGGGCAGGGATGCGAGGGCCAGAACCAGCAGCAGCGGCTTCATGGAGCCGGAGTTTCTACCGGCGGCTCGGGTTTGGGGGGCTTGGGGCGCGGCGGTTTGGCGTGAATTTTGGCCAAGGCCTTGTCCATCTGGCCGCTCAGCATCAGCTCGACGGCGCCGTAGCTCTTGGCTATGCAGTCCTCCACCGCCTGGCGCTCGGCCAGCGGCGGCTTGCGCAGCACATAGTTGGCGACCTCGGCCTTGTGGCCGGGGTGGCCGATGCCCAGCCGCAGCCGCCAGAAGTCGCCGCTGCCGAGCTGGGCCCGCATGTCCCTCAGCCCGTTGTGGCCGCCGTCGCCGCCGCCCTTCTTGAACTTCATCTCGCCGGGAGGCAGGTCCAACTCGTCGTGGATGGCCAGGATCTCTTCCGGCGCGATCTTGAAGAAGCGCGCCAGCGCCGCGACCGACTTGCCCGAGAGGTTCATATAGGTCATGGGTTCCAGCAGCCAGACGGGGCCGCTGGCACCCGGCGCATGGTTCACGCGGGCCACCAGCCCGTGATAGGCCTTGTCGGGTGCCAGGCTCACCTTGAGGCCACGGGCCAGGCCGTCTATCCACCAGAAACCGGCGTTGTGGCGTGTGTCTTCGTACTCGGCACCCGGATTGCCCAGGCCCACCATCAGCTTGATCATGAACGTGATCGTAGCTTTTGCCCTCAGCAATGCTCCASCTACATTCGGCCGGGAAACTTGGCTGCAACCAGGAGTGGACCGAATGCAGAACAAGAAATCCAAGGGCGCAAACAAGACCTGGATCTGGGTGACGGTGGCCGTCGTCGTCGTCGCGGCTGCGGCGTGGTGGTGGAAGGGCCGGGGTGGCGAAGGCGCCGCCGACGGCCCGGCCGGCGCGGCATCGGCGGCATCCGGCGCCGGCGCAGGGCGGCCGGCCGGTGGGCGCTTCGGCCGCAGCGGGCCGCAGCCGGTCACCGTCGCCGCCGTGCAAAAGCGCGACATGCCCGTCGTCGTCGACGCCATCGGCAGCATCGCCGCAGCCGATACCGCCGTCGTGCGCGCCAAGGTCAGCGGCGAGCTCAAGGCCATCTACTTCCATGAAGGCCAGCCGGTGAAGGCCGGCCAGCTTTTGGCGCTGATCGACCCCAGGCCCTATGAGATCGCCCGCGACCAGGCCCTGGCCACGCTGGCCCGCGACCAGGCCCAGCTGGAGAACGCCCGCGCCGACCTGGCCCGCTACAAGGACCTGGTGGCCAAGGACGCCGCGCCGCGCCAGCAGCTCGACACCCAGCAGGCCCTGGTGCGCCAGCTGGAAGCTACGCTGCTGTCCGACAAGGCCGCCGTGGACAACGCCAAGCTGCAGCTGTCCTACACCCGTGTCACGGCGCCCATCGCCGGCCAGGCCGGCTTGAAGCAGGCCGACCTGGGCAACAACATCACGCCGGGCGATACGAATGGCCTGCTGACCATCGCCCAGACCCAGCCGGCGGCGGTCGTCTTTGCCGTGCCCGACGCGCGCCTGCCGCGCATCCGCCAGCAGCTTGGCGACAAGCAGGCCTTGCCCGTGCAGGCCTGGGACCGCGAGCGCCGCAGCAAGCTGGCCGAAGGGCGCGTGGCCAGCACCGACAACGCCATCGACGCCACCACCGGCACCATCAAGGTCAAGGCCTTGTTCGAGAACAAGGACGGCGGCCTCTTTCCCAACCAGTTCGTCAATGTGCGCCTGCAGCTGGACACGCTGAAGGATGTCCTGGTCGTGCCGACCGCGGCCGTGCAGCGCGGCTCGCAGGGCATCTTTGTCTACGTGGTGGCCGACGGCCAGGTGGCCCTTCGCAAGGTGCAGACCCTCGCGACCGACGGCGATGCCACCGCCGTGCAGGGTGAGCTGAAGGAGGGTGACCAGGTCGTGACCGACGGTGCCGACCGCCTGCGGGACGGCGGCAAGGCCGAGGTCATCAAGGTGCCGGCCGGCGGTGCCTCCGGTGCGGGTGGACGTGGCGGCCGTGGGCGTGGCGCTGGCGCGGCCAGTGCGCCGGGCGCGAGTGCCAGTGGCGCGAGCGCAGCGGCGGCTGCCGCCGACGGCGAGCGCCCGCGCTGGGCCGACCGCGTGCCGCCCGAGATGGTCGAGAAGCTCAAGGCCATGAGTCCCGAGGACCGCCGCACCTGGATCCAGCAGCACCGCGCCTCGGCTCCCGCCCAATGAGGAAGCTGTGAACGCACCCCGCGCACCCGCTCATCCCGCCGCAACGCCGCCACACGGCGTTGCAAATGCTCGCCGTAGTCCCTGCTACGGCTGTGCTTTGCGCCTTGATTGGCGACGCCGCGACGGTCTGTTCGGCCGCGCAGAGTCCATTCGCAGCTTCCCATGAACCCGTCACGTCTCTTCATCGCGCGGCCGGTCGCAACCTCGCTGCTGATGCTGGCCATCGTGCTGGCCGGCGCCCTGGCCTACCGGCTGCTGCCGGTGTCGGCCTTGCCCGAGGTCGACTACCCGACCATCCAGGTCACGACGCTCTACCCCGGTGCCAGCCCCGACGTGATGACCTCGTCCGTCACTGCGCCGCTGGAGCGCCAGTTCGGCCAGATGCCGGGCCTGGCGCAGATGTCGTCGACCAGTTCGGGCGGCGCTTCGGTCATCACGCTGCGTTTCGAGCTGAGCCTGGCCCTGGACGTGGCCGAGCAGGAGGTGCAGGCCGCCATCAATGCCGGCAGCAATCTGCTACCCAGCGACCTGCCCATGCCGCCGGTCTACAGCAAGGTGAACCCCGCTGACGCGCCGGTGCTGACCATCGCCATCAGTTCGACGACGCTGCCCATCACGCGCGTGCATGACCTCGTCGAGAGCCGGCTGGCGCAGAAGATCTCGCAGGTGCCGGGCGTGGGCCTGGTGGGCATCGCTGGCGGCCGGCGGCCGGCCGTGCGCATCCAGGCCAACCCGGGTTCGCTGGCCACGCTCGGCCTGTCCATCGACGATGTGCGCACGGCCATCTCGGGCGCCAACGTCAACCAGTCCAAGGGCAGCTTCGACGGCCCGCTGCGCGCCTCGACGCTGGACGCCAACGACCAGCTGCGCAGCGCATCTGAATACGCCAATCTGGTGATTGCCTACAAAAACGGCAACGCGGTGCGCCTCAAGGACGTGGCCCAGCTGGTGGACGACGCCGAGAACCTGCGCCTGGCCGCCTGGGCCGGCCAGGCCAGCAAGTCCAGCGTGTCAGCCGTCATCCTGAACGTGCAGCGCCAGCCGGGCGCCAATGTCATCGAGACCGTGGACCGCGTGCGCGCCGTGCTGCCGCAGCTGCAGGCCAGCCTGCCGGCCTCGCTGGACGTGCAGCTGCTCAGCGACCGCACCACCACCATCCGTGCCTCGGTGACCGACGTGCAGCACGAATTGCTGTTCGCCATCGTGCTGGTCATCGGCGTCATCTTCGTCTTCCTGCGCAGCCTGCCGGCCACCATCATTCCCGCGGTGGCCGTGCCCGTGTCGCTGGTGGGCACCTTCGGCGTCATGTACATGGCAGGGTTCTCGATCAACAACCTGACGCTGATGGCCCTGGTCATCTCCACCGGCTTCGTGGTGGATGACGCCATCGTCATGATCGAGAACATCGCCCGCCACATGGAGGAGGGCGGTGAGGCCGTCAGCGCCTATGACGCGGCGCTGACCGGCTCCAAGCAGATCGGCTTCACCATCATCTCGCTGACGGTGTCGCTGATCGCCGTGCTGATCCCGCTGCTCTTCATGGGCGACGTCGTCGGCCGCCTCTTCCACGAGTTCGCCATCACGCTGGCCGTGTCCATCCTGATCTCGGCCTTCGTGTCGCTGACGCTGACACCCATGATGTGCGCGCGCCTGCTCAAGCATGAGCACGACGAGGACCATGGCTGGCTGTGGCGTCGCGTGGGCAAGGCCTTCGACGACACCATCGCCGGCTATGGCCGCATGCTGAACTGGGTGCTGGACCGTTCGGCCGCGACGTTGATCGTCTTCATCGCGACGCTGGGCCTCACCGGCGTGCTGTATCTGCTGGTGCCCAAGGGCTTTTTCCCGGTGCAGGACACCGGCCAGCTGCAGGGCATCACCGAGGCGGCGCAGTCCACCTCCTTCAGCGCCATGGCCGAGCACCAGCAACGCCTGGCCGAACGCGTGCTGAAGGATCCGGCCGTGGAGACGGTCTCGTCCTTCATCGGCGTGGACGGCGGCAACACGACGCTGAACCAGGGCCGCCTGCAGATCTCGCTCAAGCCCAAGGAGGGGCGTGGCGCCAGCGCGGCCGAGGTGGCGCGGCGCATCGCCGACGCGGCCGCCGACGAGCCCGGCATCGCGCTGTACCTGCAGCCCGTGCAGGACCTGACCATCGAAGACCGCATCGCCAAGACGCAGTACCAGTTCACGCTGTCTTCGCCGGACTCCGCCGAGCTGAGCCGTTCGACGACGGCCGTGCTGGAGCGGCTGCGTGGCCTGAAGCAGATCGTCGACGTGGCCAGCGACCAGCAGGAGAAAGGCCTGCAGGCCTACGTCGACATCGACCGCGATGCGGCCGGGCGGCTGGGCGTCAGCGTCGCGGCCATCGACAGCGCGCTGTACAGCGCCTTCGGCCAGCGGTTGATCTCGACCATCTTCACGCAGAGCAACCAGTACCGCGTCGTGCTGGAAGTGGCGCCCGAGTACCGCCAGGGGCTGGACGGCCTGAAGCGCCTCTATGTGCCCGGCGCGGGTGGCGTGCAGGTGCCGCTCAGCTCGGTGGCGCGCTTCAGTGAGAGGCTGGCGCCGCTGGCCGTCAACCACGTGGCGCAGTTCCCGTCGTCGACCCTGTCCTTCAACCTCGCGCCGGGCGCCTCGCTCGGCGAGGCGGTCAAGGCCGTCCGCACCGAGGTCGATGCGCTGCAGCTGCCACTCAGCGTCGAGACGCGATTCGAGGGCGCGGCCCTGGCCTTCCAGGCGTCGCTGACGAGCACGCTGCTGCTCATCCTCGCGGCCATCGTGACGATGTACATCGTGCTGGGCGTGCTCTACGAGAGCACCATCCACCCGCTGACCATCCTGTCCACGCTGCCCTCGGCGGGACTGGGTGCGCTGCTGGCCCTGCTGGCCTTCCGCCTCGACCTGGACATCATCGCCATCATCGGCATCGTGCTGCTGATCGGCATCGTCAAGAAGAACGCGATCATGATGATCGACTTCGCCTTGGAGGCTGAACGCGACCACGGCAAGGCTCCGCGCGACGCCATCTTTGAGGCCTGCCTGCTGCGCTTCCGGCCCATCCTGATGACGACGATGGCGGCCCTGCTCGGCGCGCTGCCGCTGATGCTGGGCTCGGGCGTGGGCAGTGAGCTGCGCCATCCACTGGGTGTCGTCATGGTCGGCGGCCTCATCGTCAGCCAGTTGCTCACACTCTTCACGACGCCGGTCATCTATCTCGGCTTCGCGGCGCTGGCTGCGCGTTTGAAGCGCGGCCGTAAACCCGCAGAGGCCGCGGCGTGAACCCGTCACGCGTCTTCATCGAGCGGCCGATCGGTACGGCGCTGATCACTTGCGGCCTGGCCCTGGCGGGCGCCATCGCCTATCTGCTGCTGCCGATTGCGCCGCTGCCCCAGGTCGAGTTCCCGACCATCTCGGTCAGCGCCTCCCTGCCCGGTGCCAGCCCCGACACCATGGCCGCCACCGTGGCCACGCCGCTGGAGCGCACGCTCGGCAGCATCGCCGGCGTCACCGAGATCACCTCGTCCTCGTCGCTCGGCAGCAGCCGCGTCACGCTGCAGTTCGACCTCAGCCGCGACATCGACAGCGCCGCCCGCGACGTGCAGGCCGGCATCAACGCCTCGCGCGCGCTGCTGCCCACCGGCATGCCGAGCAACCCGAGCTACCGCAAGGTCAACCCGGCGGACGCGCCCATCATGATCGTCGCGCTGACGTCGGACACGCTGACGCGCGGCCAGATGTACGACGCCGCCTCCACCGTGCTGGCGCAGCGGCTGTCGCAGGTCGACGGCGTCGGCCAGGTCAGCGTGGGCGGCGGCGCGCTGCCGGCGGTGCGCATCGAGCTGGACCCGAACAAGCTGTCGGCCCAGGGCATCTCGCTGGATCAGGTCAGGGCAGCCGTCGTCGCGACCAATGCCAACCGGCCCAAGGGGCAGCTGGAGAGCGGTGACCGCACCTGGCAGATCATCGCCAACGACCAGGCCCGGCTGGCCAGCGATTACGCACCCCTGGTGCTGAGCTACAGGAACGGCGCCGCCGTGCAGCTGCGCGACGTGGCCTCCATCGAGGACAGCGTGCAGGACCTGCGCAACGACGGCCTGGCCAATGGCCGCTCGGCCGTGCTGCTGATCCTCAACAAGGCACCCAGCGCCAACATCATCAAGACCGTCGACACCGTGCGGGCCCTGCTGCCGCAGCTGCGCGCCTCCATCTCGCCGGCCATCAATGTCGACGTCGTCATGGACCGCACGTCCACCATCCGCGGCAGCATCAAGGAAGTGCAGCGCACGCTGGCCATCTCCTTCGGCCTGGTCATCGTCGTCGTCTTCATCTTCCTGCGGCGCTTCCGTGCGGCCCTGCTGCCGGCCGTGGCCGTGCCGGTGTCGCTGGCCGGCACCTGCGGCTTCATGTACCTGCTGGGCTACAGCATCGACAACCTGTCGCTGATGGCGATGACGGTGGCCACGGGCTTCGTCGTCGACGACGCCATCGTCGTGCTCGAGAACATCTCGCGCCACATCGAGCGCGGCGTGCCGCCGCGGGAGGCGGCGCTCAAGGGGGCCAAGGAGATTGGCTTCACGGTCGTCTCCATCTCGCTGAGCCTGATCGCCGTCTTCATCCCCATCCTGGCCATGGGCGGCATCGTCGGGCGGCTGTTCCGCGAGTTCGCCGTCGTGCTGTCGGTGGCCATCCTGGTGTCCATGGTGGTGTCGCTGACCACCACGCCCATGATGGCCGCGACGCTGCTCAAGCCGCATGCCCAGGCGAAGAAGCCGGGCCGCTTCGGCCGCTGGCTGGCCCGTCTGCAGCGCGGCTTGATGCGCGGTTACCGCCGCAGCCTGCGCTGGACCCTGCGCCATCAGCCMATCGCGCTGCTGGTACTGGCCGGCGTCGTCGCGCTGAACGTGCACCTCTACATGACCATCCCCAAGGGCTTCTTCCCGCAGCAGGACACGGGGCTGATGATCGGCGGCGTGCAGGCCGACCAGGCCTCCTCCTTCCAGTCCATGCAGCTCAAGCTGCGCACCTTCCACGACATCGTGCGCGCCGACCCGGCGGTGGCCAACGTCACCGGCTTTACCGGTGGCGGCCAGCGCAACAGCGCCAATATGTTCATCAGCCTGAAGCCGCAGGCCGAGCGCGAGGAGAGCATCGATGCCGTCATCAACCGGCTGCGCGGCAAGCTGGCCAAGGTGCCGGGCGCCAACCTCTTCATGGCGCCGGTGCAGGACATCCGCATCGGCGGCCGCCAGTCCAACGCCTCGCTGCAGTACACGCTGCAGGCCGACGACCTGAATGACCTGCGCACCTGGGAGCCGCGCATCCGCCGCGCGCTGACCGAGGTGCCGGAGATCACCGACGTCAACACCGACCAGCAGGACAAGGGCACTCAGACATCTCTCGTCGTCGACCGCGATGCGCTGGCGCGACTGGGCATCACGATGAGCGCCTTCGACGGCACGCTGAACAACGCCTTCGGCCAGCGCCAGGTGGGCGTCATCTACAACCCGCTGAACCAGTACCGCGTCGTCATGGAGCTGGCGCCCGTCTGGCTGCAGAGCCCGCAGACGCTGGACCGGATGATGCTGACGAGCAGCGCCGGCCAGCAGGTGCCGATGTCGGCGGTGGCACGCGTCGAGGTGACGAACACGCCGCTGTCGGTCAACCACCAGAGCGGCACGCCGGCCAGCACCATCAGCTTCAACCTCTCGGAAGGTGTGTCGCTGTCGGACGCCGTCGCCGCCATCAACGACGCCGTGGCCGGCAGCGGCGCACCGGTGTCGGTGCGCGGCAGCTTCCAGGGCACGGCTCAGGCCTTCCAGGCCTCGCTGAAGTCCCAGCCCCTGCTCATCCTCGCGGCCATCGTGACCATCTACCTGGTGCTGGGCATGCTCTACGAGAGCCTCATCCACCCGATCACGATTCTGTCGACGCTGCCGTCGGCCGGCGTCGGCGCGCTGCTGGCGCTGATGGCCTTCAAGACCGACTTCACCATCATTGCGCTGATCGGCGTCATCCTCTTGATCGGCATCGTGAAGAAGAACGCCATCATGATGCTGGACTTCGCCATCTCGGCCCAGCGCGCGGCCGAGGAGCGTGGCAGCCGGCTGAGGCCTGGTGCCGCCATCTACCGCGCGGCCCTGCTGCGGCTGCGGCCCATCCTGATGACGACGGTGGCTGCCGTCTTCGGAGCCGTGCCACTGGCCCTGGGCCATGGCGAAGGCGCCGAACTGCGCGTGCCGCTGGGCATCTCCATCGTCGGCGGCCTGCTGCTGAGCCAGCTGCTGACCCTCTACACCACGCCCGTCGTGTTCTGCTGCATGGACAGGCTGAGCCGCAAGAAGCGCCAGCCAGCCCCGGCCCCTGCCAATGTCCTCCAGACCGCGACCTGAAGCCATGCTGAAGACTGCTCTTCTTCCTCTCGTCCTGGCCCTCGCCGGATGCGCCATCACGGCCCAGCATCCGCCCGCCGAACCCGCACCGCCGGCCACCTTCACGGGCTCCACCGAATGGCGCCGCGTCGCGCCCGAGGTGACCGTCCCCGAGGCCTGGTGGACGATGTTCAAGGACCCGGTGCTGGACAGCCTGCAGGCCGACCTCGTCGTCGGCAACCAGAACCTCGCCGCCGCGCTGGCCCAGGTCACGTCGGCCCGCGCGGTGCTCGGCGCCAGCCGCTCGGCCATCTTCCCGACGCTGTCGGTCAACGGCAGCAGCACCCGCTCGGCGACGGCCGAGAACGGCAACGGCCAGCGCACCGTGCAGACCAACAACTCGCTGACGGCCAACGCGGCCTGGGAGATCGACTTGTGGGGGCGCCTGGCCGAAGGCGTCAAGGCGGCTGGCGCGAACTACCGGGCCAGCGAGGCCGACCTCGCCGCGCTGCGCCTGTCGGCGCAGGCGACGCTGACGCAGAGCTATTTCGCGCTGCGCACGGCCGAGGCCCAGCAGGCCCTGCTGGAGCGCACGGTTGCTTCCAATCAGCGCGCGCTGGAGCTGACCGAGGTGCGCTACGCCAGCGGCGTCGTCGCGCAGACCGATGTGCTGCAGGCCCGCACCCAGTTGCGCAGCGCGCAATCCCAGCTCAGCGACATGCGCGCCGAGCGTGCCCAGCTGGAACATTCCATCGCCACCCAGGTCGGCAAGCTGGCGGGCCAGTTCCAGCTGTTGCCCAACGCGCGCCTGCCCGAGCTGCCGCCGGTACCCGACCTGGTACCGTCGGCGCTGCTGGCCCAGCGCCCCGACATCGCCGCCGCGCGCACCCGCCAGGCAGCGGCCTATGCGCAGATCGGCATCGCCGACGCGGCCTTCTTCCCCTCCATCGACCTGTCGGCCAGCGCCGGCTACCGCGGCTCGTCCTGGTCCAACCTCGTGTCGGCACCGAATCTGCTGTGGAGCATTGGCGCGGCGGTGGCGCAGCCCATCTTCGACGGCGGCCAACGCAAGCTGGCCTCGGCCCAGGCCCGCGCCTCGGCGGACGTGGCGACGGCCAACTACCGCCAGGCGGTGCTGACGGCCTTCCAGGAGGTCGAGGACAACCTCGTGCAGTTCGCCGAATCCGGCGCCGCGCTGGCGCTGCAGCGCGATGCCTTCGAGGCGGCGGGTCGCAATCTCGAGATCGTGCTGGCCCAGTACCGCGCCGGCACGGTCAGCTTCCTCAACGTCAGTGCCGCCCAGGCCTCGGCGCTGTCGGCCGAGGGCAATCTGCTGTCTTCCCGCAACCGCCAGCTCGTGGCGGCCAATCTGCTGTTGAAGAACCTGGGCGGCCGGCTGCCGCCGCAATGAAAAAGGGCTCCTTGCGGAGCCCCTCGTCGTTGGCATGAAGCCGGGAAGAAATTACTTCTTCTTCTTCTTCTTGCCGTCGTCGGCGACCGGAGCGGCGACGACGATGACTTCTTCAGCAGCCGGAGCGATCGGCGTGGCGATGACCGGGTTCGGCTTGCCGTGCGTCACGACCTTGATGCCTTCCGGCAGCTTGATGTCGTTGACGTGCAGCGAGTGACCCTGGGTCAGGCCAGACAGATCCACCTCGATGAACTCGGGCAGTTGCTTGGCCAGGCAGGTGATCAGCAGCTCGGTCACGACGTGGTTGACCGTGCAGTGGTCGGTCTTGACGGCCACGGACGTTTCTTCGCCGATGAAGTGCAAAGGCACCTTCTTCGTGATCTTGGTCGTGCCGTCCACGCGCTGGAAGTCGCAGTGCAGGACTTGCGGCTTGTACGGGTGCATCTGGAAATCGCGCAGCAGCACTTGCGTGGTGGCGCCAGCCAGTTCCATGTCCAGCAGCGAGCTGTGGAAGGCTTCCTTCTTGAGGGCGTGGAACAGCGCGTTGTGATCGAGTTCGATCATGACGGGCTCACCGGCGCCAAAAACAATGCCCGGCACCTTGCCGGCCACTCGCAGGCGGCGGCTCGCTCCGGTCCCCTGCAACTTGCGCTCAAAAGCGACAAACTTCATGGTTTTCTCCAAAAGAGAACGGCACCCGCGACCAGGCGCCGTTTGAAAAAGCCGTCTTGCGACAGCCATGTATTCCGATCAGAAGTTGTTCTGCTCGGAGAAAAGGGAGGGCCCCGCTTGCGGGAGGGACCCTACTCGGACTGACTAGAAATTGTTGTTTTGTTCCGAGAAAAGGGAGGTGACCGACTCGCCATCAGAGATGCGGCGGATGGTCTCGGCAAACAGGAAGGCCACCGACAGCTGGCGGATCTTCTTGCAGGCCTTGGCCGCGTCGGTCAGCGGAATGGTGTTGGTGATGACGACTTCGTCCAGCTGCGAACCGGCGATGCGCTCGATGGCCGGGCCCGACAGGATCGGGTGGGTGCAATAGGCGAAGACGCTCTTGGCGCCGCGGGCCTTCAGCACCTCGGCCGCCTTCACCAGGGTGCCGGCGGTGTCGATCATGTCGTCCATGATCACGCAGTTGCGGCCGTCGATCTCGCCGATGACGTGCATCACTTCGGACACGTTGGCGGCCGGACGGCGCTTGTCGATGATGGCCAGGTCGCAGCCGAGCTGCTTGGCCAGCGCACGGGCGCGCACCACGCCGCCGACGTCGGGCGAAACGACGACGAGGTCTTGGTAGTTGCGGCTCTTCAGGTCCGACAGCAGCACCGGCGATGCGTAGATGTTGTCGACCGGGATGTCGAAGAAGCCCTGGATCTGGTCGGCGTGCAGGTCCATGGTCAGCACGCGCTCGACGCCGACGGTTTCCAGCAGGTTGGCGACGACCTTGGCCGAGATGGGCACGCGGGTGGAACGCGGGCGGCGGTCCTGGCGGGCATAGCCGAAGTAGGGGATGACGGCGGTGATGCGGCGGGCACTGGAGCGCTTCAAGGCATCAGCCATGATCAGCAGCTCCATCAGGTTCTCGTTCGTCGGCGCGCAGGTGGGCTGGATGACGAAGACGTCACGGGCGCGCACGTTCTGCTGGATCTCGACGGCGACTTCGCCATCGGAGAAACGCCCGACGACAGCCTTGCCCAGCTCGAGACCGAGATGGGTCGCCATTTCCTGGGAGAGGACCGGGTTCGCGTTGCCGGTGAAGAGAACCGTGTTGAGCAGCACTTGGAGCCTCTGGTGTCAGTGGCTCGCTGAAGCGCAAGCCGGTTCAGCGAATTACAGAAAAACTTTGGCAGGGGAGGAAGGACTCGAACCCTCGCATGTCGGAATCAAAATCCGATGCCTTGACCAACTTGGCGACTCCCCTACACAGGACACAGCAGAGCTGCTGCACCCCATAACCGTTTTCAGTCAGCCCAGCCCGCAAGCGGGTGTTGAGCCAAGCTGCGGCAGATTCGACCGGTCCATGCTGCGGGCTGGGCCTGCAGCAGTGTCGCCAGGGACTGGTCGTCATTGCCATTTTTTCCATCTCCGGCGAGCACTGAAAACACAGCGGCCCCGGAGCCCGTCATCCGGGCGTTGCCGAATCGCTTCGACATCAGAACCAACGCATCTCGCACTTCACTGCTGATACTTTCGGCTGCGGGCTGAAGATCGTTTCGACCAAAGCCTGTAACCAGGTTTTCTGCAGTTCCAGCCAGGGCGGGAAAGCCCGCGACTATAGCCAGGTTTTCGCTCCTTGCCAAGAGTTGGCTTGAAAAGATGTCCTTGGTGGCCAGTCCGGCCGGGCCTTTGATGACGGCGAAGCGCTGCTCGGGCAAGGCCAGCGGGTGCAGGATTTCGCCTATGCCTTCGACGAAGGCCGGCCCACCGCCGAGGAAGAAGGGCACGTCCGCGCCGAGCTTGAGCCCGAGAGCGAGCAGCCGCTTCAGCGGCAGGCGCAGATCCCACAGGCGGTTCAGCGCCAGCAGTGTCGTCGCCGCGTCGGACGAGCCGCCGCCCATGCCGGCACCAGCGGGCAGGCGCTTCTCGAGGTGGATGTCGGCGCCGAGCGTGCAGCCGGTTTCGGTTTGCAGCAGGCGCGCGGCGCGCAGGCAGAGATCGTCGGCGGGCAGGTCACCACCGAGCACGTCGTGACGCCGCAGCCGCCCGTCGGTGCGGGCCTCGGCATGCAGCGTGTCCGCCCAGTCGACCAGCACGAAGAGCGACTGCAGCAGGTGATAGCCATCGGGCCGCTTGCCGACGACGTGCAAAAAGAGATTGAGCTTGGCGGGCGCGGCCAGGTCGTACAGCGCCTTCATTCGCCGCTGTCCAGCCTGGCGCGCAGCGTGACGGTGGGCGCGGCCAGGCGCGTGGCGACGAGGGCGGGCAGCTTGGGCTCAATGCGCCAGCCGAGTTGCTCGAAGCCGCCCGGCGTCTTCTGATGCGGCGCGGCCGGCCAGGGGCGGGCCTGCAGCCAGTCGAACAGGGCGGCGATCGGCACCGGCTCGCCGAGCAGCTCGCGGGTCAGCGCATCGAGGTCATCGAAGCGGCGCTCTTCGCTGGGCGTCTGCAGCGTGGCGCGGCCCGGCTGCCAGTTCGCGCGGGCCACCAACGCACCCAGCGGCGAGGTCAGCTCCAGCCGGCCGGCCTGCGGGCCGCCAAAGAGCTCGAAGCTGGCCGCGCCGCCGGTGCCGCGGTTGTGCACGTCGCCGGCCACGGTCACGCTGATGCGGCCGCCGAGCCGGGCTTCGGCCGATGCGGCCGGCGGCGTCTGCGGCAGCTGGGCGCAGCCGGCCAAGGCGAGGGCGAGCAGGAGAGTGGCGACGCGTCTCATCGCGGCTTGACCTTCAGCCGGTCCAGCGTTTCGCGCAGGGCCTCGTTGCGCGGTTCGCGCTGGGCGGCGTCCTGCCAGACGCGGCGGGCCTCTTCTTCCGCGCCGCTGGCCCACAGCACCTCGCCGAAGTGGGCGGCGATCTCGGCGTCGGGCCGGCTGCCATGGGCTTGGCGCAGCAGCTTGGTGGCTTCGCCCAGGTTGCCCAGGCGGTACTCCACCCAGCCCAGGCTGTCGACGATGAAGGGCTCGCCAGGCGCCAGCTTGAGTGCCTGCTCGATGAGCTGCTTGGCCTCGGGCAGGCGCAGATTGCGCTCGGCCAGCGAATAGCCGAGGGCGTTGTAGGCATGGTGATAGTCGGGCTTGATCTCGATGACCTTGCGCAGCAGCGTCTCCATCTCGTCGAACTTGCCGACCTTCTCGGTCATCATGGCCTGCTCGTAGACCAGATCGGGGTCGGCGGGAAAGCGGGTCGTCGCCGCCTTGAGGACGGTGAGGGAGGCGGCGTAGTCGCGCTGCTCACGCATCAACTGGGCCTCGGCCAGCAGCGTGGCGCGGGCGTCGGCGTCGCTGGCGTCGGCGGCCGGCTGCAGCAGCTTGCGCGCATCGCCGAGCTTGCCCTGGCGGGCCAGCAGGCTGGCGCGGCGGTAGCGCAGCTCCAGGCTGTTGCCGTCGACCTTCTGCAGCGCCGCCTCGGCGGCCTTGAAGTCACCGCGCTGCTCGGCGGTCTGGGACAGCATCAGCCAGGCCTGCTGGCGGCCTTCGCCGCGGGCGCGGATCTCGGCGTCGGTGCCCGAGGCCGGCGTGTCCAGGCGCTTCAGCGCCTCGCGCAGGGCCGTCTCGGCGGCGGCGAAGTGCTTGAGCTCCAGTTCGATGGCGCCCAGGGCCAGCCAGGGCGCGGGGTTGTCGGGCGTGGCCTCCGTCAGCAGGCGGAACTCGCGAGCGGCTTCGGTCGGGCGCTGGGTCAGGATCAGCGAGCGGGCATAGGCTTGGCGCAGCCCGTGTTGCGCGGGGTTCTGCTGCAGCCGCGCGGTGATCAGTGCCTCGGCCTGCGGCTCGGTGGGCATGAGGTCGACGGCCAACTGCATCGCGTCGTCGTTCTCGGGCACGAGCTGGTTGAGCTCGCGGGTCAGCGCCAGCGCGCGGGCGCTCTGGCCCGCATTGATGGCCAGGCGCGCCTCCGTATAGAGGGCGGCGGGCTTGAGCGGGCCGGTCTGGGTCTGCAGCACTGGCGCCAGCGCTGTCAGCACGGACTTGGGGTCGGGCGAGCGCTGGAACAGGCGCGGCAGCGCGAGGATCAGGCTGGGGCGCTGCGGCGCGGGCGCGACGCGCAGCAGGCTGGCCAGCGGCGTCGGCACCTCGGCGGGCTTGTTCATGACGGCCAGCAACTGCACACAGTTCTGCAGGGCCTCCGACGAGGTCGGCACGGTCTCGGCCCAGGCGCGGGCGGCCATCAGGGCCTGGTCGCCGGCGCGGGCCTGCACGGCGATGTTGACGACGCGCTTGAACAGCTCCTCGTCCCCGGTGCGGCGGGCGGCGTCCAGCAGCACCTGGAAGGCGACGCCGGCCTGGCCGTTCTGCAATTCGAGCTCGCCGATCAGCAGCTGGTAGAACAGCGGCGCGTCCATGGCCGAGTTGGCAGTCGGTTCGGCAGGCGCGCTGGGGGCGACATCCTGGGCGTGGGCTTGCAGCACGGCCAGCAGGGCGGCGGCGGCGATCACGCGACGGTAAGGCAGGGGCATTCGAACTCCAGGGGGCAGGGGCTGATTATGATTTCCAGCCCATGCCCGAGTTACCTGAAGTCGAAGTCACGCGCCGCAGCTTTGCGGATGCCATCCAAGGCGCCCGGGTGACCGGTCTGCGCCTGGGAAAACCGCTGCGCTGGCCCCTCGGCGTGGACCCGGAAACCCTGCTCGGCGCTCGCGTCGGCAGCACGCAAAGGCGGGGTAAATATTTGTGGCTGCCGCTCGATGAGCGCGRCGGCCTGCTGATGCACCTGGGCATGTCGGGGTCGCTGGCCTTCCTGGACACGACACCGGCAGCGGGCGCGCATGACCATTTCGACCTGCATACCGACCACGGCCTGCTGCGCCTGACCGACCCGCGCCGCTTCGGTGCCGTCGTCTGGGGCGCGGCCCTGGATGCCGAGCCCGTCGCCACGCTGCTGGGCAGCCTGGGCCTGGAACCCTTCGACGAGCGCTTCGACGGCCTGCACCTGCATGCGGCCCTGAGCGGCCGGCGCGTCGCCATCAAGCAGGCGCTGCTGGCGGGCGACATCGTCGTCGGCGCCGGCAACATCTACGCCTGCGAGGCGCTGTTCATGGCCGGCATCGACCCCCGCCTGCCTGCCGGCAAGCTCAGCCGTCCACGGGCGGACAAACTGGCCGCCGCCGTGCGCACGGTGCTCGGCCAGGCGCTGGAAGCCGGCGGCACGACGCTGCGCGACTTCCGCGATGCCCACGGCGTGGCCGGCAGCTTCCAGATGCAGGCCCAGGTCTATGGCCGCGAGGGCGAGCCTTGCCGGCGCTGCGGCACCCTCATCAAGCGCATCGTGCAGGGCCAGCGTTCCACCTTTTTCTGCCCCCAATGCCAGAAGCGCTGATCAAGGACTTCGGCAGGACCGTCGTCGCCTGGCAGCGCCGCCATGGCCGCAACACCCTGCCCTGGCAGAACACGCGCGACCCCTACCGCGTCTGGCTGTCGGAAGTCATGCTGCAGCAGACCCAGGTGAACACCGTGCTCGGCTACTACGAGCGCTTCCTGGCGCGCTGGCCCAAGGTCACCGACCTGGCCGCGGCGACGCTGGACGAGGTGCTGGCGCAGTGGGCGGGCCTGGGCTACTACAGCCGGGCGCGCAATCTGCATGCCTGCGCCCAGGCCGTGGCGACCTTGCACGGCGGCGCGTTCCCGGGCACGGCGGCCGGCTTGCAGACGCTGCCGGGCATCGGCCGCTCCACCGCCGCGGCGATCGCGGCCTTCTGCTTCGGCGAGCGCGTCGCCATCCTGGACGGCAATGTGAAGCGCGTGCTGTCACGCGTGCTGGCCTTCGACGGCGACCTCAGCAGCGGCGCGGCCGAGAAGAAGCTGTGGAGCTGCGCCACCGAGCTGCTGCCCGACCTGGACGTGGACCGTTACACCCAGGGCCTGATGGACCTGGGCGCCACCATCTGCAGCACGCGCGCGCCGGACTGTCTGCTCTGCCCGGTGCAGCCCATGTGTCGCGCCCAGCATGCCGGTGACCCGACCCGCTATCCGGTCAAGACCAGGAAGCTCAAGCGCGGCCGCCGCGAGAACTGGTGGCTGTGGGTGGCCGGTGCAGAGGGCCAGGTCTTGCTGCAGCAGCGGCCCGCGACGGGCGTCTGGGCGGGCCTGTGGACGCTGCCCATGTTCGACGATGAGGCCAGCGCCCGCGCGGCCCTGCCCGATGTCGCCTTGGAGACGCTGCCGCGCATCGAGCATGCGCTGACCCATTTCGACTGGGTGCTGCACACGATGCGGGTCGAGGCGCTTGGGGGAAACCTGCCCGAATTTGGCTCGGGCACCTGGGTCGCCCGGGAGAAACTCGCGAGTTACGCGCTGCCAGCGCCGCTGAAGAAACTGATCGAGGAAAGCTGAATGAAACCCGCAATCAAGAGCGGCATCGAGTACGCGGTGATCACCCTGCTCGTCGCCGGCCTGTGCCTGTGGCAGCTCATCAGCAGCACGCAGGACGATGAGCCACCGGCGTCCAAGCTCGCGCTTCTGGGGCTGGGGCTGATGATTGCCAGCAGCATGCACTGCGTCTTCATGATGCAACTGGTGCGGCGCACCGGCCGGCGCTTTTGGCCCTGGTTCATTGCCATCGTCATCTTCGCGCCCATAGGCACGGCCGTGTTGCTGGCCCAACTGCTCGGCGAGTCGGACGCGGCGGAAAGCTGACACTGCGCACTCTTCACGCTCCAGCGCATTGCCTGCCCGCGCTGAAAGGAGCAAAGTCCCCCGAACAACAATGAGAGGGGACAGCCTTGGATGCCTTGAAGAACCTGCGCGTCGGTGCGCGCCTTGGCCTTGCATTCGCCATCCTGCTGGTGTTGATGCTCGCGATGGCCGGCGTGGGAACGCTGCTCGCGAAGTCGATCAACTACTACGCCGAGTACTACCCCGAGAACATCCTGCCGTCGCTGCGCATCATTCACCTGATCGACGGCACGGTCTCAGACTCGCGGCGGCTTGAGCAACAGCACATCCTGACCGATGACGACAAGGAGAAGAAGGCGCTCGGCGCACAGATTGCCAAGGCCCGCGACGACATCAGGCAGCGCCTCAAGGACTATGAGCTGCTGGCGGCGGACGACGAGGATCGTGGGCTGCTGAAGACGGTGCGCGAGGGCGCCGAGGCCTATTTCACGGGGCAGGAAAAAGTCCTCAAGGCCTCCGAAGAAAGCGCTGCCGACCCGACCCAGGGCACCGCCGCCCGCGAGATGAGCGCCACCGCCGTCCGCAGCACGTTTCTGCCGCTGCGCCAGAACGTCAACAAGTGGTGGGACTACAACGAGAAGCTGGCCGCGCAGACGACGGCGTCCGCAGAGAGTGCCTACCGGCGCGTGTTGCTGATCTTCGGTATCGCATCCGTCGTTGCCCTGGTCATCGGCGTGTTCGCGGCCTTGTGGATCACCCGCTCCATCACCGGCCCGGTGCAACGCGCCTCCGAGGCCGTCAAGGCCGTGGCGGCCGGTGACCTGACGATGCGCCTGCAGAGCAGTTCGCGCGACGAGCTCGGCCAGCTGGTGAACATGCTGGACGAGATGACGCAGAACCTGGCGCGCATGGTGTCGGGCGTGCGCCAGGGCTGCGACCAGCTCAATGTCGCCGCGGCCGAGATCGCCCAGGGCAATGCCGACCTGTCGGCGCGCACCGAGAGCCAGGCTTCCAGCCTGGAAGAGACGGCTGCTTCGGTCGAGCAGATGGCCGCGCAGATCAAGGCCAATGCCGACAACGCCCGCCAGGCCGACCAGCTCGCCAACCATGCCTCCGAAGTGGCCGGCGCCGGCGGCACTGCGGTGGGTGAGGTCGTCACGACGATGGATGCCATCTCGACCTCCAGCCGCAAGATCTCCGACATCATCGGCACCATCGACGGCATCGCCTTCCAGACCAATATCCTCGCGCTGAACGCGGCCGTCGAGGCGGCGCGGGCGGGCGAGCAGGGGCGCGGCTTCGCCGTCGTGGCCGGCGAGGTGCGCCTGCTGGCACAGCGCAGCGCCGAGGCAGCCAAGGAGATCAAGAGCCTGATCGGCGACAGCGTCGGCAAGGTCGAGAGCGGCAGTGCCCAGGTGCTGGCCGCGCGCGAGACCATTGGCCAGATGGTCAACGAGGTGCGCAAGGTGACCGATCTCGTCGGCGAGATCACGGTGTCCAGCCGCGAGCAGAGCGAGGGTGTGGGCCAGATCAATGCCGCCGTCAGCCAGCTCGACCAGGCCACCCAGCAGAACGCGGCCCTGGTGGAGCAGACGGCGGCCGCGGCGGAGAGCATGCGCATGCAGACGGCCAAATTGTCCGAAGCGGTGGCGGCCTTCCGCGTGGAAGCGCACATGGCGGGCCACGCCAGCGCCGCGCCGCGCAGTTCGCCCAAGCCGGCGTCCAGGCCTGCCGCCGCGCCCAAGGCGGCAGCCAGGCCGGCCGCCAGGCCCGCGGCGCCCAGGCCCGCGCCTGCGACGGCTGCCGTCGTGGCGCCGACACCCAGGCCCGCGCCTGCACCGACACCCAGCACCAGCGAAGGCGACTGGGAAACCTTCTGAGCGCCGCGCGTCTCAGTCGGGCGCTTCGGTCAAGGCCTGCAGGATGGACCACGCCGCCTCGATGCGTGCCGGAATCGGGTAGTTCCGATTCGCCAGCAGCACGAGGCCCACGCGCCGCGAGGGGATGAAGGCGACATAGGCGCCGAAACCTCCCGTCGAACCCGTCTTGTTGAAGAGTCGAGGTTCGCCCGGCGTTGTGCGAGGCAGGCGCTCTGCAGGCCGTGCGTCGAAGATCATTTCCGCCGAGTTGCCGCCCAGCAGCCATTCGCGCGAGACGGGGAAGGGGTATTGCTCCCATCCCAGCCCCTGGACGAGCGGCCCCGAGCGGAAGTGCCCGACCTGCGTGGCCTCGACGGCGCGGCGCATCGCGGGCGCCAATGAGCTCGGATCGATGTTCGCCTGCACGAAGCGCAGCAGGTCCGAGGCGGTCGTCCTGATGCCGTAGGTGGGTTCGGCGAGCGGCCCGGGCTGCATCCTGACCTGCCTGTCTTCGCGATGGCCCCAGGCGTAGTCCTTCATGGCGTGCTCGGGCATGCGGACGTGGCTGTGGGCCATGCCGAACGCAGGGAACAGCCGCGTCTCGAGCGCCGTCGCGAAGTCTTCGCCGAGCGCCTTCGCCGTGACGAGACCCAGCAGGCCCAGGCTGGGGTTGGAGTAGCCGCGCACACTGCCCGGCCGCGCCGTCGGCTTCCAGTCGCGGAAGTAGCGCAAGGTCGCGGCGTCACCCACCACCGCATCCGGGAACTGCAACGGAAGGCCGCCGGCGGTATAGGTGGCCAGATGCAGCACCGTGGCCTTGTCGATGGCCGTGCCCGTCAGTTCATGAAGGTATTTGCCGGGATGGTCGTCCAGCGACAGCTTGCCGGTGCTCTGTGCGTAGGCCGCCAGGGTGGCCGTGAAGGTCTTGCTCACCGAGCCGATCTCGAACAGCGTGGCATCCGTGACGGGCGCCTGGGCCTGCTTCGAGGTGACGCCGAAGTTGAAGACGTAGGCGCGGCCGTCCACGGTCAAGGCTGCGGCCATGCCGGGGATGTCGTGGCGCGACATCATCGGCAGGAGGGCGGCTTCCACGGCGGCGCGGATGCGGCCTTCATCTACGGCGTGGGCCGCGGCAGGCCCCAGCAATGCGCAGAGGATGAGAGGCGTCCTCATGAAGCGGTGCATAGCTCCCACCCCGGCTAGAACAGCGCGGCCAGACGCCGCACGGCGTCTTCGGACTGGGCCCGGTCGGGCGTGAGGTCGGCGTTGCCGAAGTCGTGCTCGCCCATGGCGGCGACGAGCAGCCCGTCGCGGCGCGGCAGCACGACGAGGTTCTGGCCGCGGTAGATCAGTGCGTAGTCCACCTCGGGCTGTGGAATCAGCCGGGCCGTCTGGCCGCGTACCGGCGTCATGCCCGTGTCGCCGAGCAGCTTGCGCGCGCCGTCGCCGGTGCAGTTGACGATGACACGCTCGGGCAGGCGTGCGAAGTCGCGCGGCTGCTGGAACTCGCGCTGCACCAACTCGCCGCCGTCGCGGGCGAAGTCGTCCAGCAGCAGGCGTTGATAGGCCGGGATGTTGAAGATGAGCTGGGTGAAGCGGCGTGCGTGGGGCGTGCGAAAAGGATGCTCCGCGGGCGAGAGCGCCTTGCCCTGCGGGCGCAGATCGGCGATGCGCGACGCGAGCTCTGGGTAGTCGGGCTCGCCGATATGGCCGGGCAGGGGTTGGTTGAAATCCTCGTCGGCGACGACATAGCCGTCATGCCATTCAACGGGGCCCGATGGCAGGCCGAGATAGCCCTGGTGCACCTTGAACGAGGCGCGCGCCATCGCCTCCCAGTCGGCCGTCCAGGTCTCGCTGGCGTGCTCTTCGGTGACGATGCGCGAGTCTGGCGTCCACAGCCCGGTGGCGGCCGAGGAATGCACGCGGGGCGGGCGATCCTTGGCGTAGAGCCTGACCTTGTAGCCTGCCTGCTGGGCGGTGCGTGCCGTCGTCAGGCCGATGGCGCCGCAGCCGATGACGGCGATGCGCTCGCCCGGGCGCATGCCGCTGGCCTGGATCAGCGCCAGCGCGCGCTGCGCCGAGCCCCAGGACAGCGACCAGCCGCTGCCGCCATGGCCGTAGTGGTGGACCAGGGTCTTGCCAAAGCGCTTCTCGGCCTCGATGCGCGGCCCCTGGGCGCGGAAGGGGCGGATGCCGACGGCGATGTCGATGATGCGGTCGACGCTGGCGCGCATGGCGGCCGGCGCGCGCGGTGCGGCGAAGTCCAGACCCCAGGCTGGCAGGGTCAGCGTGGCGCTGCCCGCTGCGAGCAAATGGCGGCGGTGCACGCTTGCGGGCCGAGCGACGAGCCGCTCCCGAGCCGGCCCGCTCTGGTGATGTGCTTGCCGGTCGAGCCGGCAAGCATCGCCGTCCCCGCGGGGGGCCGGCCAAGGTACTCCTTGGACGAGGGGCTTCATGAAGCTTGTTTGGCCAGCGATTTTCGGATCAGCGCCGCATCGCGCAGGCGGTTGGCCGAGCCATCGGCGTCCAGCAGCACGACGGTGACCGGGCGCTTGCCGTTCAGGATGCGCATCGCCAGGCAGCGGCCGGCTTCCTCGGTGTAACCTGTCTTGGAGACGCGGATGTTCCAGCCCTTGGCGCCGACGAGACGGTTGGTGTTGCGCACTTCGCGCTGGCGGCCGTCCACGGGCACCTTGGTCTTCTTGACGCTGGTGATGCGCTCGATCTCGCCGTAGCGCGCCGCCGCGGCCGTGATGGCCGCCATCTCAGTGGCCGTCGAGGTGTTGGCCGGCGACAGGCCGGTCGGGTCGGTGATGGCGGTGTGCTTCAGGCCCAGAGCGCGGATCTTGGCCAGCATGGCCTTCTCGAAGCCTGCGTCACCACCCGGATAGGTGCGTGCCAGCGCCGCGGCCGCACGGTTCTCGGATTCCATCAGCGCCAGCTCCAGCGCTGCCTGGCGGCTCATCTGCGTGCCCACGCGCACCCGCGAGCGGCTGTGCTTGAGGGTGTCGACGTCGTCGCTCGTGATGCGCAGCTTCTCGTTCGGGTCCAGCTTGGCGTCCAGCACGACCATGGCCGTCAGCAGCTTGGTCAGCGAGGCGATGGGCACGACGGCATCGGCGTCGCGGGCCATCAGCACCTTGCCCGTGGCGTCGTCGATGACGACGACATGCTTGGCGTTGACGGGCAGGCGCAGTTGCTGGACCGGTGCGGCCTCGGCTTCGACGGCGGCCACCGGACCCGGCGGCGGCTCGACCGGGTCGCGGCCCTTGGCTTGCACGACGAAGCTGGTCGCGGCGATCAGCAGCGCCGGCAGGGCCAGCTTCCAGCCGGTGGCCTGGGGACGGGGTGCGAGCAGGCGTTCGATGCGCGCGAGCAGATCGCCGCCGCGAGCGGCGATTGCGGGAGAGGGGGTCATGTCGGAAGAGTCCAGTTCAGAAAGGGCGTGCAGGGCCAGGGCCAGGCGGCGTGAGTCGCCGACCAGTTCGGCCGAGATCTCGTCAGCCACCAGCTCGCGCTCGTGGCGCATGCGAGCCGAGAGCCACCAGACGACGGGGTGGAAGAAGAGCAGGGCCTCGACGGCGCTCTGCAGCAGGTTGGCGAGATAGTCCCAGCGCCGCACGTGGGCGAGCTCGTGGGCGAGCAGGGCTTCGAGCAGATCCACGGGCAGGCGGGCGAGCAGCGCAGCTGGCAGCAGCACGCAGGGCTTCAGCATGCCGATGGCGATGGGGCCGGCGAGCTCGGGCAGCAAGCGCAGCGGCACGGCACGCTTCAGCCCAAGGCGGCGGGCGAGGGCGTCCAGCCGCGCCTGCCATTCGGCCGGCGCCGGCGTGCTGCGCCGCCGCGCGCGGCCCACCCAGGCCAGGCCGAGGGCCAGGCGGGCCAGCATCAGCGCCGTGCCCAGGGCCCAGGCGCTGACCAGGGCCGGCATCTGCTCGGCCAGCGGCGGCAGTTCGCCGATGAACTCGGCTTCAGCCGGCCCGAGGTCCAGGCACTGGGCCAGCGGCAGGCCGAGGCACAGGCCCAGGCCGGCCGCGCAGACGGCATAGCGCCAGCGCGCCGAAGCGCCGCGCATCAGTGCCAGCAGCAAGGCCACCACGCCGCCGACGAGGACACCCTGCCAGACGAAGTTGACGAGGGCCCAGCCCCAGGCATTCATGACGATGTCCAGGCTCATTAGTGCACCCTTCGGCCTGCGGCCTGTCCCGCCGAGCGGGAGCGAGCTTGCTTGGGGCGGCCCGGCGCGGCGCTCATGCTTCATCTCTCTTGTTGGCCAGCAGCTGGCGGATTTCCGCTCGCTCCTTGGCGCTGACATGGCTCTTCAGGGCCGCCAGCACCAGGGCCTTGCCCGAGCCGGCAAAGGCCTTGCTGATGAAGTCCTTCATGAGGGACTGTTGCAGCTTGTCCTGTGCCTGCACGGGGGCATAGAGCTGCGGGCGCTGGCTCTCGTCTCGGCTCAGCAAGCCCTTGCCATGCATGACCTGCAACTGGCGCAGCACGGTGGCGTAGGTGGCGTCCGGGCGCTCGGGCAGCAAGGCCTCGTGCACGGCCTTGGCGTCGCCGGAGCCGAGGCGCCACAGCACCTGCAGCAGGTCCAGCTCGGCCGGCGTCGGCTTGGCGGGGGGTGTTTGACTCATGCGTTCAGAATAATCGTTCTAGAACTAGTTGTCTAGAACAAGAATTCTGAAACTACCGAGCATCCAGTTCGCGGTGGCGTTTGAGCACGTGACCGTGGTGGCCGAACTGCCGCGCCAGCATCTCGACGAGATAGACCGAACGGTGCTGGCCGCCGGTGCAGCCGATGGCGACGGTCAGGTAGCTGCGCTGGTCGGCCGCGAAGTTGGGCAGCCAGCGCGACAGGAAGCCGGCGATCTGGCCCATCATCAGGCCGACCTCCGGCTGAGCCGCCAGATAGGCGGCCACCGGCGCATCGCGGCCGTTCAGTGGGCGCAGTTCGCGGTCGTAGTAAGGGTTGGGCAGCACGCGCACGTCAAAGACGAAGTCCGCGTCGCTGGGCACACCGTGCTTGAACGCGAACGATTCGAACACCAGCGTCAGCTTGGTGCCGGCGTTGGGGCCGACGAGGTCGCCCAGCCAGGCGCGCAGCTGGGCCGGGCGCAGCTGGCTGGTGTCGATGACGGTGGACTCGGCCTTGAGGCCGCCCAGCAGCTCGCGCTCCAGCTTGATGGCATCCAGCAGCAGGCGGTGGCTCTCATCGGCAGCGCTTTCCAGGCCGCCGAAGCCGGTGTCGCGGTCCTCGCGCAGGGGGTGGGGGCGGCGCGTCTCGGAGAAGCGGCGCATCAGCGCGTCGTTGCTCGCATCCAGGAAGATGGAACGCACCGGCACACCGGTGGCGCGCAGGTCCTTCAGCAGCGGCAGCAGCATCGGCAGCGAGCTGGCCGAGCGCACGTCCACCGCGATGGCAACCCGCCGCTCACCGCGTTGCTGCTCCAGGCGCAGGAAGTCCAGCAGCAGTTCGGCGGGCAGGTTGTCGACGCAGAAATAGCCGGCGTCTTCCAGTGCGTGCATGGCCACCGACTTGCCACCGCCGGACATGCCGGTCAGCAGCACCACGTCGCCGTGCAGATCCGGGTCTGTGCTCATGACTTCGCCTTGCGCGGCTTCATGGCCGTGGACGCGTCCAGCATCTCCTGCGCATGCGCAAGGCTGGTGGAGGACAGGCGTTCGCCGCCCAGCATGCGGGCCACCTCGGCCACGCGGGCCTCGCCAACCACCGGGCTGACCGAGCTGACGGTGGTTGTGCCCTGCAAGGCCTTGGCGACGACGAGGTGACGATCAGCGCAGGCCGCGACCTGGGGCAGATGGGTGACGGCCAGCACCTGGCGCTGGCCGGTGGCCGAATGGCCGAGTTGCTTCATCAGCCGGCCCACGGTTTCGGCAACGGCGCCCCCGATGCCGACATCGATTTCGTCAAAGATCAGCGTGCCTGGGGCGTTGCCGGTGGCGGCCTGGCTGGCGGTCACGGCGATGGCCAGCGCGATGCGCGACAGCTCGCCGCCCGAGGCCACCTTGGCCAGCGGCCGCGGCGTGCTGCCGGCGTGGCCGGCGACGAGGAATTCGGCGGCTTCGACGCCAAAGCTCTGCGGGCCGTCCGTCGCATTCAGGGCGATATCGAACTGGCCACCCGCCATGCCCAGCTGCTGCATTGCGGCCGTGACGGCGCTCGCCAATTGAGGTGCGGCCTTCTTGCGGGCGCGGCTGGCCGCCTGCGCCTCGGCGTCGAAAGCCTGGCGCGTGGCGGCCAGCGCCGCTTCGAGCTGGGCCGGGTCGCTGGCGGCATCAAGTGCGGCGAGTTCCGTGCGCCATTGCGCGAGCAGCGTCGGCAACTCCTGAGGCTGGCGGCGGTAGCGGCGGGCCAGCGTCATCCAGGCCGACACGCGCTCGTCCAGCTCCGCGAGGCGGTTCGGGTCGAGGTCGGCCTTGTGCAGATAGGCGGACAGCGTGTGGCAGGCATCCTGCAACTGCGCCTGCACGTCGCGCAGGGCCTGCACGGCGGGCAGCAGGCGGGCGTCATGGTCGAGTACGCGTTCGAGCTGGTCCAGCGCGCCGCCGGCCAGCGACTGGGCGCTGGGTTCGGCCTCGTCCAGGGCGTCGAGCGCCGACTTGGCCGCGTCGATGAGGGACTGGCCGTGCGACAGGCGACCATGCTCGGCGTTCAGCTCCTCCCACTCGCCCTCGGCGGGCGCGAGGCCGTCCAGTTCGCCGATCTGCCAGGCCAGGCGCTCGCGTTCGCGCAGCGCGTCGGCCTGCTGGCCCTGGGCCTTTTGCAGCGCCTCGGCGGCCTGCTTCCAGGCGGCGTGGGCGCGGGCCAGCGGTGCGGTGTCCAGGCCGGCGAAACCGTCCAGCAGCTCGCGCACGGCGGCCGGGCGGGTCAGGCCTTGCCAGGCGTGCTGGCCGTGGATGTCGAGCAGGTGGTCGGCCAGCTCGCGCAACTGGGTCAGCGTGGCGGCACCGCCATTGATCCAGGCGCGGCTTTTTCCCGCGGCGTCGATGACGCGGCGCAGCAGCAGCGTGTCGTCGCAGTCGAAGCCGGCTTCGTCCAGCCAGGTGCGCAGATGCGGCGGCGTGTCGAACTCGGCGCAGATCTCGGCCTTGGCCGCACCCTCGCGCACGACACCGGCGTCACCGCGGCCGCCCAGGGCCAGCTGCAGCGCATCGATGAGGATGGACTTGCCCGCACCGGTCTCGCCGGTCAACACGGCGAAGCCGGGCTCGAAGTCGAGCTCCAGCGCGGGGACGATGACGAAATCCTTCAGGCTCAGGTGCCGCAGCATGGGTCAGGCTCTAAACATACCAACGCAGTTTGCGTCGCAGGGTCGCGTAATAGCTCCAGCCCTTGGGGTGCAGGAAGCGGACTTGGTGCTGGCTGCGCCGCACGGTGATGGTGTCGCCGTGCAGCAGGCTGGCCAGGCTTTGCATGTCGAAGTTCACCGAGGCATCGCGTCCGGCGACGATCTCCATGCGCACCTCGCCCAGATCGGGCAGCACGATGGGCCGGTTCGACAGGGTGTGAGGCGCGATCGGCACGATCAGCCAGCCCGCGATGCTGGGGTGCAGGATGGGCCCGCCGGCCGACAGCGCATAGGCCGTGGAACCGGTGGGCGATGCCACGATCAGGCCGTCGGCACGCATATTGGCGACGAACTGCTCGCCGACGTTGACCTTCAGCTCCACCATGCCGGACGTGCCGCCGCGGCTGACGACCACGTCGTTGAGCGCCAGTCCGGAGAAGATGGATTCGCCGTCGCGCCAGACCGCGCCTTCCAGCATGGACCGTGGCTCGACTTCGTAGTCACCCGCCAGCACCGGCGCCAATGACTCGCGCCAGCGCTCGATGGGGATGTCGGTGATGAAACCGAGGCGCCCCTGGTTGATGCCCACCAGCGGAATGCCGTGGCGGGCCATGTCGCGCGCGAAGCCCAGCATGGTGCCGTCGCCGCCGATGACCACCGCCAGGTCGCATTGCCGGCCGAGTTCGTCGTTGGACAGCGCGTCGTAGTCCGTCAGGCCGGTGTTCAGCGCCGTGTCCGCTTCGAGCGAGACGTCCAGGCCCTGGCTGCACAAAAATTGGGCAATCTCCTCCAGCACCGGCCTGATGCCAGGCGCTTGATGCTTGCCCACGATGGCGACATGTCTGAAGCGCTCGGCCATGCGGCAAATTACACCACAGGGGGTTTGCACATCCCGGGCAGAACAGCGCTGTCCATAGAATGCGGCCATGCTGGACGAGCGATCCAAATCCCTGCTGAAAACCCTGGTCGAACGGTATATCGCCGACGGCCAGCCGGTGGGCTCGCGCACGCTCTCCAAAGCCTCGGGCCTGGAACTCAGCCCGGCGACCATCCGCAACGTGATGGCTGATCTGGAAGAGCTCGGCCTCATCGCCAGCCCGCACACCAGCGCCGGCCGCATCCCGACCGCCCGCGGCTACCGCCTCTTCGTCGACACCATGCTGACGGCCCAGCCCGGCCTCATCGGCGTGGAGACGGCGCAGCTGCAGCCCGACCAGCCGCAGCGCGTCATCGCCAGCGCGGCGCAGATGCTGTCCAACCTGTCGAGCTTCGTCGGCGTCGTCACGGCACCCAAGAAGCCCAGCGTCTTCCACCACATCGAATTCCTGCGCCTGGGCGAGCGCCGCGTCCTCGTCATCCTCGTGGCACCCGACGGCGACGTGCAGAACCGCGTCGTCTTCACGGCCCAGGACCTGAGCCAGGGCGAACTGCAGGAGGCCAGCAACCGCCTCAACGCCGGCTACGCGGGCCTGACGCTGGAGGCGGTGCGCGAGCGCCTGCGCCATGAGGTCGACGCACTGCGCGGCGAGATCGCCGGCCTGATGAGCGCGGCCGTGCAGGTGGGCAGCGAGGCCATGCAGCAGCAGGAAGAACGCGTCGTCGTCTCCGGCGAGCGCAACCTGCTGACCGTGCAGGACTTCAGCCACGACATGGGCAGCCTGCGCCGCCTCTTCGACCTCTTCGAGGAGAAGACCCAGCTGATGCGCCTGCTCGACACATCGAGCCGCGCCGAGGGCGTGCGCATCTACATCGGCGGCGAAAGCCAGGTGGTGCCCTACGAGGAACTGTCCATCGTCAGCGCGCCCTACGAGGTCGACGGTCAGGTGGTCGGCACGCTGGGCGTCATCGGCCCGACGCGCATGGCCTACGACCGCATGATCCAGATCGTCGACATCACGTCGCGGATGGTTGGCCAGGCGCTGAGCCAACGCTGACTAGAATCCGCGCCTCCTCCCCGGGGGCCGTTAGCTCAGTTGGTCAGAGCAGAGGACTCATAATCCTTTGGTCGTTGGTTCAAGTCCAACACGGCCTACCAATATCCATCGGTGTTCTCGTCGAATTCGCGATGTGCCTTGCGCTGAAACTTGGTCATCTGGCCAAAGTTAAGTAGAAAAACTCTCGGCCAACCTTTGCTTCAATAGCGCCTGAAGGTTGAGCCGTCCGGTCGAACGCTCGGCTTGATCGCTGGCCCCAGTGTGAATCGCCCCGGGTTCCATGGAGGCCGGTTGGTTTAAGTCAGGCGGGCATCGCGGCCTGATTGGCAAGTTGCCGGTAGTAGTTTGACTCAGCCTCGGCGGGCGGGATGTAGCCGATGGGTTCGAGCAGCCTGTGGTGGTTGAACCAGGACACCCATTCCAGCGTCGCCAGCTCCAAGGACTCCTTGGTCTTCCACGGCGCCCGGCGATGGATCAACTCGGCTTTGTAGAGGCCGTTGAT